>CAVZMS010000051.1:0-12158 GCA_963776085.1 uncultured delta proteobacterium
GTATTTGGAATAGTCACTTTTGATATGCCGGGGAAAAAAGAAAACTTTAAATATTTTCCAACACCTTTTGATCAACTGCCGACCCGGTTTTATAAACCCCGATCCCTGTTACTGGCTGAGATGTTTAAAATTGTCAACGGACAAATACTCTCTATTGAAGCCGTAATGGTTAATGCGCCATTTGGGGCCACTTCCGGCTGGTAACCTAACAGTGTGTATAACAAACTAGTCCTGAAACAGCAGAGGAGCAAACTCGCGCAGGCTGCGCCTCCATGACAGGAATTCATGGGCTGTATCCGGTGATACGTAGAATACGCTGTTTATACCTGCCTTTTTTAACGCATCATCATTTTCCTTCGGGTCGCCGCCAAAGGGACTGCGGCCCCCGAACTGATTCTGGCCAAGTTCGCGGCTGCCATAGCTGACAAAGACCAGCCTGACTTTCTCTTTAAAGCCCTGGGTGTTGTTGACATCCTCCATAGAAATACTCCCCCCGCTGAACAGGCCGATATGGGAAAACTTATCCAGGTTTGCCAGTGTGATCCATCTGGTTTCCATGCCGCCCATGGACAGGCCGGCCATGGCCCTATGGGGCTGATCAGAAAGCGTGCGGAAATTGGCATCTATGTATGGGATAAGCTCGTCGACAAGAACCGTCTGAAAAGGATCGATCTTGAAGTTTGCGAGACCTCCGATACGGACATCGTTGGTCATGCCGTAGGTCATCACTATCAGGAATGGTTTTATTTTCCCTTCGGCAATCAGGTTGTCCATGATCAGATTTGCGTGACCCTGGTTGCTCCAGGCGGTTTCATCCTCGCCCCAGCCGTGCTGAAGGTACAGCACCGGATATCGCCTGGTCAGGTCCTTGTCGTAGCCGGGCGGAGTGTAGACAAATGCGCGGCGTGACGTATTGGTGCTCTTCGAAGGGAAGAGAATCTGCTGCACCCGGCCGTGCGGAACGTCTTTAAGGGCGTAGAAGTCCCTGTCATGGGCGGGGATTTCTATACCGCTTTCCCAGCGTGTAGAACCGTAGAAGTTCAAAGTGCCCGGATCGTTAAATATACCTCCGTCTACGGTGATACGGTAATAGTGGAAGCCTTCATCCAGCGGACCTTCAGTGGTGCCCTCCCAGGCGCCGTCCGCGGCCTTAGTGAGAGTTGTGCCCCCGCGTCCGCCCAGCCCCAGACTCACGCTTACGCCTTTGGCCTCGGGCGCAACGATGCGGAATCTCGCGTAGCCCTGGGAATTGACCTGGGGGTACTCCTGTCCGGGCTGATTAAGGGTGGAGGGTTTCCAGTCATCAATAATTTCAATCTGGCTTGTCTGGGCCAGGCATATTGAACCCCAAAAAGCCACCAACAGCACAAGAGCAGTCAAATATTGTTTCATGATCTTTCTCCTTCAGTATTTTAAAGGGCTGTGAAAAATTAATCGTCTAAACCCTATATCGTATCGATTTTCTCCATGAAAAAAGGCACTCAGTTGTATCCTGTGCCGATGATTTTATTGACACATTTATGCCTTTTATATACCTATATACATTATTTAGGCCTATTTGCCTACGGAATAGTTTACCCGCCTTCGCAGAAGGCCGCCAACTTCAGTTGGCGGATAAATGCGGAAAGGGTACTTGGCAATGGCGGGTTTCGCCGAAGCTGGAGCCTTGGTGCCGCCGACTTCAATCGGCGGGGCTCCACTGCCAGGACAAATCAACAAAAAAAAGGATTAAAAGGGAGTTAACAGGATGAAGCATGAAGAAAGGAAAAAGTGCAATTTATCGAGAAGGGATTTTATAAAAACAACCTCGGTCAGCATAGGCGCTGCAGCTATAGTCGGGCTTAATGCGGAACCTGCCATAAGCCGGGAAGCTGCCTCCTCTTTAAAATGGGACAAAGAGACCGATGTGCTGATTGTCGGGACCGGATTCGCCGGACTTGCATCGGCAATAACATCTCATGATGCAGGTGCAAAGGTCCTGATTCTTGAGAAAGCGCCGGAAGAGCTTGAGGGCGGAAACAGCAAGGTATCAGGCAATATGTGGTGGACGCCGACAGATGTGGGTGAAGCAGTCAAATATATTACTGCGCTCTGTTACGGTCTGACAGACCGGGAAAGTATAAAAGTTCTGGCTCAGGGGATGTTTGAAAACAACGAATGGCTCAAAAAACTTGGAGTTGAACCAACCCCGCTGGGCATGTTTCAGCCTGAGTATCCTGAACTTCCTGGCAGCGAAACAGTGAGGACATGGGGCAATGGCAGGGGCACCTTTGGAGGGACCCTCTATTTACCCATTCGGAAACAGGTTAAGGACCGTGGCATACCCGTACTGTACCGGACGCCTGCAAAGGAACTGGTCCGGAATGAGAAAGGAGAAATTATCGGTGTAAAGGCCGAGTCAGAAGGGAAGATAACTTGCCATAAAGGCCGGACGAGGCGTTATTCTGGCCTGCGGAGGTTTTGAATTTGCCGAAGATATCCAGCAGCAATTTCTGCCCGGATGGCCGATGTATGGCCGGGGTACCACATACAATACAGGGGATGGCATCAGGATGGCCCAGCAGGCAGGAGCGGACCTCTGGCACATGAACAACGCCCTGGCCGGTATTGGCGCCATTCTCGTTGATGACGACTACCTGGGCAATGTGCCGGTATCAGCGTCGCTGTTTGGCTCCACTTACATACTGACAGACCAGCAGGGAAAGCGTTTTATGAATGAATCCATTCAGGGTCGTCATGGATTAGGGGAAAAGGAGCACCTTGTCTTCTTTGACACTTTAAACACACAGAGTTTCACGCGTATCCCATGTTATGCTATTCTGGACTGCAAGAGCCCTCAAAAGTCCACTTGTTTCCATCAGGAATGAAATTCGGCTGGTATAACTGGTATTCAGAATATAAATGGAGCCAGGATAACAGTGCTGAAATAGAAAAAGGCTGGATTATCAAGGGAGACACTATCAGGAATGGCTGATAAACTGGACATAAAACAGACTCCCTGGAAAAAACAATCACAACCTATAATCAATTCTGTGACACAGGCATTGATTCCGATTTTGCAAGGCCAAAGGCAAACCTGAACAGAGATAGATCAGCCACCCTATGTGGCCCTGAAGATTTATCCTGTTATGTATAATACGCAGGGCGGACCAAGGCGAAATGCATCATGTCAGATTGTTGATCCATTTGGAAATGCCATTCCGAGATTATACAGTGCAGGTGAACTGGGATCATTCTGGGGGTGGATGTACAATGGCGGTGGGAATAACTCCGAGTGTCTGGTGACAGGCCGTATTGCAGGTGCCAATGCGGCAGCACTTTCAGAATGGTAACAGGTATTCATTCTCATTTCAGAAATAGGGGACGTACTGAACCCTATTTCCACGACTTCAATTATGTATAATTTATAGAAGCGTGGCTTTTGCCTTACTATATAAATGATATTTTAAGAAAGGTTGAAAAAATTGAAAGAAAAAATCTCATTGGTGTGTTTAAATCCCCAGGGTATGGTTGAAGTCCCGGCACCTTCAGGGCTCGTCAACCCTCGTGTAAAAGATCTCGCAGGCAAGAAAATCGCAATAATCTGGGATGGTAAGAAAGGTGGGGATAAATACTGTATCGCAGTTGAAGAGCTGCTGAACAAAAGATATCCAACGGCGACGACTATGCGGCTCGTCTGGGGAGATGCTGAAGCGGCGGAGAAAGCAAAGAAAGAAATGGATACATTTATCTATGGCGTAGCCGATAACGGGATGGGAGGATGGATTCAGTGCCGGCAGGTAGTCGCACTGGAAAAACTTGGCAAGCCCGGCGTTTTCGTGATCGGTGATAACGCTATTCATACTTCTAAAATGTCAGCCGAGGACGCTGGAATGCCGGCAGTGCGTATCATAAGCCTGCCTTCCATAGATTATTACCCGAACCGGTCGACAGTGGAAAGTATAAGACCTATTGCCGAAGCGTCTATTGACGGTATTATCGACGCCTTAACCCGGCCCATGACACAGGAGGAGAAAAACCCGAGGCTAAAGGCGCCAAAAAAGACAGACAAAACAGTCAAGATAACTGCGGATGACTATGAGTCCGCCCTCGAATCGTTCAACCAGTTATATCTTGATAGCCATTGGGGCGATGGTTTGCCCCTGATACCTCCTACGGAACAGGCCGTTAAGCGGATGCTGTTAGGGACCAAGCGTTCCCCCGCCGAAGTTATCGGCCTGGTACCTTACCGAAACGGTATCGCTACTGTTGAAAAGATAGCTATTAACGCGGTGATGGCGGGTGCAAAGCCTGAATATCTGCCGGTGATAATTGCAGCAATGGAATGCCTGACTGAAGAGAGCACTTACACTCACATGATGAGTTCGGAAGGTTCCTTCACTCTTATGATAATGGTAAGCGGGCCTCTTGGCAAAGAACTTAACATGAATTCCGGCGTAGGCTTACTGGGTCACGGCTGGCGGGCCAACAATACAATCGGTCGCGCCGTAAGATTGAGCCTGATTAACATCGGTTATCTGTGGCCTGGAGAGATCGATATGGCGCTGATCGGCCGCCCGTCCTCGCATACATTCTACACTTTCGCCGAAAATCTGGAGCAGAGCCCCTGGGAAACATTTAACGTGGGCCTTGGTTACAAGCCGGAAGACAGTTGCGTGACCGTGGACACCGTCATGGGCGGTATAGGTACGAGGATATATGGCGGAGGAGTGGTTGAACCCTGGGATGTAAAGCAGATCCTCGACAGCATAGTGAAAGATGTCTCCGCTGACCGTGGCACGTTTGCTCAATACAAGGTTGGGGTGGCTAATCCCATGGCTCATCTCAGAAAACACATAATAGTCATTCATCCCGAAATGGCTATTATGCTGCAACGTATCGGCTATAATAGCAAACGAAGTCTGCGAGATTACATATATGAGAACACCAGAGTGCCGTACGAAGAACTCAGTGAACAGGAAATACAGGGTATAAATGACAGGATTAACACCAAACCTCCCGATATAGACATATTTTATCCACACGATGCAATTCCTGAAGACCGCTTACCAGTAATTAAAGAATCCCTCAAACCGGGAGGAAAGGTCCCTGTCGTAAACCCGGAAGACATTCATATCGTCGTGTCCGGTAGTATACCGGGTTATTCTTTTGGAATGTCGTATTTTCGAACGGCACACAAGACAAAGTTGATAAGAGGAGCCACATTGACCAAATCAGGTCGCTAGCACAAGCTACTGATTTTATCCGGTAAGCAGTGGAATTATCTTTGAATGCAATGTGTATAAATATTATTCCGCAACAGAACCTGTAAAAAACAGGGCGGGAATTCGTTGTGTTATTACCTCCATGCATCTACTGATGCTGACGCCATACAAGAAAGATCTCCAGCCATCCAAAATGCATCGGTTCCCCCTCCAACTACCACTATCTCAACCGGGACATCGCGCAGGATAAGTGGTCGTGGTGAGTTCGCCTCCGGGGGAAATTTCAACAAAGACAAAAATGGCTCTTTACCTGCCTTGCCGGATTCAAGGTCATCAGGCATAGCTGCCCAATAGTTCCAAAGAGTCATATAGGTATTTTCCTTAAGCCATTGGCTTAACTGCTCCTTGCTATCGAAACCTTCATTCTTAAGATCCTTAGACGTTATTGGGCTTAACAAAAGAGTAGCTTGAGTTCCGGGATTTATTCCAGGAGTGTGATGTGTGCCGGCTCCACTGGTTTCAAAACTTATCAATTGCCGCTTCATTATTTCGTGATGTGGATGTGGTTTATAAGCGGCATAATTAAGCAGACTCCAACCACCCAGAAGACTAACAGCGCTTTCATCTGATTTAAAACCCTTTTGTACATGTAAAGGACTCCATCCTTCGGGCAGTACCTCCTCGTTCTCTGCGAAACAATTATTATTGTAGTTGGTATTATTGCCTAAATCACCCAGATAAGTTTCACCCGGTATCGATCCTCCCAGATTCTTGGATATGAGTGTCCAGGCCCTTCCAATGACAGCGTTAGCCTGATTAAACGGACCCAGGGCGCTCAGGCCACAATTCATATTTATCTCTTTTCGTATAGGCCCATTAGCGACGACCATCCTGGTCATAGAAGTCGCGGAACTGAACAGCGAAGTTACCCCTGTCGATGCTATGGCCAATATTACCGGTAAATGCTCTGGTTTGGCTCCTGCCATCACGGCGTTAATGGCGATATGCTCTACGGTGTACTCCCACGCCTCATGAGGAGGCGAGGGCTGCATAATTACCGGGAAATCTCTCTCATTTCCTCTTCTCACACCAGCGCCAAGCTGCTTTATGCGACGCTCCCAGACCTCGTTGGGAGGTATGGGTTGCATAATGCCAACCACTTCATCAGGTTTATGGCTTGTCCCTTTGAGCATCTCGGCTACTCTTTCTTCTGTAGGAAGCACTATCGGAAGATAATCAGTCCAGCCCTTTTCAAGAAAGAGGCGCTCCAGATTCTCCGTGGTATCAGGCTCTAACAACCTTGGCATTGACCTATCTATAATCCCTGTCTTCGTTTCCTTATCAGTGATAGGTTTGGTCAATGCCTCAACAATTTCATCTAAAACTGGCTTGCCGCTTATTGGGTCGTTACCCTCCAGATATCTCCGGTGTACATCGAGTGGTCTATTTGCGAAAGGATGGGGTACGAAGGTAAATCGAAGTTCGGGCATTCCCTTCTTATATGCAAAGTTCTTTATGAGTCCCGGGAATGCCTCTGTGACAACAGGTGCCGTTGGCACCCCTAATTTTTCCAATATCGAGCAAAATATGATGACCGACGGCGCACAGGTATCTAACTGACCGATACCTATTATCACTCCATCGCCTTTTTCCTTAATTTCAGCCCACAGTTCCGGGTCATTATGAAAATAAGTTCCTGCTTTAGTCCTGAGAACCCAGGTCGCCCCGGGATGTCTGCCGGCAAGCATTTTTTGCATCTCTTCCCAGAATTGATGCGTTCGTGGGAAATTCATGTCTACGATGTATATTGTTTTGTCTTCGAGGGTACCAAGCCGAGGTGCCATAGGCACCAATTGTATTGGAGAAGCTTTGCCTTGCGGTCTCAACACAGTTATTCTTTCACTCGTCATGTCGATCTTTAGACTCCTTTATTTTTCTATTTTTTCTGGATTATACACCCACTATTATATACCTCCATATATAACCGGAACAAGTACCGACAGCCCATCTATCCAACTACATTTGCAGAAAATTATGACTCTACTGGATAAGCAGCGGATCTCAGGGCCTTAGGGGTTGGTTTACCAGTGCCTCTTTATGGCCCATGTTATTAGCCTGCTTTTAATATTTCAGCCTCATGCCTTTTGCATAATTCAGACGGCCGATATAGAATTCCTCTTCATTTTCAGGCGGGCTTATTCCCGCGGCCCTAACGCCTGCCCTCATGGCGTCTTTCTGATGCTGGAAAATAAGCGCGCTTGGCTTCCTGAACATACCGCCATTGCCGCCGGCCAGCCATTGCAGGTATTTCATGCCCAGCATACCGGCCTGAAAGGCCACGGCCCTGGCATCCAGGGTAATTGGGGCCAGCTCCCAGTAAATATCCATGGCCTTAAGAAATTTACCTTTCAGGAACTCGTTAAACATCTTCAGGGCGCGCGAATTATTGCCGGCCTGGTCGAAAATAATATAATCAGCCGGGCCCGCCCATTGTTGTTTATATTGAACGACTGTGATAGGCCACTCTGAAGGTTCCGCGGATTGAAACAGTATTTTATCGCCAACCCGATTATATACCTCGGCCCATTTACCTATCCCATCCTCTAAATATGACTTGATTGCCACGATGTTGGGAATATCTGTGATTCTTTCAATAAGGGCCGGATTGAACTTGCTTGGGTGGAACCTGCCGAAGTCAAAAAATGGTTTGGGCCAGAGATCGACCGCCAGACTGGTCGAGTCGCACAATATTTTTGTAGCGTTGTAGATGTCTTCTTCTGATTTCGCGTAGAACATGCCCGGCCAGCCCAGGAGCGTATGGGTCCCTCCTATTTTTTCAAAATATTGAAGCAACTCAATATCCCGCTCAATAGTGTCGATACCGGAAAACATGGAGACGAGTACTTTACCCTTTGCCTCATCGCATACTATTTTAAGGTATTTTTTTCGCTCCTCAAAGGTTAGGGCGCATATTTCAACCTGGCAGAAAACGCTGAATACGCCCTTAGCGATGTTATTCCTTACATCATGCCGGATTCCCTCTTCATCCAATTCATTGAGGTCAGGCGTGAATGAAGGGCTGGTTGTGCCGCATAAACCGTGATAATGCTCCTTTGCCCACTGCTTTGCTTCCGATTTTGTAAATTCCACTTCTTGCCTCCTTGTTGTTTACATGGGTGTAAAACATCAGACATATAAATCGTTTTATACATATGCCTTTAATCTGGCGCCTTTTGCATAATTTACCCTGCCCACATAGAATTCTTCTTCAGGTTCGCGCGGGGTCAGCCCTATTGCCCTGAGGCCCGCCCTGATCCTCTCTTTCTGGTAATCATAAAGCCTGCCTGTAGGCTGCCTGATGCTTCCGCCGTTTCCTCCGTTGCACCAGTGTGCATATTTGTCTGTGTGGGCCATTACAATACCGGAGTGAAAATAGGCAGCTTCAAGCCCTGGCCCTCCTTCTGTCAACGGTGCGAGTTCCCAGTAAATGTCCATTGCTTTATCGATTTCGCCTTTTGTAAGGAGGTTGAATATATTGACCATTCGCGGGTTTTCCGGGGTCTGCATACAGTAAAAAGGACCTGCTCCGGACCATTGCTGGCCGTATTCAGGGATCGTAATAAACCATCTGTCGGGCATGGGATCGTTGACAAGGATCCTGTCCCCGCATAGCCTAAAAGACATGACTGTAATGGCCATAGAACTGCCTCCACCGACCTTCATGGCTACAACGTTCGGTATGTCGGCAATTCTCGGCAGAAGTTCCGGAGGGAAATAGCTTGGATGGTATTTTCTTGTATGAAGCCTGCCTGTATAAAGAACGATCCCGAGGTTGGTGGAGTCGCACATATATTTGTACATCTGATAGATATCCTCTATCGAGCGGGGATAGTATTGTATCGGGTGGCCAAGCGTAGCGAATGTTCCGCCTGCCTTTTCAATATGCCTGAGCATCTCTATATCCTGCTCTACAGTGTCCTGCATTACCGCGACCGAAGCATGTGCCTTGCCTTTGGCTTCATCACAGACTATTTCAACCAATTTTTTACGTTCTTCGAATGTCATGCCGCAGGATTCCGGTGAAACCATGATCGAGGTAAAACCGTTGGCAATAATGTGGTTGACATCATACCTGATACCTTCCTCATCCAGCGTTTCAAGATCAGGGGAAAATGATGGGAAAATAACGGTCTCAAGTCCTTTTAAATGCAGTTTTGCCCAATCTTTAGCTTCGGTTTTAGTGAATTCAATGGCCATTTGTACCTCCTTTTAGGGGATATAAATAATAACATTTCCAGGCATATCATCAATTTCCTTGCAAATTCATAAATAGCTGATAATAAAGTATAATGCATCTTATAAACTTGAGGCGTCAAGCATAAAAAAGTGTTTTATAATATTAAGAGGAGAGCAGATAATGATATCCCCGGATGAGATAGAAAAATACCAGGAAGAAAATCTACTTCTCAAGGAGCAAATTGAGCAACAGACCGGAAAAACAGTGGAACAGCTTTATGCCGAAAGAACGAAAAGAGTAAGGGATGTAATCGAGTTAAGGGAGCCGGACCGTGTACCATTTTTAGTCCTAATCGATACTCAGGCATATTATGGGATACCCAATTCGACCTCCTATTACGATCCCCTCTCACTAAAAAGGACAATGCGAAAGGTAGCCATGGACCTGGAACCGGACATGAGCGAGGCGGGCTTCCCGTTCTGCGGGGCGGCCATGACCACGATGGATGTTAAAAACTGTATATGGCCCGGCGGTCCTGTGCCTGATAATTATGAATATCAGTTTATCGAAGGGGAATACATGAAGGCGGATGAGTATGACATGTTCCTGAATGACCCTTCGGGTTTCATGGTTCGCTGCTATCTTCCCCGCGTATACGGTGCCCTGGCACCCCTGGCCAAACTTCCTCCCCTGGATAATTTGTTAATGGGGTTCGAAGTGCTGACGCCTCTATTTGCCGGTCCGGAGTTTCTTGAAATGGCGAGGCGTCTGGCTGAGGCCGGCAGGCAGGTTTCGGAATTTTACAAAATTGTAGGCGATGCCCAGGGAGAGTTTGCCCGACTGGGATTTCCTCCCTTTGCCAGCTTTGCGCCCGGCGGTGTGGGCGGTGCGCCCTTTGATACCGTTACAAGCTTCCTCAGGGGCATGAAAGGCTCAATGCTGGATATGTACCGTCAGCCTGACAAGCTGCTCCGGGCCTGTGAGGTGATTCTGGAAAGACGCATCGCCGATCGATTCCCGCTGATACCACGCACCGGGACTATCCTCAAAAGATTGCTATGCCCCTCTGGAGGGGAGATCCGAATTTCATGTCCGATGCACAATTTAAGAAGTTTTACTGGCCGGGACTGAAGAAATCCCTGCAAACCCACGTGGATCTGGGTTACGTCCCTGTGCCGTTCTTTGAAGCCAGATTCGGCGACAGACTGGAATGCATGCTTGAACTGCCGAAGGGGAAGATCATGGCTTCAACAGATGCCGAAGATGCGGCACGGGCAAAGGAAATGCTCGGAGGTCATACAAGTCTGTTGGTCCGGTGTCCTAATTCCAGCAGGATATGGCCGATAAGCAAACTGGAATCCTTCCTTAAGGATATTATAGATAAATGCGGCAAGGGCGGCGGGTTGATGCTTGCTGTACTGATTCCAAATAACTCAAAGATAGAGGATATCCAGGCCATGCTTAAATCAATCAAAGAATATGGTCGTTATTAAAACAAGGAGTATTGATATGGAATTTATTAACTTAGATCACCTGGTAAGGGATTCAATAGATATGCACATGCATCCCGGTCCGAGCGCAGGTCCATGCCGCTTTGATGCAATTCAGGCAGCGCAGCAGGCACAACAGGCCGGTATGAAAGCTATAGTGCTTAAGAGTCACTCATATACTGCCGCCATTGCGATTATAGTCAATCAACTCGTACCGGGTATTAAGGTCATAGGCAGTATCTGCCTTAATTATGGAGTGGGCGGGTTAAACTTTCATGCAGTTGAGAATGCGGCAGGCCTTGGCGCAAAGGTGGTGTGGATGCCGACCTTTTCTGCAGCCAACTCCATCAATAAAATGAGGGCCCTTGGACTGCCGCTGGAAGGTGAAGGCATATCTCTCCTGGACAAGGCCGGAAAGCTGGTCCCTGAAATGGATCGAATACTTTCGATTATAAAGAAAAACAACATGGTGCTGGCTACAGGCCACATTTCCCCTCGGGAAACCTTTGTTCTTATAAAAGAGGCACACAGAGTGGGCATAAGGAAAATGGTAATAACTCATCCGACTGATAAGGAATTTGCAGAAAACCATTTTACCATTGATGATTTGCGGGAACTCGCGTCAATGGGAGCGTTTATCGAATTTACCCTGGTTGGAATATTGCCAAATGAATTCTGCCATGATCCGGCACTCGATAGCTGCAGACAATACAGACAATCGGCCCTGAACATTGCATAGTCAGCACTGACCTGGGGCAACCCCAGAACCCGTTACCTGTGGAAGGCATGAGATTATTCATAGCTACTCTGCTTCACCATGGAATTACTCAAAAAGAGGTGGAGCTGATGATCAAATCGAATCCGGCGACACTGCTGGACCTCGATTAGACTCCGGCTTGAGACCTTTGAATAATTCCTTTTTCCGTCATTCCGGACTTGATCCGGAATCCAGAAAGTCCTTGAAAACACTGGATCCCCCGGTCCCTGGCCCAGACCTGGCATCGAAAAATATAGTATTTGATATCCAGTATCTATAAAAGATATATTTTTTTCTAAATCGTCATGTCGCGCCGGGGCGGGCAAGCCGGGGGATGACGATATTACAACTTTTGTAACATTTTGCAAAGGTCTCGGCTTCAGCATCTAAGGCCCCAAGATCTAGGACCCTGTTTTAAGAAACATCAGGTTCAGACTTTCCTTCTTCACTCATATCTATTTAAACATTCA
>CAVZMS010000052.1:0-7856 GCA_963776085.1 uncultured delta proteobacterium
CGGAGCAGGTGTGGATATTGAACGACCTGACAAGATCCGCGACCACCCATGTGATTAATGGTGTTCAGGTGGTTATAGCCAAGGTTATCAGAGAAGATTACACGGGAGATTTCGCGATCCTTGTGCACAAGTTCATGGAAATGGAGAATCTCAAGGTCATCTTTGCCCTTGCCCAGATGGAGGACAAGATATACCTGGTGGCCAGGAGCCGAATAGAAGATATCAATGTGGCCGAGATCGCCCTTGCCTTCGGGGGAGGGGGTCACCCCCAGGCGGCTTCTGCTACAATCAGGAAAAAGACACTGATCCAGGTGGAGAAGTCCCTTCAGGCCCTCCTCAGAGAGCGCATCAACCCACAAAAAACGGCCATGGACATGATGTCTTCTCCTGTCATCCATGTCCATCCTGAAAAGAGCGTCAAAGAGGCCTCCACGATCATGACCAAGTATAATATAAATGTCCTGATGGTCATTGATAAGAAGGGCACTCTGAAGGGTTACATTACCAGACAGATCATGGAAAAGGCGGTCTATTTCGGTCTGGGCCATGTCCCGGTCAAAGATTATATGAATATCGATTTCTCCATTGTCAGGCCGGATGCCCCGATGAGCAAGATCCAGGAGATGATCATAAAGAATAAATTGAGGATCCTCCCGGTCCTGGAAGACAGGAAGCTGCTCGGAGTGATAACAAGGACGGATCTCCTGAACATCCTGGTTGGAGGCCCTGTGATCGAGGACTTTTTCTACGATTCCCGCAATGCCTCCAATTTTACGAAAAAGAAAAATATCGCTTCCATGCTCAAGGAACGCCTGCCGCGAAATATAATATCGCTTATCAAGGACTTTGGAGCAACCGCCGATAGCCTGGGATATAACGCCTACCTGGTCGGAGGTCTGGTAAGAGATGTGTTCCTCAAGCGCGAAAATCTGGATGTTGACATAGTAATAGAGGGTGACGGGATCATGTTAGCCCAGAAATTCGCTGAGAACCATGAGGTGAGGATAAGGAGCCATAAGAAATTCGGGACCGCGGTCCTTATATTCCCTGACGGTTTTAAGGTAGATATCGCCACGGCGCGTATGGAGTACTATGAGACCCCGGCCGCCCCGCCGATGGTTGAGACCAGTTCACTGAAAATGGATCTCCTCAGACGCGATTTTACTGTAAACACCCTGGCGATCAAGCTGAATAAAAGGGATTATGGTACCCTTATAGATTATTTCGGAGGTCAAAAGGATCTCAGGGAGAAGGTCATCAGGGTCCTTCACAATCTCAGCTTCGTTGAGGATCCGACCAGGGTATTCAGGGCCATCCGGTTTGAGCAGCGATTTGGTTTCGGGATAGGAAAACTCACCCTGTCGCTTATTAAAAACGCCGTTGATATCAACTGTTTTAAAGACCTTTCAGGCAGACGTCTGTTCACGGAATTAAAGCTCCTGTTAATGGAGGGCAGGCCCATTCAGGCCATAGAGAGGATGCATGAGTTTGACCTGCTTCAGTTCATTTCACCCGATATTGAGTATACGGAAGGACTTGGGAAGATCCTTGAAGACATCAAGGCCGTTATCTCCTGGTTTGATCTCCTCTATCTGGAAGAGCCCTATGAGACATGGAAACTTTACTGGTACGGGCTGACATCGTCGTTAGACGCCAAGGCCCTGCAGGACCTTGCCGACAGGATGCAGATGAACGACCTGGAAAGCCGCAGGATGATAGCCCAGAGATTGGATCTTGACAGGATCATGGACAGTCTATTCAGGTTAAAAGGGGACGACAACTATGGCATCTATACATTGCTTTTACAATATGATACAGAGATCTTGCTTTTTATGATGGCAAAGGCAAATAATGAGAGGATAAAAAGAATTATATCTAATTATTTTACAAGGTTAAAAGGCAAAAAGGTCTATCTCAAGGGGATGGACCTGAAGGAAATGGGGTTTAAACCGGGGCCCCTGTATAAGGAGATATTCGGCCGTCTCATGGAGGCCAGTCTCAATGGCAAGGTCGGCACAAAGGAAGACGAAATAGAGTTTGTTAAGAAAAAGTTTGGGGAACACCTGACGGTGTAAAAGGATTCAAAGGGGTTCAGCGGATCAAGGGGCACGATGCACTTGCACGCCTATCGAATCACTTGGCCCCTTCCGGAATCTCAAGAAACTGGGCAGCGTAACGAGATAACGTAAATCAATGATAACTAATACAGATAAAACTGGAGAAAGAATTAAGAATGAAGAAGAGAATTGTAAGCGGAATGAGGCCGACAGGGAAAATGCATCTGGGACATCTTCACGGCGCCCTTGACAACTGGAAAAGGCTGCAGCAGGATTACGAATGCTTCTTTTTTATCGCTGATTGGCACGCACTGACCAGCGAGTACTCGGACACCGGAATAATAAAAGAATCGATCTTTGATATCATTCTCGACTGGATATCCATAGGTCTCGACCCGGAACAATCCACCTTTTTTATCCAGTCAAACATAAAGGAACACGCCGAACTCCATCTGATCCTTTCCATGATAACTCCCCTGCCCTGGCTTGAAAGAAATCCTACTTACAAGGAGCAGTTGAAGGAGTTAAACCAGAAGGATCTTTATACTTACGGATTTCTGGGATATCCGGTTCTTCAGGCAGCGGACATCCTTATGTACAAGGCGAACGGTGTGCCGGTGGGAGAGGATCAGGCCCCGCACGTGGAGTTAACAAGAGAGATAGCCAGACGTTTTAACAGCCTTTACAGGGAGATCTTTCCTGAACCCGCCACGCTCCTGGCCCCCACATCGAAAATACTGGGCATCGACAGGCGCAAGATGAGTAAAAGTTATAACAACTCGATATTTCTAACCGACTCTGACGATGAGATCTACTCCAAAACGGAACAGATGATCACCGATCCCCAGAGGGCCAGGAGAACAGACCCCGGTAATCCCGACATCTGCAACCTCTTTTCCTTTCATGAGATATACAGCCCTGACCGGATGGTCAAAGATATTGACAGAGACTGTCGCATCGCAAAGATAGGCTGTGTTGAATGTAAAAAGATTATGGCAAAAAATCTATGCGCGGCCATGACACCCATAAGGGAAAAGAGGAGGGAGCTGGAGTCGGACATGAAGAGGGTCAAGGATATTATTGACAATGGGAATAACAGGGCTCAATCTATCGCCCGCAAAACCATGTCGGAAGTTAAAGAGGCTGTTGGGATATAATTAACTAATGCCTGATAACACAGAATACAGAGTCAGACTGGAAATCTTTGAGGGTCCCCTGGATCTGCTTCTACATCTTATCCGTAAAAACGAGGTGGATATCTTTGATATCCCCATCTCCCTGATCACGGACCAATACCTTCAATATCTGGACATGATGAAGGCCCTCAACATAAACGTGGCCGGAGATTTTTTGCTCATGGCCTCAACGCTCGTCCATATAAAATCGAGGATGTTGCTCCCGGAACAGGGCGAAGACAGGGAGGAAGAGGAAGATCCAAGGACTGAGATCACGCGGCCCCTCTTGGAATACCTGCGCCTCAAAGAGGCGGCAGGCGAGTTATCTGAGAGGGAGATGTTGGACAGGGACGTCTTTAAGCGCCATCTATACGGCGACTATATCTCTCAATTCGGGGGAGGAGAGGTCCAACTCGATGTCAACCTGTTTCAACTCATGGATGCCTTTAAGAGGATTGTGGAACAGAGGCTGCCTGATGCCCCATTGATCTATGTCGCGGATACGATGACTATCAAGGACAGGATCGCCTTTATCATAGAACAACTAAGACAAGAGACTACTATCTTTTTTTCAGACCTTTTTAATGAAAGCAGAACCATCTCCGAATTCATTATGACTTTCCTGGCGCTGCTTGAACTGGTGCATATCGGAATGGTCCGGGTTTTTCAACCCGGACCTGACAAGGAAATACTCCTTACGGCCCATTTTACGGATAACGAGGAAAATGACAATGGCTAAATCGCTGAAGCTGATTCTTGAGGCCCTGCTCTTCTCATCTGACAAACCCCTTACCGCGAAGGATATCCATTCCTGCCTGCCTGACGCTGATGTATCCGATATAAAGAGCGCCCTCAAGGTGCTGGAACACGATTACGAGGTCATGGACCGCAGCTTTACGCTCAAGGAAGTCGCGGAGGGCTATCAGTTCAGGAGCCGTTCCGAGTATGGGTCCTATATCCTGAGGTTGCTGCAGACCACCCCTAACAGGCTTTCCCGGCCGGCAATGGAAACCCTCGCTATAATCGCCTACAAACAGCCCGTTCTCCGGCATGAGATAGAAAGGCTTAGAGGAGTGGATGTGGGCGGGATCCTAAAGACCCTGTTGGAAAAAGGCCTCATTAATATCATGGGTCGCAAGGAGTTGCCAGGCAGGCCCCTCATCTATGGGACGACAAAACGGTTTTTAGAGGTCTTTGATCTTAAAGATATCTCCTCTCTCCCAAAATTAAAAGAGATCAAGGACTTCGGTACAGAGGAATATGAACCGTCCAAAACATCTTCTGACAACGGATTGGACAAAGAAATTCATGAAACAGATTCCGAAGGGGGCGCAGCGGATTAACAGGATACTGTCCCTTGCCGGGATAGTTTCCAGGCGCAAGGCCGATGAGATGATAAGTTCTGGCCGGGTCATGGTGAACGACCGCATTGTCCGGGAATTGGGCGCCAAGGCGATCTGGGGAGAAGACAGCATCAGGGTGGATGGAAAGGAGGTACCTAAGCCGTCCAAAAGGATCTGCCTGATGTTGAATAAACCCTTCGGTTATATATGCTCGCTCAACGACCCTGAAGAGAGGCCGATTGTGACCGATCTCCTTAAGGATGTCCCCCAGCGTGTGTATCCTGTTGGCCGTCTTGATTTCGATACCCTCGGGTTACTGCTTTTGACAAATGACGGTGACCTCTCACACAGGCTGACACATCCCCGATATCACGTCCCAAGGACATACAAGGCGACTGTTGAGGGTATGATAACGGAGGAGACGCTACGGGCATTAAGAAAGGGCGTAATGCTTGAAGACGGGTTCAGCGGGAGTTCCAAGGCCGCCCTGATAGATCAGTCGGGTGGGAAAAGCATTGTCAGGCTCACCGTCACGCAGGGCAGAAACCGCTTGGTCAGGCGGATGATGGAGGCCGTCGGTCATAGGACGGTCCATCTGATGAGGACAGGCTTCGGCAACCTTGACCTGGGAGATCTCAAGCAGGGTCAATACAGATACCTTGAGCCCGATGAACTGCAGGCCCTTAAAAAATTGGTAAGGCTATAAAAGGATTCCGGGATTCAAGAGAACAAGTGGAATACTAATGCCTCTCGGTTTACGTTTCACGGTTGCGGTTGCGCAGCTCGTATCGGTATTCGTGCAATGTGTACCGGCCACGCGACCGAAACCGTAAGACTATAGACGAGCAGCCTAACCGAATAACGTCAAACGTACGCATATGGTCTATGCGACATGCCCCGCTGTACGCTATGCGCCTACAATCTTTACCAGCACCCTCTTCCTTCTCCTGCCGTCAAATTCACCGTAAAAGATCTGTTCCCAGGGACCGAAATCAAGTTTTCCCCCTGTTACAGCCACCACCACCTCACGACCCATGACCTGACGTTTCATATGTGCATCAGCATTATCCTCTCCCACATTATGACGATACTGGGCAACCGGTTCATGGGGAGCAAGTTTTTCCAGCCAGGTCTCATAATCTTGATGCAAACCTGATTCGTCGTCATTGATAAAGACGGACGCGGTGATATGCATCGCATTACAGAGCAAGAGTCCTTCCCTGATCCCGCTCTCCTTCAAACACTCGTTTACCTGCGGGGTGATATTAATAAATGCCCTTCTTGTGGGGACATTAAACCAGAGTTCCTTTCTGTAGCTTTTCACATTGTTCTCCTTGTAAGTTTTACTGTCCGTGTCGGTGGTCCGTTGTCTGTTGTCCGTTGCGCTATACCCTTTGAGCTTTCTGCGAAGGCGGGTAAAAAATAATCATACAATGCAGAGCAGACCTCCGTCATGCGCATAAACGCAACCTGTTATCTGACTACCCGCAGGGGAAGTAAGAAAAACACATAATGCGCCGATCTCTATCGGTTCTCCGAAACGATGAGCTGGAAGTTCTTTTCCAATAGTTTTTATAAAGCTCTCCGACAAGTCCTTGTCAAGGTCGGAATGAGTGGGACCCGGAGCAATACAGTTGACGCGAATACCATCGTCTCCCAGCACAACCGCCAGATACTTTGTGAAGATATCTATGCCCGCTTTAGCCACATTATAGGGCGCATTATGATGATTCTTGGAACCACTTACACGCTGGCCTCCGACAGATGAGATGTTTATTATGCTGCCGCCTAAGCCGCTGTCGCGCATAGCCGGAGCTATCTCATGCACAACATTTGCAACTCCATGGAGATCGGTGTTGATAACGCGGTGCCATTCACTGAGCCCTTCTTCTGTTAAGAATGGAGCTTTCGTCGCAACACCAGCGTTGTTAATGAGAACATCAACGTGACTGAAAGCCTCAAACACCTTTTTTGCAGCGGCCTTTACGCTGCAAAAAAGGTGTTTGAGGCTTTCAGTCACGTTGATGTTCTCATTAACAACGCTGGTGTTGCGACGAAAGCTCCATTCTTAACAGAAGAAGGGCTTAGTGAATGGCACCGCGTTATCAACACCGATCTCCATGGAGTTGCAAATGTTGTGCATGAGATAGCTCCGGCTATGCGCGACAGCGGCTTAGGCGGCAGCATAATAAACATCTCATCTGTCGGAGGCCAGCGTGTAAGTGGTTCCAAGAATCATCATAATGCGCCCTATAATGTGGCTAAAGCGGGCATAGATATCTTCACAAAGTATCTGGCGGTTGTGCTGGGAGACGATGGTATTCGCGTCAACTGTATTGCTCCGGGTCCCACTCATTCCGACCTTGACAAGGACTTGCCGGAGAGCTTTATAAAAACTATTGGAAAAGAACTTCCAGCTCATCGTTTCGGAGAACCGATAGAGATCGGCGCATTATGTGTTTTTCTTACTTCCCCTGCGGGTAGTCAGATAACAGGTTGTGTTTATGCGCATGACGGAGGTCTGCTCTGCATTGTCTGATTATTTTTTACCCGCCTTCGCAGAAAGCTAGAAAGGGTATAGCGCAACGGACAACAGACAACGGACCACCGACACGGACAGTAAAACTTACAAGGAGAACAATGTGAAAAGCTACAGAAAGGAACTCTGGTTTAATGTCCCCACAAGAAGGGCATTTATTAATATCACCCCGCAGGTAAACGAGTGTTTGAAGGAGAGCGGGATCAGGAAGGACTCTTGCTCTGTAATGCGATGCACTATCGCCACATACATACTTATCAATGACGACGAATGAGGTTTGCATCAAGATTATGAGACCTGGCTGGAAAAATAAACCGGTTGCCCAGTATCGTCATAATGTGGGAGAGGATAATGCTGATGCACTGGTGAAACGTCAGGTCATAGGTAGTGAGGTGGTGGTGGCTGTAACAGGGGGAAAACGGGGGCGGTCCTGGGAACAGATCTTTGCACGGTGAATTTGACGGCAGGAGAAGGAAGAGGGTGCTGGTAAAGATTGTACCACATGTGACACAGCGGGGCAGGGGGCGTGGACCATATGCGTACGTTTGCAACATTATTGGGTTAGCTACTCGTTGATTCTATAGTCTTACGGTTTCGGTCGCGTGGCCGGTACACATTGCACGAATACCGATACGAGCTCGCAACCGCAACCGTGAAAATAGTTCAAAGGCGTTGAGTTCCTCCACTTGTTCTCTTGAATCCCGGAATCCTTTTATAGCCTTACCAATCTTTTAAGGGCTAG
>CAVZMS010000053.1:0-3320 GCA_963776085.1 uncultured delta proteobacterium
CTCAACACAAAAAATTGAAGAAACCAAAATCGCTCTCAGGGAGTTGGGATTAAATGATGATCTGAAAGGAGAATGATGTAAATAGGGACGATCTTGATGAAAAAAGCGGGACGCCCTGGTTTAATCATCTCAAGATAAAAGATTACCTCTTTTAGACCATTAGGCTCCTTTGCTTACCATCCATTTCTGTGCCGAGCTTTACGCTTGTGATCCAGACACGGTTACAAAAGAAATCCTGTCCCTGACACCCGAAGATCAGAATAAAATAGTCAGAACCTGAATTGGGGGTTTAAAAATATTACCTACAAAATAGAGTCTCTTCCAAATTATAAAGAACTGAAAGAGAAACTTTATAACCTTAAAAGTATGATCCGTACTGGTCAAAAAAGTGATTAAAGACTTGAAAAAGGGGACGTCCTTAAATAAGTAAATAACTTACCTTAAATAAGAGGAGAAAGATGAATTGAAAATATTAGCTATTATAATTCTTATTCTTATTGTAGTTGTATTTGTAAAGCTAGCCCAAAAGAAGATAAGCAAAGCAGTTTGGGGTCGGGCCAAGCTAACCAGCTGATATAATTTTGATAAGTAGAAAATATGCCCTTTAAAAAAGGGCTATAATGCATTTTTCGAAGGTAAAAAGGCTGTTATTGAAGGGGTATATGGCAATCAGAATAACATCAAAAAAAGGAGGAGACCAATGAGACGTACTACTTTTATATGTATTGTACTTTTAAGCGTATTACTTACCCCCATGATCAGCTTCGCAGCGGATAATGTTTCCTGCACGCGCGGAGGGCTGCAGCATGCTGTCGACTTGTACATCGATGCCCAGACCAAAGGCGATATTTCAGGCCTGCCCTTAGGGACGATGTTTAGTTACAAGGAGAACATGGTGCCTATGGACATCAACAAGGGTATTATCAATCAGCCGATGAAGATAGATTTTCATCGCAGTCTGCTCGACACTTATTCGGGCCAGACATTCACCGAGGTAATTGTGACAGACAAGGAAAATCCCTATGTAATCGGCACACGCATGCGTGTCAATCATGACAAGATCGCCGAGATCGAGATCCTGTGGACCAAACCAGGCTACTGGCTCTTTGACGCCGATGCCTATCTAAAGTATTCGTCATCGGAAAACTGGGACCCCGTTTCCCAGGAGAAGCGTGAAACGCGCGGAACGCTGGTCGCCGCGGCAAATGCCTACCTCGACGCATTCCTTGAAGGGAAAATTGACCTGGTGCCGTGGGGATTCCCCTGTGTCCGCATTGAAGGTGGTGCATACACCGGTAAGGGTTTACCCGATGACAGCTGCGAAGTTGGGGTCCCGAGCGGCTTGAATATCACCAACCGCCATTTCATAGTGGACGAGGTGATCAATTCGGTAGTGGTGTTCTGCACCTTTGGCATAGATACTCCGGAGGGTCAAAGGGGCGCGCCTGATACACACCTGTTCCGGGTGGAAAACGGCACGTTGCGCTATGTGCATACACTGACTCACCTGTTGATGTCAGACTTCCGGGGTGAGGCTCCAAAAGATATGCCGAAAAAGTAATTGGGGTCAGGTCTTGTTTTGGATTTTAAGTTGGGGTCGAGCCAAGGGAAGTTGAAAAATTAGCTCATTGCTCATAGCTTATAGCTCATAGGAAAGAGAAAAGAGGAAACAGTTTCTTTTGGGATATTAAAATTGAATAATCAAGAACTTGTCTTGTATAAAGAAATTCTTGTATCCTTGTCGTTAAACAATAAAAAAACTGGATTTAAAATCGGCGATTCAATGCCAGGAGGGACCTATCCAATGAAAAAGACCGGCATATGGATTTCAACGGTAACGATTTTTGTAATGCTTTTTTTCGCATGCAAGCCTGTTAATTCCGATCTGGATGCATCGGATATCACGCTGCATGTTCTTAATCCACGCGGGGAAATTACTCTCCCGCCTATTTCCCCACCCAGTCTGAGGATTCCCGATCTGAAAGGGAAAAAGATCGGTCTTTATTGGAACGAAAAGCCCGGTGGGAATCACTTCTGGAACGGTATTGAGCAGCTGTTGAAAGAAAAGCTGCCGGATACTGCTATTTTACGCTACTCGGGTGCCTTCGACCTTGGTGATGAATTGGCAGCAAAGATGGCAAAGGAGACGGATGCATTCCTCTACGGCGTCGGAGACTGAGGATCCTGCACATGGGCCGGCGTGGCCGGTTATTACAGAGTGGAAAAACTTGGGAAGCCCGGAGTTTATGTATGCACCGATAACTTTGTTCATGACGCGGAATCCGCGGCAGAAGACGTTGGCATGCCGAGAGCACGCATCGTAACGGTAAAGGCCGCGGATTATTACAGGCTCAGGGGGACCGATGCGGGAATCATGCCTGTTGCCAAAGCGGTCATTGATGAACTCATCGATGGACTGAAACGTCCTTTGACACAGAAGGAAGCAAGAACCACACCCGAAAAGGAAGACCTTGGACCTATCACTGTTTCTGCGGAGACATATGCGCTGGCCATCGAAAAATTCAACGATATCTACCTGGACAGACAGTGGGGAGATGGCTTAACGCTATTACCTCCGACGAAGGAAGCGGTCCAGGCCATGCTTAAGGGCACGAATCGTTCTCCGGATGAGATCATCGGTACGGTAGCTCCCAAGAACGGGATTGCCACTATTGAAAAGATTGCCATCAACTCCGTGATGGCTGGAGCAAAGCCGGAATACCTGCCGGTGATCATTGCTGCAATGGAAGGTATTACGGATCCCGATTACGACGACCTTCACATAATGACTTCAACCGGTTCTTTCAACTTCGCCATAATGGTGACCGGACCCATCGCAAAGGAGATCAACATCAATTCAGGGATAGGATTCCTGGGCTACGGGTGGCAGGCCAACAGCACCATCGGACGCGCTTTGCGGCTCGCTCTGATCAACATCGGCCGGGTATGGCCCGGTGTAAACGATATGGCTCTCGTCGGCCGCCCATCACAGCAATTCTATGTTTTTGCCGAGAACCAGGATTTCAGTCCGTGGCCTCCTTTCCATGTTACCCAGGGATTCAAAGCGGAAGATAGCTGCGTGACCGTTTCCTCGGTTATGGGAGCATCCAGTCAATCTGCTGGGAGGGGGAGCTGTTGCAACATGGACTCCGGAGCAGATCCTGGAGAACTCCGTCCGTATGATGATGGAAGCCCGCTGGGGAATGGCAACCTGGAAACGGGGAAGCTCGAATCCTGGTCCGATGAAGTATATCCTGTTTTTCGAACCTGTACTGGCTATGGAACTGGAAAGACAGGGCCATACACGGGCGAGTTTGCAA
>CAVZMS010000054.1:0-12778 GCA_963776085.1 uncultured delta proteobacterium
TGTCTTAATAAAGGCATAGATTAATCCCGCGCAGATGATCGTCAAGGGCAAGGTATAAAAGCCCCATAAAGATGAGGTACTCTATGTTCCATTGCCATTCAAAAGAAAATGGGGTCATATAAACTCCGTAAATAACGGTATAAGGTATAGGGTTTACGGTATGCGGTATACGGCGTACGGTACACCTTATGCCCTAAACCGTATACCGCATACCATAAACCGTATACCTTATGCCGGATGTTCTGAATTCAATTCCCTCTCCCTTGGGAATACAGGCAGATACCTGTAGGAAACCGAAAATAAAGGAATCCGTAACCTATTAAGGCCATTGCCACACCCCATTCCTGCCATGTCGGCAGATAGCTCCAGAATCTGTCAAAAGGCATCACCGGTATGGCAAGGGTGACGATAATAAATATAAAGCGATTAAATACAATACCGGTACAATTCATGAGACACGCGGTAATCAGCCATCCCCCATGCCGCCTTGTCTTTGGAATCAACAGGATGATCGCGGGGATGATCCCGAAGATAACAATTTCACATACCAGCAGCCAGACACCGTATGGGCCCTCCCTGAAAAATTCCATAAAGCTTTGCCCGGCCCTGGGAACGACCCCATATATCCAGCCAAGTGTGTCAGCAATTTTAAAAATCAGATATACAACCAGTAACCATCCGGATATCTTTGCAAGGGTTTGAACGGCCTCTTGTCTCACAAGCCTTTTCCGTGTCACGGCCTCAGCCAATTTAGTACAAAGAATAGTAAAGCACGGGCCCGCGGCTATGGCTGATAAGAACAAAAAGGAAGAAGGTCCATGGCCAAATGTAAAACCCTTCCCTCGCAGCGAAGGGCCTCGCGTACATTACCCCGAACATGCCGCCCAGGGAGCCCTGATGGAAGAACGAAAGAAATGTACCCGTAGCGGCAAACAGTGGCCATGATATGATGAAGATTATGCCCGAATAAACGGAATTCGCGCACTTCACCGAGCTTCCTGTTCTCCAGGATTAAGGGCAGATATTCGATGGATAGAACACCCAGATAGCATGTTATGCAGAAAGAGACCTCCACAAGCATGGAATGGATGTTGGCGTGCCAGAAGATAAACCATACTCTTATAGGTTGTCCGATATCGATACCCAGCATGCCCATGGCGCCTGAATAGCATATAAATCCTATTATGACCGCCGCGTTGATTATATCCTTTAATTCCTTCCTCCCGATAATATACGTGAGAAATCCTGTAAAGAACGCCCCGGCGCCAAGGGCGATTACCGACAGATCAAAGACAATCCATAGGGCAAAGGCAAAGATATTACTCATATTGGTCTGGTTAAGGCCCAACACAAAACATAAAAGGGCTGATACCCCTCCCCATACCAAAAGGGCCAGCCATGGCAATGTCCAGAAGAAAAATTTCGTTGTGGAACATCTTTTGGCGCCTTCCGGAATCAAAGCGGAATCCATCTGTTTCCTCCTCTTCAATTCAGTTGAGTCGTTAATTTGTCAACCACTCGACTAATCAATCATGGAATCATTAAAAATCGTCACTCCGGTGAACCCCGGATCGAAGTCCGGGGCAGGAACTACGGTCAGAGGATCTGTTGTAACTAATGGAATAGACCGGATCCCCCCGTATCCAGTACGGGGCAGGCTAAGTCAGGCCCGGAATGACGAACGGGGATCACAATTACACTATTCAACTACTTAACAATTTAACCGTTAACACCCTTTACAGAATCATCCTGCAGATAGTTGTCTGCCATTTTTCGCACCCAATCTTTGCAAGAGAGATAATAAACCTTGGGCTTGGTCTTTAATTTTTCCAATAACCTAAATGCGTTAGGACTCTTAATCAGTTCTGAGACCCTGTGCTTCGGGTTTTTGAGATCCCCAAAGGTAATGGCCTGCGCTGGACAGGCCTCTGCGCAGGCTGGTATATATTCGTTCTCCGCAATCTCCCTTCGGCCTTCTGCATAGGCCCTGTCTTTTGCCCTCATCAATCGATGGTGGCAAAAGGTGCACTTCTCCACAACACCCCTCATGCGCGGCGATACCTCCGGTGAAAGGGATCGTTCCATCCCGTCGGGAAAGGGCTTGAAATAGGAATAGCCATCCCACCAGTTAAAATATCTCGCGTGATAAGGACACGCAGCCTGGCAATATCTGCATCCGATACAGCGTGTATAGATCTGACTGACGATACCGGTGTTATGATCAAGCGTAGTAGCCGTGGCAACACAAACTGAAACACAAGGAGGATGATGGCCTCCCCTGCCGTCCTCCTCACAGTGCATGCATGGCCTCGGAAAATAACTTATCTCGGTCTTGGGAAATTTCTTGCCGTTGTTTATCTTATATAACTGCATCCAGGCTATGCTGCGCTCCTTATCCGATTCATCCGCCCTGACTATGACGTTATTTTCCGAGGCGCAGGCGACCATGCAGGTTCCGCATCCTATGCATTTATCCAGATCTATTACCATTCCGTATTTATGTCCATTAGTTTTATTTTCTTCCATGATCTGCCTTGCCTCTATGCCTTTACCAGTCTTACAGGTGTGTTCCACCAAACAGTCTGACCGCTCAGGGGATCTCTTCCTCCATAGACGATCTCATTGGGATTTGCACCCTTACCGCGAAGAAAATCATCATATGCACTGTGCCCCAATCCCAGCGGCATGAAAACGATTCCTGGCATGGCCCCTTCAAATATGTTTACGAGTGCCTGAATCCTTCCCTTGGGCGATTCTATAAAGACGCTGTCCCCTTGTTTCAGGTTATATCCCTCTGCTGTATCAGGGTTGACATCCACAAAGGATTGGTCCTTTTTAAGCTGATCGTCAAAAAGGGTCTTGTTCAGGTAAGGGGGATTAGGGAGCCATCCGCTCGATAGATTTATTAGTTCATAGGGGTACATCCGAAGGGGGAATGATTTATCTTCCTCTAATGATATGTTTTCAAAGTGGGGCATGCATATTTCATCGCCGGATGCCTTTATCCCAAGGATCTTTGGATCCATCCCTTTAAGCGCTGATTCAATCATGTTACTGTAAAATTCGAACCTGCCCGATGCTGTCTTGAAAAGGTTTTCAGGGTCCTTAGGTGGATATACTGGCCGGTACCACAGACCGTTTTCTTTAATCTTTTCCCACATCTCATCAAAACCTTTGTAATCCGGCGACGCAATATCACCTTTTTGTAAACCTTCCCATGGCTGGTCTGAGCCGTCATAGGCTGTCATTCCTGCCTGAGCGTCAAATATCCCTTTAACCCTGGTCTTTAAAACCTCTTCGTAATCCGACCATGGGAAGGCCTCTCCTGTATAGCTACCGACCTTTTTTGCCAACACTAAAATTACATCCCCTGAATTTTTTGTGTCATAAAGGGGTTTAACAACCGGTGTTGAAAGACCATACAAGGGGTACTGCAGTCCTGCGGGCCATGCTATGTCATCAACCTTTTCCAGATAGGTGTGATCAGGGAGTATCAGATCAGCCAATCGGGCTGTTTCATCCTGATAGGGAGAGAAGCTTACTATAAAAGGGATCTTCTCCAAGGCCTTTCTGAAATCTCCTCCGTCAGGGATGGTGAATGCCGGATTGGAGGAAAAGATAAAAATAGTGTCTATGGGAGATTTACCCTCTTTAAGGATGGAATCAGCAAGGTTGTTTAACAGGCTTTGGCTGAAGGGATAGATCCTGCTGCCTGCCTTGTCAATGCGTCCTCTAGCAAGTGAATCCTTTGCCGTGGTGTCCGGTTGCAGTTCAGGCAGGGCGGCAAGGGGAAGAGGATCATTTATGAAAAGGCCGCCGGACCTGTTTATGCCCCCGACCAGGGCATTCAGGCTGAGCACTGACATGGATTCATAAAGACTGCCGTATAATGCCCCTTTGCCTCTCCCGCAGATTGCAAGGGGCGCAGCAGCGTTTGCAAAGTCCCTGGCTATTAAGCGAATCTCATGGGCATCCACCCCTGTAATCTGTGCCACCCTTTCAGGGGAATAATTCTCAAGGACAAGGGTCTTGAATCCCTTGTGGTCAACCCCGTCAGCGGATTTGAAATCATAAAATCCAAAAGAGTATTTTTCGACAAATCCTATATCATAGAGACCTTCTTTGATGATCACATGGTTGATGCCTAAGACCAGGGCAGTCTCTGTCCCTGGTTTTGCTGGGACCCATTTATCCGCCTTGGAAGCGGTGTTGGAGGCCCTTGATTCGACCTGCACCACTTGCACCCTATCCTTCAGGTCGCCGGATCTCCATAATCCCCAGGCATTGATTACCCGGCCGGGAGCCCCCCAGCCTTCAAGGAGACCGCTGCCGAAACTCAATATGTAATCGCTATTTTCAAGGTCATAGGTCACATGGCCTTGCCTCCCCATCAGGATAGAGGCGGCAGTCTCGTCAGTATCTTCAGATGAGGGCATCCTCATGTAATTAGGACTCCCGAGCGCCTTGAGAAACCGTTCTATCATGACCGAGATTGTTGAACCGCGGAGATTTCCATCTATAGCGGCAAGGGCTTCAATGTTTCCCTTGTCTCTGAGGCCGGATAGCCTTTTAGCTAAGATATCAAGGGCCTCATCCCAGGATATGGCCTGGAACGCATCTGTTCCCCTTGCACCGATGCGTTTCATGGGGCCGGTAAAGCGCGCTTTCTCATTGTAAAGCAGTTGCAGGCCGCCCATGCCCAAAGGACATATGCCGCCTGGATTGACAGGGTAGTCCGTACGGCCTTCGATCTTCACGGCCCTGTCATCCACCTTCCTCACATTAATGCCGCAACCCCCTGGACATAACAAGCATACGGATTTGGCATAGGAAAATTCACCGACAGGAGGGACAGGCACCCACGGTAAATTCTGCGTCCATATGGCGATATCATCAGTTAGTTTCCACGGCAGGGGGGATAAGGCGGTTCCGACTGCCCCGCCAACGACAAATTTAATGAAATTTCTTCTGTTCATCCCCAGACGATTGGCGATATCTTTTCCTTTTAAATCCATATTATTACCTTCTTTAGTCACTAAATAATATTCAATCCTCTCCTGCAAGGGGAATTCCCAAATTTTCCTCCCCTCTTAGGGGAGGATTGGAGATATCTACTACTTGGCGATGTTAGAACCTTGCCCTTTTACTTCCGAATATTAGAACCGTTAATATACTTCGTCTTCTGATGTTATAGAATTTCTATTTATGACATAAAAAACAGTCATTGTTTTCTTCACGACCATTCTTTATGTGACATTCGGCGCAATCATCCATCTTCATGCGGTCCCATGTGTTTGTCTTGTTGCCTGAAATATTCTCCCCCCATATATTGATGCTGTAACCTGAAATACGATTTTTCCGATACGCCGGTAAGTTATCCGTATTGCTGTGATCCCCATGACAGGTTTTACAATCGATTTGACCATTTTTCACATGGGGGATATGGGGAAAATAGACACAATCAGGTTGTTCATAATATTTATACCAGTGTACCTCTTTCTGACCGACTAAATATTCTTCAAGAAACTTTTTTTCTTCAAGGGTTTCACCCAAGGGCGATTCAGGGTCATCATGGCATTCCATACATGTTTCGAGTTTCGGTATGCCTGTGAAGGAACCGTCATCTTTAAAGCTATGACAAAAGGAGCATCTTTCAGCCTCGGTATCACCTTCCATCACGTCAACAATGTCAGGGTCGGTATGTATGGCATGGCTGAAATTAACAGGTTGCTCGTCTTTAGAATAGAGGACGATAGGGAAAAGCACCCATCCGACTAAAAGGGCGGCAGCCAAGCCTCCTATAAAATATACCAGCCCGCTGCGTATTGGATTAGAGACAAGCTCGGAGATGTATGAGAGAATCATGTGAATAAGAGATAAAACCCATTCACCCTTTGATGCCTTATCAGAGAAATGTCTCTGGTCTTCCATTTGTTAATCCTCTTTGGGTATAGAATTAAAGAGGCTTACCATCACCTTTTCTTGTTTAGAGTAAATGAGTAATTTTATACTGAAAAACATTATAAAATTAATGTCATCCGTAAATCCCCTCCTGCTTGAAACAGGGGGGATTAAAAGTCGGCTGGAAAACAGCTGGTATACTAATACGGGAACCTTGGAAATTTTCTCATCCGCTTACGTCGCCTTTTGGCCGCCTTAGCCTGTTTTTTCTTTTTCGCTACGCTGGGTTTATCGTAAAATCGCCGTTCCTTGATCTCAGAAAAAAAACCCTCTTTTGTCAGTTTCTTCTTGAGATCTTTTATGGCTCTTTCTATCTGATTGTTCTGCACAATTACTTTCATATCTCCATCTCATTTCATATATTTTTTATGAATATTATATTATAAATTAATGTTCTTTCTTAAAATCGTCCTAATATTAAAAATAAAAAGCATCCCAAATTTATAACGAGATGCCTTTCCCCACCTTTGATAACGTCCATGTTACACCTATTTGCGTTGGGCTTATTTTACATGAGATTTCACCACGTTATTCGTTATAAAGGTCTGGAACAGCCCTGGATAAATTAAAAAACATAAGGGATTCCAAAGAGTAAATAACTCCTTAGATTTTTCCCAACTTCTTTTTCTGCAAACTATAGGGATCACCCCCTTTTATAAAAACTTTGCATAATACCTATATTCGTCATTCCGGACTTGCCCGCCCTGGCGCGACTTGCGGTCAAATGCTAATCGCATAACTTATATACCTGCAAAACTTTAAAACGCACGTTTTTTAATTACTGTCTGGGCCAGGGATCCGGAATCCAGGAAAATACAATCATAATCAAAACCTCTGGATTCCGGCCTTCGCCGGAATGACAAAATTGTTAATTCTCTGCAGTTTTATATAGTGATTATATCCTATCCTCCCTTGCTGTCAAAGACTCGATACTTTGATTTTGTTAAGAAAGGATATGGAATTAATAAATTTTCGAATAAAATACTATATTAATATCTGAAAAGATGTCAATAAAATTTCAGATGAGAACTCATTTTCCTTTTCCTAAGGGATATTGGAAGCGTCTTGACAGTATCTAGCCTTTATGTTACCTGATTATAATAGTATTTCAGCCCAGGTAAACAGAACGTCAATTTGTAGGATGGGAGCCCAACAATGGGAAAAGACGACGATTTATTGGAAGATCAGGCTGATGATGAAGACAATATATTTGACCTGAGTCTGGATGACCTCTCGCCGGAGGACATCGATCACGCCTCCGCTAATGGAGGAGCTGATTCAGAGATTATTGAACTTATGGAACTTGTAGAAAAGGGCGAGAAAGACTTGGAGAAAAGTGATGAGGAGATAACCCTGTCTTACGAAGATGATCAACCGACAAAAGATCTGAGAGTCGCCGCGCGTACTGAAAAAGCATTATCTGATGATAGAGAGGAGTCGGGAGAGGAAGTTTCTCTTTCAGAAACAGACCTGGCTCTGGCAAATATATCACTTGAATCGGACATCTCCCTGTTGGAAAGGGATGAACCGGATATGGTAGATAAAGGGGAAAATTTTGTTGAAGATGAAATTGATAAGATACTGGAAACTGGACAGGCCCTGAATATGACCATTCAAAGTCCTATAGGGTCCCCGGAAGCCTCTAAGAATGTTGAAAAAATAACACTGGAAGAAACTGAGACGCTGATAGAGGTCGAACATCGTGATAGAATAGATGGCAAGAAGATTTTCCGGCAAAAGGATATGGGGGAGGGGAAGGAGATCTTGCACAGCCCCTTATTGAAGAGATGGCCGCTATATCTGAAGAAAAGATAGAGGCTATTGTAAAAAGAGTGGTGGAGGATGTGGTAGAAAGAGTTGCCAGAGAAACCATGGCCGAAGTAGCTGAGAGGGTAATAAGAGAGGCCATTGACGCCCTGAAACAGAGTCTTGAAAAGGATTCGGAATAAAAAAGATCTTTTAAATTTTAGAGATTTATGTTTATTTATGGGGTTGGCAATGCCGCAACCCCTTTTTTGTTTATATCATATTTGAATTACTTGATCGATGATCAGGATTAAAGGGATTAAAGGGGTCAGGGATCCGGAGAGGAGAAGTCTTAAAAGAGAATATTGAAGGAGTTTTGAGAATGGCTAAAGAGATGATGCCCAAAGGTTACGAACCAAAGGATGTGGAAGACAAGTGGTACACTTACTGGGAAGAGAATGGCCTTTTCAGGGCGGATGATCGATCGGATAAGGAGCCATTTTGTATTGTGATCCCTCCCCCTAACGTTACAGGTTCCCTGCACATGGGACATGCCCTTAATAATACATTACAAGATATCCTTTGCAGGTATAAACGAATGAAGGGGTATAACGTCCTGTGGCAACCTGGTACAGACCACGCAGGTATCGCCACCCAGAATGTGGTTGAAAAGGATCTTAACTCAAAGGGGACCGACCGCCATAAGATTGGCAGGGACAAATTTATAGAGCTTGTCTGGGAATGGCGTGACAAATACGGCGGGATGATTATTAATCAGCTTAAAAAACTCGGGAGTTCTTGTGACTGGGACCGGGAACGTTTTACAATGGATGAGGGCCTTTCAAAGGCGGTAAAGGAAGTCTTTGTTAGTCTTTATAATGAGGATCTGATCTACCGTGGGGATTACATTATCAACTGGTGCCCTCAGATGCCATACGGCGCTCGCCGATCTTGAAGTCGAGCATGAAGAAAGGGAAAGCCATCTTTATTATATCCGATATCGTTTTGAAAAAGGAGACGGATGGCTTACAGTGGCTACGACCAGGCCGGAAACCCTTCTTGGCGATACGGCAGTGGCAGTGAATCCCGAGGACGATCGTTATAAGGCGCTTTCGGGTACTCATGTTATCCTGCCCATATTGGATAAGCCTATCCCTGTCATCTTTGATGGATATGTTGATAGGTCATTTGGAACCGGGGCATTGAAGATCACCCCCGCGCATGATCCCAATGACTTTGAGATTGGAAACAGGCACAATGTTGCAAAGGATTAAGGTCATTGATGAAGACGGCAGGATGAATGAACTGGCCGGGCCATATAAAGGCATGGACAGGTTTGAGTGCCGTGAAAAGATATTGGATGATCTTAAGACAAAAGGGCTGTTGGAAAAGATTGAACCCTATCGTCACGCAATCGGTCACTGCTATCGCTGTAAGACCATGATTGAACCGCTTCTCTCCAAACAGTGGTTTGTGCGTACGGCCCCTTTGGCTGAAAAGGCTGTAAATGCGGTAAAATCGGGCAAAACAAGGATAGTGCCCCCCACATGGGAAAATGTCTATTATGAATGGATGAATAATATCAGGGACTGGTGCATTTCCAGGCAGATATGGTGGGGGCATCGCATCCCGGCATACTATTGTGATGAATGCGGAGAGTTAATCGTAACCTTGGAAAAGCCCGAAGAATGCAGCGCCTGCCGGAGCAAGGACCTCAGACAGGAAACGGATGTCCTGGATACATGGTTCAGCTCCGCACTCTGGCCCTTTTCCACCTTGGGCTGGCCCGACAATACCGAGGCATTGAAGACTTTTTATCCCACATCCGTGCTTGTAACCGGGTTTGATATCCTCTTTTTCTGGGTGGCAAGGATGATGATGATGGGGCTCCATTTTATGGGAGATGTGCCCTTCAGGGATGTTTACATACACGCCCTTGTCAGAGACGCCGAAGGGAAAAAGATGAGCAAGTCGAAGGGAAACGTCATTGATCCGCTCGAAGTTATTGATCAATACGGGGCAGATTCCTTCAGGTTCACCCTTGCGGCATTTGCCGCCCAGGGAAGGGATATCAAGCTTTCTGAAGACAGGATCGAGGGATATAGACACTTTGTAAACAAGATATGGAACTCCGCTCGTCTTGTGCTTATTAACCTGGAGGGGATTCCGTGATCCCGTCAAAAAACATCGTTTATTCCTTGCCGGACCGCTGGATTTCCACGAGACTGGGCAAGGTAAGCGAAGAGATCTCCAAGGCGCTGGATGAGTATCGATTTAATGATGCCGCAAGCCTCTGTTACCAGTTTGTATGGCACGAATTTTGTGACTGGTATCTGGAGATGATAAAGGAAAGGCTTTATGGAGATGATGAGTTGCTGAAAACCTCCACAAAGGCTGTTCTTAGGGATGTATTAACGGGGGTCTTGAGGCTCCTCCATCCCTTTATGCCGTTTATTACTGAGGAGATATGGCAGAGGCTTCCGGGTTCTGAAGGGAGCATTATGAATGCCGACTTTCCAGCAGCCTCCGAATTCCTATCTGATCAACAGGCTGTTGAGGATATGAACCTTGTTATGGATATAATCACCGGCATACGTAATATCCGAGGAGAGATGAATATTAATCCTGCAAAAAAGGTCGATATCGTGGCAGAGATACTCGAAGCCCGGGATATCGAGATTATTCGTCAAAACCTATCACATATCAGGAATCTGGCCAAGGTAGATTCAGTGCATATTGATAAAGAGGTTTCCAAACCTGAGGCGTCCATGACGGCAGTGGTTGCCGGAAATCAGGTCCATGTCCTGTTAAAGGGTCTCATGGATTTTGATGAAGAGAAAAAAAGGCTGAGAAAAGAGATAAAAATAATTAGGGAAGAGATGGAGGTCTCGGCTAAGAAACTATCCAGTAAAGGATTTCTGGAAAAGGCGCCTGCGGAGATCGTGGATAAAGTCAGAGAGAAGTTCGAATCGATGAAGGTCGAATTAGAAAAATTTGAAAAAAACCTTAAATTTTTCGAGGCAATAAATGATTGAGAACCAGGTCCTTATGGACAAAGTCCTTCGCGCTGCCCTTGAGGAGGACATTGGTGCAGGGGATATTACTACCGATGCCATCATAGACCACGCAGCCCAAGGAAACGCCATTCTTGAGACCAGGGAGCAGATTGTCCTGGCAGGTCTTCCTGTCTTTGCAAGGACCTTCGAGCTGCTTAGTCCTCTGATGGAGATTGAAAATCATTATAAGGACGGCCAGATTGTGCCTGCCGGGGGAAGGATATGCCGCCTTTCAGGCCCTTTGTCTGTTATCCTCAAGGCTGAAAGGACTGCACTCAACTTTATCCAGAGAATGAGCGGTATAGCTACGCTTACCAGGAAATATGTCGAGAAGGTCGGCTCGGAAAAGGTCAGGTTACTGGATACAAGAAAGACGGCGCCCGGGTCTTAGGTTTTTTGACAAGTACGCCGTACGTATGGGCGGCGGATTCAATCACAGGCTCGGATTATATGACGGTATCCTGATTAAGGATAACCATATAACCGCCGCCGGCTCCATAACAAAGGCTGTGCACCTTGCGAAAAAGAACACGTCCCACAGTATCAAGTTAGAGGTGGAGGTTGAGAAGCTTGCCCTCATTGAGGAGGCAATTAAGGCAGGTGCCGACACAATCCTTCTTGATAACATGTCGACTGATGAGATCAGGAATGCCGTGAATATGGTGGCAGGCAGGGTTCCAGTGGAGGTTTCAGGAGGAGTCAACCTTGAAAATATAGATGAAATCGCCCGGACCGGGGTAGACTTTATATCTGTCGGCGCCCTCACCCACTCTGTACGCGCAGTCGATTTGAGCCTGGAAGTGCTGCCGAATAATGATTAAGGCACATCCGGAGATATAGCCAATATTTAGGTTGATGGGCTGAAGGCTTTTTACACCTGGGCTTTCAGCCTAAAAACCTCGATGGTCAAGAATCCGGGGATTTTCTGATAAAAGATCGAGATCTTCGATAGGATTCAAGTGTTTTTTTCACTCGACCCCTTGACCCATAGATCCTTGAGCCCTGATCATCGAGTCAATTAATTTGAAGATGATCCATATTTAATTATATTTGACTTAGGAGTCTGATTCGGTTATTAGATAACACAAACTATTTTCGGGAACAGACTTCGAGACCTTTATTTAACACCCTGATTCGTCATTCCGGTCCGCACGCCGTAATCCAGCACCCGTAGGGGCGTGATTCATCACGCCCGGAAGACGTAACGGTCAAAATAACAGAAGATTGATATTTTTCAGAGGTCTCAATCCGTCATTCCCCGGTTTAACCGTGGAATCTAGGCTTAAAGCTGATCGTTGATTGCCGAAAGCTAATTTCTTAAATCTGAATAGAATAAAAAGGAGACCTATGGCGAGACACAAGAAGGTGGAAAGACGCCGCGAGATTGAAAGAAGACGGCGACGAAGAAAGAAGAGATTAAAACAGAGAGCGAAACTTGCAAATCAAAATAACACCTGACTTTTTGAGAATATCGAAGGGGAAATAAATATGGCTTCAAACTCAAAGAAGACAAAGGCGATTCGAGACCGAAAGACAAAGCCTAATAAGGCAAATCTAAAGGCCAATATGAAGCGCATACAAAAGAACACAGAGATATTAAGAGAACTGTCTGAAAAAGACCGGGCATAGCCTCTTAATCTTAAACAAAATAAAGATCCCACTAAGGATTATACCCTTAGTGGGATCTTTATTATTTCAAGCCCTCTTTCACCTCATAAATTGGTGTTTTTCAAAGTTTTGTTGGGAAAATGGGTTAGAAAATTTTTAGACTATATTATTCTATTAATAAAATCTAAAAAAGATGCCCATGCATCACTTGAAGAAAAAGACAAAAAGAAGCAGATCAAGGCTATCGTCAAGTATAGCTTTATAATTCTCTTATTTAATCTCCATAGCATGCGAAAAGCCATCTTTCAATCACCTCGAATATTCCTTTAAGTTGAAAGATGGCTTTCTAACTGAAGAGATTTCTAATGTCAAATCAAAAAATAGCTGATGAATCATCCCGGATTAAG
>CAVZMS010000055.1:0-55739 GCA_963776085.1 uncultured delta proteobacterium
TAAATAATATCCTTCAACACCATTACAGTCCTGAAAAAACCCTCAGCCAGAGTCGCTTCCGAATTTGAAGGCGAGGAAGTCATGGAATTCCTCGCCTGAAGAAGGGCTTGAAGAGGAAAAGAACCAACCGCGGAAGAATTCAAGGATTCACCCTTTGTAAAGATGGTGGACCTTATAATCAAGAACGCTATCAAGCGCGGGGCATGATGTGCACATCAGGCCCAGGAAAACCAGGTTAGGGTGAGGAACCGCATAGACGGAGTGCTCCAGGATTCCATTAAACTCCCAAAATGGACCCAGCCGATCATTATCTCACGCATCAAGGTCCTTGGAGAGCATGGATATTGCCGAAAAGACTACCGCAGGACGGTAGGATAAAGGTCAAGACAAGGAATATGTCCGTAGACCTCCGTGTCTCAACCCTGCCCACCTACTATGGAGAAAAGGCGGTTATAAGGATACTAAATAAGGAGGAATCGTTCCTTACCCTTGATGAACTTGGCTTCGCTCCAAAAAATCTCGCCCCGATCAGGAGCTTCAAAAAACAAGCCCCAGGGGATGATACTGTTGACAGGGCCTACGGGCAGCAAAGACCTCGTCCCTTTACGGAGGCACGAGAGAGATAGGTCTGAAGAGGTCAATATAATTACCGTTGAAGACCCTGTTGAATATGAGCTGGCGGGCATAAATCAGGTGCAGATAAACGAGAAAGTGGGGCTGACATTCCCATTCATCCTCCGTTCTATCCTGTGACAGGCATCTTATGTAATAATGATTGGTGAGATAAGGGATATGGAAACTGCTGAGATTGCCCTTCAGAACTTTCCTGACAGGGCACCTTGTCCTTTCAACGATGCATACCAACGACGCCCCGGCTCTTCTGAATAGGCTTGTTGATATAGGGATGCCGCCTTATATGATAGCATATCCTCCATACTGGGTATCGTCGCCCAACGCCTCGTTAGAAAGATATGCCCTGACTGCAAAGAGGAGTATGTCCCTGGCCCATAATCATCACTTCTTCAATGACGGTGCGTCCTTTATAGCCTAAATGGCCGCATTTCGCGCAGCCGGCCCCGCGGTAAAATTTAAAGGGCAGTTGTTCCTTGTTAAGACTCAGCCTTGCCAGGATGTCCGGGTCAGGGACATACTCCTCTTTGCAGTCAGGGCATATCTTTCTAACGAGGCGTTGGGCGACAATGCCCAGTATGGAAGATGCTATCATATAAGGCGGCATTCCTATATCAACAAGCCTATTCACCGCAGCCGGGGCGTCGTTGGTATGCATCGTTGTAAGGACAAGGTGCCCTGTCAGGGAGGCCTGAAGGGCAATCTCGGCGGTCTCCATATCCCTTATCTCACCAATCATTATTACATTCGGGTCCTGCCGCAGGATTGAACGGAGGATGAACGGGAAGGTCAGCCCTACTTTCTCATTTATCTGCACCTGGTTGATGCCTGCCAGTTCATATTCAACAGGGTCTTCAACGGTAATGATATTGACCTCTTCGGACCTGATCTCTCTCATACAGCCATAAAGGGACGAGGTCTTTCCGCTGCCCGTAGGTCCCGTAAATAGTATCATCCCCTGGGGTTGTTTGATGAAGCTCTTGATCGGGGCGAGATTTTTTTCCGCGAAACCAAGTTCATCAAGCGTAAGGAACGCCTCTTCCTTATTCAGTATCCTTATAACCGCCTTTTCTCCATAGTAGGTGGGCAGGGTGGAGACACGGAGGTCCACGGACATATTCCTTGTCTTGACCTTTATCCTACCATCCTGGGGGAGTCTCTTTTCGGAAATATCCATGCTTCCCAGGACCTTTATGCGTGAGATAATAATCGGCTGGGTCCATTTGGGAAGTTTAATGGAATCCTGAAGCACGCCGTCGATACGATTTCTCACCCTCACCTGGTTTTCCTGGGCCTCGATGTGCACATCGCTTGCCCCCCGCTTGATGGCATTCTTGATTATCAGGTCCACCATCTTTACAAAAGGCGAATCCTTAAACTCTTCCGCGCTCGGCTCTTGTTCCTCTTCAAGCCCTTCTTCAGGCAAAAACTCCATGACTTCGTCGCCTTCAAACTCGGTGGCGACCTGACTGAGGGTTTTTTCAGGGCTGTAATGGTTTTGAAGGATATTCTTTATCTGGCTGGGAGTGGAGATCGACGGCTGAATGTTATAGCCTGTTATGAATTGCAGGTCCTTGATCATATTGAGATCAAGGGGGTCAGCCATGGCGACGTTGAGGATATTGTTCTTTAATTCAATCGCCACGCACGTAAACTTGTTTGATATTTCCCGAGGGATGCTCTCCAGGACTTTATCCTGTATCGGATAATCGATTAAATCGATATACGGTATCCTTAATTGCATGGCCAGGGCAAAGGCCATCTCCTCTTCCGAGATGAACTTCATCTCTATCAATATCTCGCCCAACCTGTTCCCTGTATCCTGCTGGATCTTGAGGGCTTCCGTCAATTGATCGGCACCCAAAAGACCGGTCTCTATTAATAATTCTCCGAGCTTGCGTCTTGAGAATGTATTTTTTTTATGTTGCAGTTGGACGACTTTTTTTGCCTGTTCATCCGCCATTAAGATATAATTCCTTACTTGAAGTTTTATAGATAATATTAGAAAAAAAATGTCTTAACAAGGAAATAAAATACTGCGTTATATAAACACAGGATTTTTTTTGACATTGAATTTAATTTAATATATTTAAATATCTAATCTAAAAAAAGATTTCAACCTATTTTAATTCCGGATCGATCTTTTACTTGAATCCTTAAACCCTGGACCCCTTGAACCCTTTTATGAGAGTAAAACATCAAATTAAAGTCTTCACATGTAACTGAAATTAATAAAGAATGATAAAACTAGATATTAATATAAAAGACCTCCTAAGAGGGATAATCATAGCGGGGATATTTATCCTCTTTTCTTTCATCTCTTTTAGCGCCTTTGAGTCACTTGAAAGGATCTTATACGGCATTGAAATGCGGCTTGCCCTATCTCCTTCCATGGGCGCCAGTAAAATCGCAATCGTAAATATTGATGAAAAGAGCCTTGATAATCTGGGTTCATGGCCATGGCCGAGGAGTGTGATCGCGGATATGATCACTATATTAAAAAACAACGGCGCGAGTCTGATCGGTCTGGACCTGGACTTCAGCGAAAAGGAAAAAAATCAAGGGCTGGAGGAGATAAGAGGGTTATACAACGAGATTACGGGTAAGGCCGAACAGGAAACCGCGGAGGATACCTGGCTTATTAACAGATTAAATGAGATTGAGCAAGGTCTGGACAGTGACAATGCCCTTATCCATGCGGTAAAAGAAAGCGGCAATATAATACTGCCTGTTACAGGCAATTTTGGAAAATACGACACGGAATTGGTATTAACCGATGATTCTGTTTTGAATAAAAACAGGATGAAACTGACCGGGATTCAACTGAGCCAGAAGGATTTTATCTCTGTCAATGAACTTAAGACCCCCTTTCCTGAATTATCCTTGAACAGCCATGGCCTGGGACATATCAATCTCTCGCCTGACTATCTAATCGGACGGGCGTTATCACCTCCTGTTTTTCGATTTCAGGGGCCATATCATACCCTCCATGCCCTTCAGGCTGGCCCTGGAGTATATGGGGGAGAAGTATGATGAGTTGTCGGTCCAGAGCAAGGGGATCCAACTATCAAAATCCTATATCCCTGTCACGGATGGGGAGATCTTAATCAAGTTCAAGGGAGGGAGGCGATCCTTCCCGTATTATTCCTTTGTCGATATAATGAACGTGAAAAAGGTCCCCGCTGTATTCGAAGACAAGATTGTCCTGGTTGGTTATACGGCAGAAGGCGGGCCCACGATAAACACACCCGTTGATCCGGAAATGCCCAGGGTTGAGTTTATCGCAAATGTAATAGATAACCTGCTGACAGAAGGGTATCTGAAACGTCCGGCCGTCTATGACCTATATCGAAGCGCTTTTTCTTTTGCTGATTATTATCTCTTTTTCATTTATCCTGCCCCGTTCGACCCAGATTAATCGCATCAGTATTATAGCTGGGGCTTTTCCTTCTTGTTATTATAATAGGCGTTATCTCTTTTCTTTACCTCAATATCTGGTTCAAGACGGTCTATATATGCCTTGCCCTGGTGACTCTCTATGTGGAGATGTTCATTAGTGATCTAATCTCCACTCAGAGATCAATCAAGATCAGATCCAAGGAGTTTATGGAGTCAAACAGGATGCTTGGATTGAGCTTTCAAAGCCAGGGTTTGCTTGATCTTGCCTTTGAAAAATTCAGAAAGTGCCCCCTTGATGCCTCGATGAAGGATGTAATCTATAATCTGGGGCTTGATTATGAACGGAAAAGGATGCTCAACAAGGCGATTGCCGTGTATGAGTATATAGCGCAAAACGATGATAGATTCAGGGATTTAAATGACCGCATAACTAAATTAAAAAAGGTGATAGGCGCTATGCCTTTGAGCGGCCCCAAAGGCAAAAAGGAAGAAAAGATAGTTGTTGTTGAAGGCCTTGAGATCAAACCGACCGTAGGGCGTTACGAGATAGTAAGAGAGATAGGCCAGGGCGCGATGGGTGTGGTCTATGAGGCCAGAGATCCTAAGATCAACCGTCTTTTGGCGATTAAGACTATACGGTTCTCGGATGAATTTGAGGAAGGTCGAGTGAAGGAGATACGCAACAGGTTTTTTAAGGAAGCGGAGATAGCCGGGAAGTTATCGCATCCATCTATAGTCTCCATCTATGATGTGGGAGAAGACTATGACCTGACCTATCTGGCCATGGAATTTTTAGAAGGAGAAGACCTTCGTCAACACTGTAAGAAAGGGGCGCTTCTCCCTTTGCGAAAGGTCCTGGATATCGTTAGTGAGGTGGCCGTAGCCCTGGATTATGCCCACGGTGAAGGGGTAATCCACAGGGATGTTAAGCCGGGCAATATAATGCTTTTAAAGAATGGAAAGATAAAGGTAACGGATTTTGGAATTGCGAAGGCGGTTTCATCTACCCAGACCAAGAGCGGAATCGTGCTCGGGACTCCCAATTACATGTCTCCTGAACAGATCAACGGTCAAAAGATAGACGGCCGTTCGGATTTATTTGCTCTGGGGGTGGTCTTGTTCGAATTATTAACCGGTCAGGTGCCGTTTCACGGCAAAAACATGACCAATCTCCTCTATCAGATTACACAGGTAAAACATCCATCTGCCCGGGAGATAAATCTCAAGGTCCCGAAGGTATGCGATCAGATAATAAACAGGGCCCTGGAAAAAGAGCCTGAGAAACGTTTCCAGAGCGGGGCCGAGTTCGCAAAGTATCTAAGAGCCACTATCAAAAAAATGGACGATTTGAGAAAAGAGTCCGCGAATCTAATTGAACCTAATACGAGCCATTCTGTTCTTCATTTCTAATCAAAGTTAAACCATGATTTGACCGTCAGTCTTGATAAGGCTTTTTTATAGATCGATAATATTGAAATAAGTCCGTAAAAAGTCGGAAAGTGGCATTTATTGTCATTCCGGCGGGCAGCCGGAATCCATTCTGTTAAGATAGTTAAAGAGGTCTTCTGACTCTAGTTGATGGTCCGCTGGAAGCCCTCCGGATCCCGCCGATGCAAGAGTTCGGCGAATACAGGCCTGTAATCCGTCGGGTTCACCGGAGTGACGATTTTTTTACGAGTCCATCAATTTTGAATATCGAATATCCAATATTGAATTCAGAATGTTGGATGAAAGATCAGGCAATCCCAAGCTTGAATTTCAGGGAATTAAGCGTGTTCTTCATCAGCATGGTTATGGTCATGGGGCCCACTCCTCCGGGCACCGGCGTGATGGAACCCGCGATCTCCTTGGCTGCCTCAAAGTCCACGTCGCCGCGGAGGATAGCGACCTTTTCCCCTGTCTTTTCACTTATCTTTTCACCCACGCGATTGACGCCGACATCAATTACGCAGGCGCCCGGTTTAATCCATTCGGGTTTGACAAGGCCGGGGACTCCTGCCGCTACAATAAGTATGTCCGCGCGTTTACAGTGGGATGCCAGATCCCTGGTCTTTGTATGAGCTATCGTCACGGTTGAGTTGGCGCCCGGCCCTTTCTGGAGCATCATATTGGCGATGGGCTTGCCGACAATATTGGAGCGGCCCACAACGACCACCTCGGCGCCGCTGGTCTCTACCCCTGAACGAACAATCATTTCCTGTATGCCCGCAGGTGTGCATGGCGGGAATTTTACCTCTGATCCGCCGATCATAAGACGGCCGACATTGACAGGGTGAAATCCATCCACATCCTTATCAGGATCCACGGCATTAAGAACCTTTTTTTCATCGATGTGTTTGGGAAGCGGAAGCTGGACAAGAATGCCGTGGATGGAATCGTCCTTGTTATATTTATCGATCAGGGCAAGGAGATCATCCTCAGAGATATCCTCGGGTTGATTGTCCTGTATTTCCTTGAAGCCAAGGCGGGTTGCCGTCTTGATCTTGAGGGTGACATATGAGACGGACGCCGGGTTCTCTCCTACAAGAATGGTTACAAGGCCGGGGACTACCCCGTGTTGAGCCTTGATTCTTTTTACTTCCTTTTCGATCTCATTCAGGATATCTTCCCTTATTTCCGTCCCCTTGATCAGTTTTGCAGTCATTATTTTCTCCTTTCATTAATTGCCAATCTATATATTATTTAGAGCTTTTCCTCGCCGATCCTCATGTTATAGAATGAGCGATATATGAAGATAACGGCGATAAGGAAGAAGACACCTCCTATAATGTACTTAAGCGTCTGTGATTGCATGGTAACTGCGATCTCAGTAGCGAGAAGACCGAAGAGTGTCGTGAACTTAATAACAGGGTTCATGGAGACTGAAGATGTATCTTTGAAGGGGTCGCCGACCGTATCGCCCACGACAGTCGCCTCGTGCAGCGGCGTCCCTTTTTCCTTCAGGTCAACCTCAACGATCTTCTTGGCATTGTCCCATGCACCGCCTGCGTTGGCCATAAATATTGCCTGAAACAGGCCAAAGAAGGCGATGCCGACAAGATACCCGATGAAGAAATAGGGGTTGAAGAAGGAAAGGGCCAGTGCCATGAAGAAAATGACAATGAAGATGTTCCACATACCCTTCTGTGCGTACTGGGTGCATATCTTCACAACCTCCTTGCTGTCTTCAATGGATGCCTCTTCTTTATCAAGTTTGATATGTTTCTTGATAAAGACAACGGCCCTGTATGCGCCCGTGGTGACGGCCTGGGTTGCCGCACCGGTGAACCAGTAGATAACCGCCCCGCCCATGAGGAGACCGAGAATGATTGTAGGCTGTACAAGGCTCAGATGTGCTACAACGTTCCCGAACATGTTTTCCAAAAGTATAATGATGCCGAAGACCATGGTAGTGGCCCCTACAACCGCCGTGCCGATGAGCACAGGTTTTGCGGTGGCCTTGAAGGTGTTGCCCGCACCGTCCGCCTCCTCTAGAAAATCCTTGGCGGTGTCAAAATTGGGCTCAAAGCCGAAATCCCTTTTAATATCTTCTTTAACATTGGGGACAGACTCGATCCTGGAAAGCTCATAGATTGACTGGGCGTTGTCGGAGACAGGCCCGAAGCTGTCCACGGCTATTGTCACAGGACCCATGCCCAGAAAACCGAAGGCCACAAGGCCGAAGGCGAAGACAGGGGCTGCAAAGGTAAATTCCTGGCGGCATAACAGCCAGGATGGATGGATGCCTTGAGACAAGATATGCAATGAACATAAGAACAAGGATAGTCAGGCCTTCCCAGAAGGCGGAGAAGTTGCCTGCTACGAATCCGGACAGGATATCAAGGGATGCACCGCCATGACGGGCAGCTCCCACAACCTCTCGTACGTGACGCGACTTGGTGCTGGTAAAGACCTTGGTAAATTCAGGGATAAGCGCGCCGGCTATGGTCCCGCAGGAGATTATCGCGGCCAGGGCCCACCAAAGGCCGGGATACTGTGTTCCAAGGTCGCTAAGGAGCATATAGCTTGCCCAGAAGGTTACGATAATCGATACGGCCGAGGTGATCCATACAAGGTTGGTAAGGGGTTGCTCGAAATCGAATTTCGTCTTTGAAGCAAAAACCGAAGAGATTATGCCCCTGTTGATATAGTATGAAACAAGAGATGTAAGGATCATCAGGATACGCATTGCAAAGATCCAGATGATAAGGGTTGCCGACATTATCGGATTGGCGGCAAGGGCAAGGGCAAGGAAGGCGATAAGGGCAACACCGGTTACGCCATAGGTCTCGAACCCGTCTGCGGTTGGGCCGACACTGTCGCCCGCGTTGTCGCCGGTACAGTCCGCGATAACGCCGGGGTTCTTTGGATCATCCTCCGGAAGATGGAAAACGATCTTCATAAGGTCGGAACCGATGTCGGCTATCTTGGTGAAGATGCCGCCCGCGATCCTGAGGGCGCTGGCACCAAGGGATTCACCGATGGCAAAACCGATGAAGCATGGCCCTGCCAGTTCCTTGAGAAAGACAAGTATGCAGATCATGAAAAATAGCTCTACGCTTACAAGAAGGAGCCCCACGCTCATCCCCGAGGTCAGGGGGATATTTACAACTTCAACAGGTCGCCCGCGGAGTGATGCAAAGGCAGACCTGCTGTTTGCCCAGGTGTTGATCCTCATTCCGAACCAGGCAACGCTGTAAGAACCGAGGATTCCGAGGATGGAACAGGCAAGGATAATAATCATATCGCCTATCCCCCTGTGGGATAACCCGACAAAATAATAGATCATGCAGATGGCAATGAGGGTCCAGAGTATAATAAGGAACTTGCCTTGCTGGAAAAGATAAGACTTACATGTTTCCCAGATGATATTTGATACATCGAGCATTGCCTTGTGGGCCGGCAGGTTTTTCGTATGTCTTGCCTGAATGATGGCGAAGATAAGACCTATGACACAGATGACAAGACCGAAATACATGATAGAGACACCTCCCAAGGTGCCGCCGAAGACATTGAAGTTGACCGTTGTGAGGTCAGGAAGGATGATGTCCGCTTCGCCGGCAAAGGCCGAAGAAGCAAGTAGCATTAGGGAAAACAGGGACAATATCGCGCTGAAAAGATTTTTTAAAGTCATAAAAAACCTCCTTGATAGATATTTTTTATGAAATGGTAAATACCTGTATATTCGAGCCTGAAGTATAGGGAGATTTAGCTTGTGAGTCAAGATTTGATTTAACATGTTCTTTAAAATTTGTATCGCGGCTGTTCATTGCCATGACATTGATCAATAATCATGAGTTCCCATGCCGGGCTTTAAAGCATTTCAAGCAGCCTGTCATGAAGGTTGTCAAAGGAGCCATTGGACATGATCAGGATGACATCATCCCTATGGACCTGCCTCATTATCTCTTTCAGCAGATTATCGTGATCAGGACAGTAAAATGCCTTTAGGCCCCTTCTTTTAAGAGAATTAACCAGTTCCTGAGAGGAGAATCTTTCCCCTGCCGGTATCTTTTCCATCATGGGTGGCTCGGGGATGAAGATCAGGTCGGCCCTGTCAAATGATAAACCGTATCTTTCCTGAAAGACATTGCGCCGGCTGGAGTTTGATCTCGGTTCAAAGACGGCAATCAGGCGACGACCCGTGTATCTCTCTTTTACCGCCTGAATAGTCTTTTCCACTGCGGTAGGGTGATGGGCAAAATCGTCCAGGATCAGCACTCCCCCTTTTTCACCCTTTATCTCCTGTCTCCGTTTGATCCCCCTGAAACTCACGGCAGCCTCAGATAGGGCGGGAATATCTATCCCCAGGTATTCTGAGAGCGCGACCGCACCTAAAAGATTGGAGATATTGTGCAGGCCGTAAAGAGGGGTCAGGAGCGAGGCATATTCAGTCCCGTCCCTAAAGATCTTAAGTTGTGTAAGGCCATCACGAAAGGATATATCAATAGCCTTCCAGTTGCCTTCCTCTTTTAGACCATAGCTAATGACCGGACATCTTGCCCTTTTGGCTTCAGCCGTGACAATCGGGTCATCGAGGTTGTATATAAGGAGCCCCTCAGGCGGGATGATATCTATTAACCGTCGAAAGTTTTCTATAACGTGTTCCAAATCTCTATAGATATCCGCGTGATCAAACTCGATACTGGTGATTATCGTAATCCATGGATTATAGTGTAAGAATTTCGGGCCCTTATCAAAAAATGCAGTATCGTATTCATCACCTTCCACAATAAAGCAAAGACCTTCACCAAGCTTAAAATTCCTCTGGAAATTATTGAGTATGCCGCCTATCATAAACCCGGGATCCATGCCGGCCTTCTCAAGTATCCATGCCGCGAGGGCCGATGTGGTGGTCTTGCCGTGAGTTCCGGAGACGACTATAGACCTTTTGCCCTTCATTGCGAAGTGCCCAAGGGCCTGGGGGAGCGAGAGATAAGGGATATTAAGCTGGGAGAGCCGGATGGCCTCAGGATTATGCCTTGTAATAACGTTGCCGATAATGACGAGGTCAGGCATGGAAACCAGGTTCCCGGGACTATATCCTTTAAGCACCGGTATGGAGAGGGCTTCCAGAAAATGGCTCATGGGAGGATATATATTTTCGTCGGATCCTGTAACAGAGTAACCCTTATGTTTCAGGATACCGGCTAGTGAGGCCATCCCTGTGCCGCATATACCCATAAGGTGAATGCGTTTTGGATCAGTAGGGACCATATTAAGATCCGGAGATAATAAAGGAAAATTTTGGGTATTAATATTTTCAGTACGCATATTAAAAAAATATTTGCCTTTTTCCGGAATAATGTCTATATTCCCAAATCTTTTTATTGTCCCATTCGGGGATGGGGAGAGAAACCTTCCCCTTGAGGCGGAGAATTCAGTCAGAATATTATTTATTTAAACAGGGTTCAAGGATTTAATGGGTCAATCAATCACACTTAACCCTGAATCCTCGACCCCTTGACCCCTAAAGCTACCGGCTTTAGCCGGCAGGTAATTTGTTTATAATCAGGAGAATAGAAATGTCAAAAGTTTGCGATATTTGCGGAAAAGGACCTCAGGTCGGATATAGCCTAAGTCACGCCCATAATAAGTCAAAGAAAAAATGGTATCCAAACCTGCAAAAAGTCAGATCTATCCAGAACGGTCAGCCCAAAAGGATTAGGGTCTGTGCCGGTTGTATCAGGTCAGGTCGTGTTCAAAAATCATAACTCCGCAATCCGCTTGAGAATATATTGATTTTCCTGTAAGAGACGACCTCAAATCCTTTCCACGATCAATACTTCTTTTATCTTTTTGATCGATCCCATAATATCCTCAAGCTGCTTGTAATTCTCTACTTCTATAGTAAAAAATGAGACGCCCTTTTTATCCATTGTAGTCGTCACCTCTGCATGGATGATGTTGGCATCCTTCTGTGCCATGATCGAAGTTATATCGGCCAGTATTCCTTTCTTATCAACGGATGTAATCTTTAATTTGGCTAAATAGACATCCTCCTTAGTCGGTTCCCACAGTATTTCGACCAATCTTTCCTTATCGACATCAAGTATATACCTGCATTTATCCTTATGAATCGTTACTCCACGCCCTCTTGTTATGAACCCGATGACAGCGCTCACCGGGTAACGGGTGACAGCAATTGGCGAACCGAACCAACATATCATCCAGTCCCTTTACCTTGATGCCGCGCGTGCTCTTTTTTCGGGTAAGCCGGGAGACCATCTTGCTGACTATACCTGGCGGTTTATCCTCTTCAATCCCAAGGATGGGTTTGAGGCGCCCGATCACCTGGTTTGCGGATATCTTTCCATATCCGACATGCGCTAGCAGGTCCTCAGCGGAATGCAGGGAGAAGTCCTTGGCGATTGAAGAGATCTGTTCGTTTTTAGTAATATTTGTAAGGGTGATATGGGACTGTTCAAAGGCCTTTTCCAGGATATTTCTACCGAGATCAATGCTTTCATCTCTTTCCTGATTCGTTATCCATTGCCTGATCTTGGACTTGGCTCGCGGCGTCTTAACGAAATCAAGCCAATCTTTTCGTGGATGTTGTCTGTTGGAAGTTATGATCTCTACCATATCACCGTTTCTCAATAAATATCTTAGGGGAACCATCCTCCCGTTAACCTTGGCCCCTATACATTTTCCCCCTATCTCGGAATGGATGCTGTAGGCAAAATCAACAGGTGTGGCGCCCTTCGGGAACTCCCTGACCTCTCCCTTTGGGGTAAAAACATAAACTTCATCGGGAAACAGGTCCATTTGGACCATTTCCATAAATTCCTTGGGATCTTGTAGGTTTTTCTGCCACTCCAAGAGCTGTTTCAGCCACCTGAACTGCTTTTGATCGGTCTCACCTCTCAGACCTTCCTTATATTTCCAGTGGGCTGCGATACCATCCTCTGCTACCTTGTCCATATCCCAGGTTCTTATCTGGACCTCCATTCTTTGGGCATAGGGTCCAATGACGGAGGTATGCAGCGACTGGTACATATTGGCCTTTGGTATCGATATATAATCCTTAAACCTGCCGAGAACAGGTTTCCACATTGAGTGTATAATGCCGAGGACTTCATAACATTCTTTTAAGGTGTTTACGATTACGCGAAAGGCCACGATGTCATAGACCTGATCCACATTCAGGTTCTGATCCCTCATCTTACAGTAGATGCTATAGAAATGTTTTTGTCTTCCCTTGATAACAGCCTCGATATTCTGATCTTTCATCTTTTTGGTCAGGAGATCTATTACCTCTTTTGTAAACTTCTCCCTTGCGCCTCGTCTTTCAGCTATTCCTGTATTGATCTTATTATAGATTTCCGGTTCGAGGTAAAAAAGACAGAGATCTTCAAGACTGGATTTCAGCCAGTATATACCCATCCTTCCGGCCAGGGGGGCATATATGTCAAGGGTCTCCCTCGCAATAGCCGTTTGCTTTTCAGTATTATGAAAACCTAGGGTCCGCATGTTATGGAGCCTGTCGGCAAGTTTAACCATGATAACCCGTATATCAGTAGTCATGGCCAGTATCATTTTGCGTATGTTTTCCGCCTGAAGTTCTTCGGTGTTATTAAAATGTATCTTGCTGATTTTGGTTACACCGTCTACGATATTGGCAGTCTCCTTGCCGAAGAGTTGCTCTATCTCCGATAGTTCGACATTCGTATCTTCGATTGTGTCATGGAGAAGCCCTGCGACGACACTGATAACATCCATCTTCATTCTTGTGAGGAGGTATGCTACCTCAAGGGGGTGTGAAAGGTAGGGTAGTCCTGAAAGCCTTACCTGGCCTTGATGAACCTTGGCCGAATAGACATAAGCCTTTTCCACCATGGTTATGTTGGCATTCGGGTGATAGCTGAGTAGCTTGGATGTAATGTCATTTAGTCGAATCATAAAGTTCGTTTATTTTATTGAGTATTATGGAAGCGGAATCCCGTAATGATATAACTGAACTATCTGATTCGGACCGCAGTTTCATCTCCACCTGCTCGTTTTTGAGGTTTCGCGTTCCAATGGCAATTCGCAAAGGAATTCCCAAGAGGTCCGCGTCCTTGAATTTAAAACCGGCCCTCATATCCCTGTCATCCAGGAGGACATCAACGCCTTTGGCCAAAAGCTCATGATATATCTTCTCTGCAGCATCAACCACTTCCCGTTCATCGATTTGAAGAGGCAGGACGACCGCTTCAAACGGCGCAATAGGTATCGGGAATATGATACCGTCCTTGTCATGGTTCTGTTCGATTGCGGCTGCGACGGTCCTGCCCACGCCAATTCCATAGGATCCCATGATAATGGGCCTTTCCATGCCGTGATCATCCAGAAAAAGGGCGCTCATCGCCTTACTATATTTGGTTCCTAATTTGAATATATGTCCGACTTCTATCCCTTTTCCAAACCGTATCTCTGATCCGCATCTGGGACAATGATCTTCACTTGTAATAAAACGCAGGTCTCCGTAGATGTCCACTTGAAAATCCCTGCCAATATTCACGTTTCGAAGGTGAAGATCTTTCCTGTTTCCTCCGGTGATGAAATCCTTCATCCCTTTAAGGGCATAATCCGATATTATCCTGACCTTAAGACCCACGGGACCAGCGAATCCCATAGGCGCGCCTGTAGTCTCGGCCACGAGGCGCGAATCGGCCATTTCCAACTGTTCAATCCCAAGTAAATTCTTCAGCTTAGCCTCATTTATTTCATGATCACCTCTTACCAGCACGGCTACTATATCCTCATTAGTCCTGAATATAAGGGTCTTGACAAGCTGATCCGGCGATATGGAAAGGAAATCAGTAACCTCTTCAATAGTCCTTTTGCCCGGTGTTTCCACTTCCTCAATGGGATTGATATTATCATAGGCTGCGCCGGCCTTATCATCGGCATTCAATACTTCTGCCTTATCTAGATTTGCGGCATAGCTGCATTGCGAGCAACTGACAATCTGATCTTCACCTGTATCGGCAAGAACCATAAATTCATGGGAGAAACTGCCCCCAATGCTGCCGGTATCCGCCTCAACAGCCCTAAAACGGAGGCCGCATCTGCGGAAAATATTACTATATGTATCGTACATTATCTTATAACTTTTTTCCGCACCTTCCTCTTCAGCATCAAAACTGTAGGCATCCTTCATAAGAAATTCACGCCCCCGCATAATACCGAACCTGGGCCTGATTTCATCTCTGAACTTGGTCTGAATCTGGTAAAAATTTATGGGCATCTGCTTATAAGAATGTATCTCTCTCCTTACGAGATCGGTAATTACCTCTTCATGGGTCGGCCCCAGACATGAGTCACGATTATGACGGTCCTTAAATCTTAGAAGTTCCCGGCCATAATATTCCCACCTGCCGCTCTCCTGCCAAAGTTCTGCGGGCTGGACAGCAGGCATTAGAAGTTCGATGGCCCCGGATCGATTCATCTCCTCACGGATAATATTCTCCACCTTTTTTATGGATTTCAGGCCTGCCGGGAGATAGGTATAGATCCCGGAGGCCAGTTTTCTTATCAGACCGGCCCTGAGCATTAACTGGTGACTCAGGACATCCGCTTCGGCCGGCGTCTCCTTAAGCGTGGGTATAAAAAATCTAGAATATCTCATATCAGTACAAAGCACCTTTCCTTTTTAGTTAACCATCCACCAGCTTTTTCACTTCTCTAATCAAAACCTCGGCAAGATCCTCTTCGGGCAGTTTCTTTATCACCTCTCCCTTTTTAAAGAGGATACCCTGTCCTCTGCCTCCGGCCACCCCGATATCTGCCTCTCTGGCCTCACCCGGTCCATTCACTACGCATCCCATTATAGCCACCTTGGGAGAGGATTTGATTCCCTGAATCTCTTTTTCCACTGTTTCCACGATACGAATGAGGTCTATTTCACATCTGCCGCAGGTCGGGCAGGAAATGATCTCAGGACCACGGTGCCTAAGATCGAGGGCCCTCAGTATCTCATATGCCGCTTTTACCTCATCAATAGGATCTCTTGTGAGTGAGACTCGAATCGTATCTCCTATACCTTCAAAAAGCAGGATTCCTATTCCAATAGCATTTTTTATTGTGCCGGATATGAGTGTCCCGGCCTCTGTCACCCCTAGGTGAAAGGGATAATCCACTTTTTGACTTAATAGTCTATATGCCGCTATGGTGTTCAGGACATTAGAGGACTTTAGTGAAATCTTTATATTATAAAAACCCAGGTCTTCAAACAACCTGATATATTCCAAGGCGCTGTCCACCATGGCTTCAGGCGTTGGGTGCCCGTATCTCTCCATGGTCTTTTTAGGGAGGGAACCCGCGTTTATACCTATCCTTATGGGAATTTCCCTGACCTTGGCCTCACGTATTATCTTTTCAACATTTCCCTTGCTGCCGATATTTCCGGGGTTTATTCTCAATCCGTCTGCTCCGGCCTTAATGGCTGCGATCGCCAAGCTATAATCGAAATGTATATCGGCAATTAACGGGGGATCGACCTTGGCTTTTATCTCTTTGAAGGCATCGGCGGATTCCGTATCAGGAACCGCCAAACGAACGATTTCGCAGCCGGCTTCGTGTAATAGGCGGATCTGGTTTATCGTAGAGGATATATCCCTTGTATCCGTGTTGGTCATGGATTGGACGGCAACAGGGGCGTCTCCTCCAACTGGGATATCTCCCACGAGTATTTGACGGCTTTTCCTTCTGTACCTGTCTTTTTCCAAATTATGCCCCTCGGTCTCTTATTCAGGAAACGGATAAAATCCGGTTTGAGAAGGTTTAAATTATGATAATAAGATAAAATTAGGACCTGGTTCATGTCAATTAAAATGGACCGGAAGATTCAAATTTGGAGAAGATATTAATCCAACCTGCATTAATTGGAAAGATAATATTGCAGATTTTCAGTAACTACATGGCCGGACCGCTCTCTGAATCACACTGCTTAAGATTGTGCATAAAGATTTATGTGCAGATCCCCGTGCGACAACTGAGATTCGGAATCACATTCTATTGAATTCTTTACAAAATGAAATAAAACAATTATTGTCCGATTCAGGGAATCAGGGAAAAACATTTCACTCGCGCGAACAATCCGGTTTGATTCATACTAAGGTTGCGTGGTACTCTATTTACAAGATCGAAAGGGATATGGATGACTGTAGCTAAAAAGATACAATCTGCCATTAAAAAATCTTCATGGATCAGGAAGATGTTTGAGGAGGGTATCAGGAGAAAGGCCATGTTTGGTGCGGATAATGTCTTCGACTTCAGCCTCGGCAATCCCATTATCGAACCTCCATTCGAATTTAAAGAGATACTCAGACAATTGGCAAATGATCCGGGCAGGGGAAGACACGCCTATATGCCAAATGCAGGTTATACGGAGACAAGGCAGGCAGTGGCCGATTATCTTACGGGGTATAATCGAAGTAGGTTTTCTCCCGGTGATATTGTAATGACAGTTGGGGCCGGAGGGGCATTAAATGTTATTCTAAAGACGATTCTGGACCCGGATGATGAGGTAATTATCCCCAGTCCATATTTTGTAGAATATAATTTTTATCTCGACAATCATCAAGGAATACCCATTATTGTAAGCACGCAGCCTGATTTTTCACTGGACATTAACGCTATAGAGGAGGCCTTTACCGAGAAGACAAAGGCCGTGTTGATTAATTCACCCAATAATCCGACAGGAAAGGTCTATTCTGAGGAAGAGCTTCGTGAACTGGGTGGGTTGCTGAATGAACGAGGTCAAAGGTTTGGCAGGCCCATCTATCTTATCTCAGATGAGCCTTACAGAAAGATAGTCTATGACGGTATTGAAGTCCCGAGTATTTTTAATATCTATAAAGAGAGCTTTGTGGCCACCTCCTTTTCCAAGGACCTCTCCCTGCCCGGCGAAAGGATAGGCTATGCTGCCGTCAACCCTGATATCTCGGAAAAGAACTTGGTTGTTGATGGAATGGTCCTTTCCAACAGGATACTCGGTTATGTCAATGCCCCGGCCCTTATGCAGAGGGCTATAGTTGCCCTTCTTGACGTTAGCGTGGAGATATCCCTATATCAGAAGAAAAGGGATATGCTGTGTGCCGGCCTCGCATCCCTTGGATATCAATATGTAAAGCCGCAAGGTGCATTCTATCTCTTCCCTAAGAGCCCGATAGAAGATGACGTAGAGTTTGTGTCTGCACTCCGGGAGGAAAATATCCTCACTGTTCCCGGAAGCGGCTTCGGATGTCCCGGACACTTCAGGATCGCATATTGTGTCGATGATAGTGTTATTGAGAGATCAATGAGCGGATTTGGGAAGGCTATTAAAAGATACATTTAATTAATCTTTATAAGGAGAACGCGATGTATTCAAAGACAATCTCACTCAGGTTTCCAAAAAAGATTGTAACCGAGCCCATAGTCGTAAACCTGGTTAGAAAGTTTGATCTTACTTTTAATATACTTAAGGCGACTGTCTATCCCCGAAAAGAAGGCTTCATGGTCATGGAATTGAGCGGCCATAAAAAGAATTATCAGGAAGGGATAAGTTATCTGAAAGGTTTGGGGATCAAGGTCGAGAGCATCGGGCATGATATTCGTCGGGATGATGAAACCTGTTTTCAATGCGGGGCCTGTACCGCCGTTTGTCCGACCGGCGCTCTTTACATCAAGAGACCCGAGATGGAGGTAATTTTTGACAGGGATAGATGCAGCGCCTGCGAGCTTTGTGTGGCAGCATGCCCGGCCCGGGCCATGGAAGTAAAATTTGACAGGAGCCTGCTTGGTTGAAGCGAATTCTGCTCAGAATTTTGTTATAAAAAGTTGGTGAATATATATGGCCCATGGGGATCTCTTTTCAGAGTCGAACTAATTCATTTGCATGGATTTTGCATGGACATCGTAGGTGAGGCGGGCGGAGTCCGGCTAGACAGCTAATTCACCTGTCCGAGGATTAATTATTTACCTGGATAACTTTGCCGCCCGCCTGACGACATCCTTATGCTGATTCCTTGCTTATAGTATTTTCGCCTCTGAAAAGAGATCCCCATGGGACATTAAGTCAATATCAACTTAAATTATATACTCACAATATTGAGAATAACCCGATCTTATGACTCAAAGGACATTCAAGATAATAACCCTTGGTTGCAAGGTTAATCAGTATGAATCCGCTTATCTGGAGGAGAGGCTAACAGAGGCAGGGTGGCGTCAGGTCTCAAAGGGTGATGAGGCGGACGTAACAATTGTTAACACCTGCATCGTCACCCAGAGGGCTTCCTACCAATCAAGACAGGCCATTAGAAAGATAACAAGAGAAAATCCCTCCGGTATGACTGTGGCTATCGGCTGCTATGCCCAGGTATTCCCTGAAGAGCTTTCAAAAATAAAGGGGATCGGCATGATAGCCGGAAATACTACGAAAGGGCGATTACCCGATCTTCTGCTGAAGGGAGAGTTCTTGGGCAGTTCATGCATGGTAACGGAGGATTTTGAGAAGAGGGCGCCCTTTGAGTATCTTCCCATAAAAGGTTTTTCGGATCGCACCAGGGCCTTTTTAAAGATCCAGGATGGGTGCGAATCATTTTGCAGTTACTGTATAGTGCCCTTTGCCAGAGGCCCCCTGAGAAGCCTTGAGCCGTCTCAAGTGATCAAGACGCTGAAATCTTTATGTGAGAATGATTATAAGGAGGTTGTTTTAACCGGTATTCATCTGGGAAGATACGGGGCTGACCTCGTAAAAGGGATTGACCTCAAAGGCCTGCTTCGTGAGATAGGGAAAATCAGGTTGCCCCTGAGGATAAGACTCAGTTCCCTCGAACCAAAAGAGATAGACCAGGATCTGATAGAGATGATGGCTTCAGAGGAATGGCTCTGCAGGCATTTTCATATCCCTCTTCAGAGCGGCGATGACAGTATTCTAAAAAAGATGAACAGGCATTATACCCCGAAGGAGTTTGAGGGGCTTATCGGTCGTATTCATATGAAAATACCTCTTGCGGCCATAGGCGTGGATGTTATGGTCGGGTTCCCGGGTGAAGGGGACAATGCCTATCTGAACACTTATTCCCTAATTAATGATCTGCCCGTATCCTATCTCCATGTCTTTCCATTCTCACCTAGGGAGGGGACACCTGCCGCAGGGTTGCCGGGCCAGGTCGATCAGAGGGTGATCAAGGAAAGGGCGAGGGATCTGAGGGACCTCGGTCATAGAAAGCGGAAGGGTTTTTACCGATCCTGTCTGGGGAAGGAGTTTTCAGTGCTTGCGGAGGGGTGGCACCCTGAAGAGGAGGGGGTAATAAAGGGTTTGAGTGATAACTATCTTTCCGTCGTCTTTCCGTCGTCAGGACTGATCAGGAACAGGATTTTGAAGATCCGCATGGAAGATCTGGATAAAGGGGTTATAATCGGCAGGTCTCTATCCCCGATTTTTTAAAAAGGCTTACCCAGACCCTTTCTTCGAATCCTTCTTACCTCCTCCTTCCACCCCTTTTTCTTCCTGCCAGCCTGCCTGCGAGACTGATCCATATCCCGCTTCATATCCATGGCAAAGGTGCCTGCCTGAAAGTCTGGAAGAGTTTCCCGTGCCTTAATTGGCTTCTCTTCCCTGGCCTTTTATTATATCTTTTGGAACAGGCGGCCCTGCTATGTGCCCGACAGATATCTCAGGGGTCAGAAAGAGGTCTCCGAAAGGGTAAAATAGACCTCCCTCTTTTTGAGCGACGCCAGCCATGATTTCAAGCAGGACAGGCCGTTGATCATGGCGCATGCCTATCCTTTGGGCCATTTCACGTTCAGGTGAGAGTGCATAATATAGTCCCTCGATTTTCCTGAGCCCTTTTTCCATTACAACAGGGTGGGCCTTTCTCCTTATTCCGAAAAATAAGATCTTGGGAAGCGATAGGGCAGGGCGGCCCAGATCAAGGCCCCAGCGTCGGTCAGCTGTCTTTATACGTTTTCCGTCGGACAGGAAAAGGGCCCGTTCTTTGCCGGATAACACCTCGTTTATATTCCCCTGCCTGACATAGCCCCATCCGGGCTCCTCATTGATGGCCTTGAGCAGTTCCTTGCAGGGGACGAAGCCTTCCGTGTCGGGCACCAGCCCAAACTCGTAGGGTCTGTGTCCAAGCATATAGATCATAAGCCGGCAGAGATTTTCAGCCTTTATCAGATTCTTTTTAGGCACCTTTCATCAACCTTCTTCGAGACTTTATATGGGAGGGCCATAGTAATGGAAAGGATTGAGATTGATAATATATTGCATCAGGGACAGGCCTTCAATCAGGCTTCTTTTTAAAGCCCTTATAGAATAGGGCATCATCTATGGCAACAGCGGTAAGATTGCCTAGTTCGGTCAGGAGTGAAAGATCCTCTTTTCGAAATCCGTATGGTTTTTCAAAAGAGTCTGCGTAAAGCACTCCTCTCATATTAGCCCCGCTTATCAGCGGTGAGCACATTACGGACCCTATCTTTAATAATTTCAGGGTGTCTGAAAGCTCAATTTCTTTTGTCTCACGGACGTCCAATATTAAAATCGGCTTTCTATTTTTTATGACTTTATCCACAACAAGTCGGCTGTATCTATTGAATGGATCATTACCAGGCTTTCTTGATCTGGATATTACTGATTCCGAGATCTCCCCGGATCCGTCATCTATCAACAATATAATGACAACCCTGTCCACCCTTTTAAAATGATCTAAAACAAGATCCAGTATCTTTTCCGAGAGCTCATTGATATCCGGGGATTCGTTAATAATGCTGTTTAACTTTCGGATCAATTCCATATTCTTGCGGCCGGTCATCTTCCTCTGTTGAACCGGTGAAACGATCCCCCCACCCACAGACTTGGTAAGATCGAGATAATCCTTAAGGAGCGAGACCGAATCAAGACATTCTTTACCAAGACAAATAACACTCATTCCGATTACAATGGGGACGCCCTTTTTTAATTCGATATCAAGACCCGGGTTGATATAGTTACCGTCAACATAAGTGCCGTTTTTGCTGCTAAGGTCCATAACAAAATATTTATCTTGTTTCTTTGTGAGCTTGAGATGCTTTCGGGAGACAGTTATATCCATGACCTGAATATCATTATCAGGAGCGCGACCGATATATATATCATCAGTCTTAATATTAAAAGAACGTTCCTTTTCTGATCCGTCAAAGACAAAAATCTCTGCCATGGTGTTTCACCATAATCATAAGGAAGATAAACTTACCCCTTAGGACTTATAGATAAAGGGTAATCGAAATCCAATCCGGTTTGAACTTGCTTCCTGTTTTCATTATGATTTATTATATAAGATATTTATCTGTCAATCAAATTAATCTTGGCAAATTTAAGGCTTGATGTTTTCACTATTGCGGGAACTGACGGGTCTTAAAGGAGATAAATGAATATATTTACCCATAAGGTGATAGACACTTTATCCTTGATGGTCATGTCTTAAAAAAATATAATTTAACGATATGATATATGTGATCCTTTCATGGGGGCCTTTTAAAAAATGATTATTGATTTGCAATATTAAGAAAAATTGTGTATATTTTCATCAGACTGTTAATGTTACCCTTTTGTATTTGAGAGATGATAATATGATTGATCAAGAGAAAAGGAAAACACCTAGAATTGATACGCATAATCTTATCTCCTATGTCTGCCTTAATGAAAAAAATGATCCGATCGGGCAGGGGATGGGAAGGACGTTAAATATAAGTGAAGGTGGTATCCTGCTGGAAACGCACACTTCTATTGATCCTAATTATATCGTTTCTTTTACAATAAGCCTGGAGGATGTAATTATGGATATCAAAGGAAAAGTCACATTTAATAGGAAACGTGATGATGGAAAGTTCGAATCGGGGATTCAGTTCATAGATAATGATGAATCAAAGACACGTATTTTGAAACAATTTGCAGTAATATTTAAAGGTGAGTATTAATTTCTGCCGTAAAGTTTTAAATAAGAGGACCAGATGTCTATAAAGGAACGTATAAAGGCGTTGGTGAAAGAGGCGGAGCTTTATCGATCCCAGAGCCTGCTGAATCAATCCAAGGAGAAATATCTGGAACTTCTCAAATTGGCGGAAAACGATGAATCGACTTCTAAAAATACAAAATTAATTAATGATATTAAAGGCAGAATCCAGGCAGTGGAAGATGAGATAGCGGAGATTGACAAGGCGGATAAGGAAGTTCCCGAGCTTTCCGAAGATGTCCAAAATCTTATCAGCAGCCTGTTTTCATTTTCAAAAAACCAGGCCACGGCGGCAATCGAGGGTGCTGTGGCCCTGGCTAAATTCGGACAATATGACAAGGCGGTTAAGGAACTTGAAAGACTTATGAAGGAGGGCCCCATCCCGCTGCAGGCGGCAATAAATCTTCTCAGGTGCCACCTGTCTCTCGCTTCACCTGATGTAGCCATCAATCAATATAAGCGATGGGTATCCCGGGAGGAATTAGGGAAAGGAGATCTGAAATACCTTTACAAGTTTCTTGAAGATCATTTCAAGAAAAAAGGTATTAACGTCCAGCTGCCACGGATAGAGGAGGAATCCTCTGGAAAAAAGGATGTTGAGGAAAAGTCCGACGACCTTATAGACCTGTCTTCGATCGGGATCCAATTCGCGGACGGCCCGTTTAAAGGTAAGGTGATGGAATTTGATGTGTCGCTGCAATCGGGAAATACTATCAGTATCATTATACCATCTAATAAGAAGGATTTGGCCGAGGCCTTTAAAAAAGGCCTCAGATTACCGAATATACAATGTACTTCGCCTATTGCCATCTTCAATGGCAGCGGTGTAGTTTCCGGGAAGTCAAATATCACGACGGGCCCAAAGCGCGGGAGTTACAGTGTTGATATCACAATAGACGGCCAGTAGTCGTTGTGTAAAAAGTTCATTCGCTCTGACACCTGGATTATTCCAATATGTTAAGCAGGCGGATATTTGAAGGCAATACATGGTGTCAAAGCTATGGGAAGGTAGAGTTTATGGCTGTTTTCAATGCAAAAGATAGAGTCATCGAATGCAAGATTGTCTATTACGGCCCGGGCCGTTGCGGAAAGACTACTAATCTGGAGCATATTTTTAAGGCGGGGAAAAAATATACCAAAAGTGACATGGTTTCGATAAACACCAAGGGTGATCGAACGCTGTTCTTTGATTTTCTTCCCATAGGCCTGGGAAAGATAAGAGGTTGTGAGGTCAAGCTACAGCTTTACACCGTACCGGGACAGCAAAAATACAGTTCCACAAGAAAACTTGTCCTTAAAAATGTGGACGGTCTGGTCTTTGTTGCCGATTCCCTTGAAGTTCGCAGGGAGGCAAATATCCTGTCCTTGAAGGATCTTCAGCAAAACCTGGCGGAACAGAATATGGATATATTCCAGATCCCGCTTATCATGCAATATAACAAGCGGGACCTGGGCGATGATGGTATCCCGATTTTATCTATTGAGTCTATGGAAAAGGATCTTAACAGCAAGCTCAAGGCCCCTTATTTTGAGGCGAGCGCATTTAAGGGTAAAGGCGTTGGGGAAACCCTTAAAAAATCCATCCAAGTCACGTTAACTTATCTTAATAAAAAGTTAAAATGGTCTCAGTAGGGGTGTGTTATGGCCGATAATACAGCACTTTCAGGAAAATTAAGTTTCATAAGCCTGGCCGATCTCTTTCAGATACTCGGTGGAAACAGCAGTACCGGCGTGTTAAAAATTACAAGTAAATATACACCGAATCCCGGCCAAATATATTTTGTTAATGGGAATCCCATAAATGCGGTCTGCGATCGCCTGAAAGGGATAGATGCGATCTATCCCCTTTTTGGATGGGTGGATGGGATATTCGAGTTTTATGAACAGGAGGTCCAGAAAAGCCAGGTTATCAATGAGGGCAGGATGGAGATTGTCCTGGACGCCCTCAGGATGCTCGATGATGGAGTTATTAAAAAGCTGGGCCCGCCATCTGAAATGTTAGGCGGTGAAACCGGTAAAAAGGACGCCTTGCCGATTATTAAGGGTCCTATCGCGGATTACTCTTATATCATCGGGGAAGAGGAATTTGAAGAAGGTAAATTAATCGTCAAAGAGGGCAAGTTTGGCAAGTGGCTTTGGGTCATACTGGAAGGTACTGCAGATGTAAAGAGGGAAATGGCCGATGATTCTATAACCATTTTACGACTGGGTGAGGGGAGTTTTGTAGGTACATTCACGGCGTTGTTATTTGGAAAATACGCCAGAAAGGCCACTGTTGTCGCCAGTGGCAAGGTTACCCTAGGTCTATTAGATACCGAGCGAATATCCAGAGAGTTCAATACCCTGTCTCCCGATTTCAGGACTCTTCTTCTTAGCTTAGATAGCAGGTTAAGAAAGATTACGGACAGGATTGTAGCCCTGCACACGAAAAAGACAGATGATATTCCTATTCCAAAAGGGGCAAATGTAATTATGGAAAAAGATTCTTCCAAACAGGAAGGGTCGATCATAACTGAAGGCAAGGCGTATATAATCGGCAAAGACCAGAAGGGCGATTTTCCTTTATTCATTCTGGATAAAGAAGAAGTGTTTGGAAATTTTCCATTTTTGGATATTGGCCATGAACCTCGATCTGCTGCGGTTATGGCATCAAAAGATATAAAGGTAAAAAAGCTTGATATAGGGAACCTCCAGAAAGAATATGATAATATGTCAGGCCTGTTCAGGAGTTTTATTTATAATATATGCGGCTGTGTCTCCCTTACAACAAGGGTAGCATACCATTTGCACTCTAGGGAAGGTGACATAAAAAAATAGCGAAGATATTGAAAAGATAGTTTTATTGTTCATCTAGAATCGACTAATAAGAGGTTTGAAAGGCATCCTGACTTTGAAAGATAGGATGCCTTTTTTATCAACAAATCAGCACTTCAATAAACAGTGGTTGATATTTTATCAAAATCTGGCGGATAGCAAAGAAAATGTGTATACTGTCGTAACAAGGTGTAAGCGCAAGGCGTAAGGCGTAGGGGATAGGGGGATTGAATTTTGAATACCCGCCTGCCAAAGCTCCATTTTGCTGATGCTGCCTATTTGTAATTGCAGTATAATGTGCAACGTATAGAGCCTTTATCGCCAAGAGGCATGAGCGGGCAGGTCCAATGTTGAATGTTGAATTTTGAAGGGGAGAATAGACTTCAATATCCAGCATTCTGGCTCCTGACTTCTGGCGGAGGGCGGAAGGATCTGCTGAAGAAAGGTTGAAATAGATGACCTGCATTAACTATATTGTGGGACGGGCCGTTGATTCGAGACAGCGTTTGCTGGCAGACAAAATATCTTCTTGGGAATCTGGTTCCATCCTTCATCTTGTACCCACCAAAGGCCGGGTCATGGAGATTGAGGCTGATTCACAGTTCTGGCTTAAGAAGAGGGTTGACACCTTAGCGGGGATTATCCAACGGATATTCGAAAAGGATATAAAACATAAACAATTCAAAGGCTACAGACGTATCGACGACAATCTCAGATCTCTGCTTATAAAAAGTGCGTTGGAAAAGAGGATAACCCAATCCGACGGTCTTATCTATTTCAACCGTCTTTTCGATCATAATAAAGGGATCGATTTCCACGGCATATACGGCGCAATAGCCGGATTTTTCTCCCAACTCGTGGAAAATAATTACCAGGATATCTTTGCCCATGATCTAGCCGGCAGGATGATAACACTGGAAGAGAGAAGTCCGGGAGCGGGTGAAGAGAGATATGCATTGGAGGGAGATCTCGTATGGCTGTTCGGGGATTATGAGGAGATAAAGAGGGAGATCAACGGGTATGATGGGGATGATATTATAACCAGTGTGAAGGCCTTTTTAGAAGATGGCGGCTATCCATCTGTTTTGGCAGGAAGTGATGTAATCCTGTTTGACGGATTTGTACACATATCAAGGATTGAGGAAGATATCCTTTTTCATCTGTTCAGGCTGATGAGAGGGGTGTGGTGGCTTATCGATTATGACACCCGGCTGGAAGATCCCATCACCGAGTTTAAGAGATCGAGCGGGAGAGAGGAAGCAGGACCATGGAAGGATAAGTGGCCCGGAAGGGATCCCGGCATAGACGGCAAAGAGGCCTGCAGAATCTTTACCCCTTTTGTGTCCCTCATGAACAGGCTGGAGGGCGCGGGGACAGAATGCCGGGTAGAAAAGGCCAATGATAAGGCCTTTCTCAATCCTATAGCAGGCGGTCTCTACTGGAACGGGCAAATGGAGGAGACGGGATTTGACACTCTTAAGATAAGGTCTTTTGGTGGGGAGGTGGATGAGATTCGGGCCATTGCCGCTGAGATTAAACGGATTATTCATGAGGATAATCTGGAGGTGTCCCGTGATCTTGGACAGATAAGGGTAATCTTCCCGGACCTGAATGACTATTCCTCTCTCATCTTTGAGATATTCAACGAGTATGGCCTCCCATTCAGCCTTACAAAGGGGCTTCCCCTCTCTTCGCACCCAATATCCGATATATTTATCCATATCTTCAAGATATCCATGAACCATTTTGAGAGGGAAGATATCTTTAATCTATTCTCATCGGATCTGATTCAGACAGGTTTAAATCAGGGCTTAATGGTTCATGACGAATCTCTTCAGGGGTTGGAGGAATATCTCCTCCCAGGGGACGGCTTTTCAGAGGTGGAAAGACTGCTTGGTAATGATCACAGGGAGGCCTTTTCAGCGGGATTTGATATATTTCTCTTTGATAGGATAGCAAGGAGATGCGGGGTCAATAATCTGGGATATGATCTTTCAGGTCTTAGGGAAAAGGGCCTTCTACTTGTGATGGATTTTTTTTACCATGAACTCCTGGGGCTTAATAATGCCGAGGAAAAGGATCATTTACGCCTGGAATATTATGCTTTTATTGTCCAGGCCCATCTGCTTTATAAGAAGCTGAAACCATTTCAGGACCTTGCAGATCAAGATAGCCCCCAGGGGATAATAAAACGATTTTCAGGCATTCTTAATGAATTAGGGCTTCCGGAAAATATTGTTGACGTGCCGCACCGCGGGATTGGCTTCGGACCACGCGTAGTAAGGGCTATTATAAAGAGAGATCTTAAGGCGTATTTGATATTAAATGAATTGATCTCCTCCAGCGCAAAAGAACTGGTGATCGCTGACGAACTCTTTCGGATCAGAGCGGGACATGATCTCCTTTCCAGTTTCTACTCTGTTTTCAGGTATAGACTTGACAGGGCCTATCTCCTTGATGAACGCAACCCAAACGTCATACGTATTTCCCAGTGGCTGGAGACCAGGGGCAGGTCATTTGATTATATCTTTGCCGGAGGTCTGACAGCGGACAGGTTCCCGCTTAGAGAAGAGATTAATTTTATCCTTCCGGAGTCTCCCAAAATCTTCCGGATCCAGGATAGTGTTGACCTGTCCAGGCATCTGTTTAGCCATGTTCTAAGGAACTATCGAAAACGTCTTTATCTATCATATCCTCGATACAGAGAAGAGAAAGCGGTTCAGCCTTCCCAGGTCTTCATGGACATGGAATCAATGGTAAATGCCGGGAGATCTTCAGCGACTGAATCTGGAATGCTTGAAACGCTTTTTAAATGGGCGGACAATCCCTACTTTACGTCCAGGTATGAGATGTTAAATGCCAATGTTAAAAAAGAGGCCTTTGCTGGCAGGGCGGAGCCGAGTCTTTTCCCATTAAAAGACATTATATTAATGGATGAGGCATCTCTTGAAGGTCTTATAAGGGGGGTCAAGGCGCTTGGTTCCAGATGTGCCTTGGACGGTCTTTTTGAATATGACGGGCTCGTGGGCGGGGCGGCCCTATTTAACGAATTTCTTAAGGAGAAGAGGGATACATTCTCCGCTTCCCAACTGGAGACCCTGGCAAACTGTCCTATGCGGTATCTATTTGAGTATATCTATGGTCTGGGGAGTTTGAGAGAGGTTGGCCCAGAGGCCTCTCCCATGGATATGGGACAGTATATCCATAAGATATTGAGTCTTTTTTTTAAGGGGTTATGCGAGCAGGGGAAGAATGTCTCTGACATGGGCCTTGGCCGGTCATTCACTAAAGCAATGGAAACCGCTAGTGATTATGCCATGCACAACCATTTTCTGAAAAGGTTCGAATTCTTTGAGGCACAGGAGAAGGAGTTCTTGGCCGGACTGGAACAGGGCATAGATGATTTAAAAGGGGGGGCAAAGGTGAGGGAGGGTGTTCTCGCGAGACTTCTCCGTTTTGAGGAAACCGCCTTTCGAGACAAGGTTCCTGAAGGCATTGAATACGAATTCGGCTATAAAAGGGATCTTGTGCCTCTGGGAAAGACCAGGTTAAGGGGATATATAGACCGTTTTGACATGGATAAGAGAGACATGGAGAGGGTCTATATATATGATTACAAGAGCGGAGTCGTTCCCTCATCTAACATGATCAAAAAGGGTCTGTCCTTTCAGTTGCCGGTCTATGTAAGGGCCTTAAGGTCAGTGCTTGGAGTCAAAAAGATATCAGCCGCTTTTTATTCATTGAGAAGGGAGGTTTTTTTAAAGGGGGAGCCAATCAAACAGTCTATTAACGACCATGTTGATGAAGGAAAGGGTCTCGATATAAGTGGAGTCAAGCTGATTGACGACTATGCTGACCGATTGATGGATAATCTGGAGAAGGGGTTTTTTCACCACTCCGCGGACGGGCTTGAATGCGATTATTGTGAATTCATGTATGCGTGCCATAAGGACGCCAGGAGGATGGATCAGCTCCTGGAATCAGGAATAGACCGTCAGATATATTCAGGATCCAAGAATCTTGAAAAATGGGAGAGGGTGGATCAGTTCGTAAAAGAATGGAAGGATGTTAAAGAGGGCATGCAAAAGGCCTTTACATTAAAGACAGAGAGAGGCAGGAAAGGCCGTTTTGAATCGGTTATGAGATTTGGCAAAGAGATGGTGAGAAATCGCAATTCGCTGCCATTTCATAATGAATATATAGATGAATTACTCGGTGAGATAAAGGAGTTTGAAAAGAGGTATCTATCGGTCATTACTGACAATTAAACAGGCATTAGTCAGACAGGATTAGGATTCAGGAGACAGAAGTCAGAATTCAGAATGTTGAAGTCTATTCTTCCCTTCAAAATTCATAATTCAATATTGGATATTCAATATTCAAATCCTCTTCGCTTACCTTCTAATCCCCAAGCTTTGTCCCGCCTCTGCATCACTCAAGATACAAAATCTGCCCAGGCCTTATTATTGATCCCTCTATATTATTTATCTCTTTAAGCTATTTACAGAGATCCCCGTCATTCTGGAAATTGTACTAAGGGTATCGCCTTCCTGAACAACATAGCTCTTGGATGATGAACTATATCGGTAAAGATGAGGACTTGGCGGATAAGGCTTTTAAGACCTCCTGAACCTTTGCGCCGGTACCAAGCGGCGTATTAAGGTTATAGCTGCCGTTCGGCAAATAGTCATCGATAATTTTAGGATTAAGATCCCTGATCACCTTAAAGGATGTCCCGAGACCCTTTGCGAAATCCGTTAAATGGATAGGTTTTTTTATATTAACACTGGTCGTATCACATTGGACAGGTTTATATATCTTTTCTTCAGGCACGCTGTATCCGTAAGGTCTCGGGGTTTTCCATGATTATCTTAATTGCCGCTATGCGGTAGATGTAACGCTCGGTTTCCTCAGGGAGTTTAAGGCTGTAATAATCACTCTGCTGTTGTTCCCTGATCTCTTTTTCAATGCGGTTTTCCCCGCAGTTATAGGCGGCCATAGCGAGTGTCCATGTGCCGAACATCTCTTTAAGTTTCTTCAGATAATTCAGGGCCGCTTCGGTGGACTGCTCGAAATCGCGTCGTTCATCTATCCTTTTATCCGACCTGAGGCCATTTCGCTTGGCTGTATCGATCAAGAATTGCCAAAATCCTACTGCGCCCTTGTTTGATTTGATATTGGATATGAGAGAGCTTTCAGCGATAGACAGATATTTAATGTCCTGAGGCATTTTTTCCTGGGCCAGTTTCTGTTCAAGATAAGGGAAATAACGGCCTGCCCTTTTTAACCACATCAATACCTGTGCCTCGTCACAGACCGCGATAGTGAATTCGCGGTCGAGCATTTCCCATACCCATTGATTGCTGAGAGGCATTGGTTCGTCGCATATGCTTAATGTCTTTGGCAGAAGAAAGTCTGTCGCAACATGCCGGGATTGGGTCTTTTCCTGGGAAAGCGAGATGGAAGGGCATGGCAAAACTGCAATAATCAGGGTGAGAAAAAGGGGTATTTTTATGTATCTCGGCATGATTGTTTTCCTTGAAAGGTTGATATTCATATACTGTCTAAAGATCAGGGAATTCCGCCCATTGAAAAATTGATAGTATAACGCCAATAGATTTTCATTATCATATAGAAGAAAAAACAGGCGATCAAGAACAATTCAAATCCATGACATCGATATGCATGAACTTTATTGTCAAAATACTAACCGGCCGACGCTGGAAAATGTTGAAAGTAAAATTATGTCGTAATATTATCGCTGATAATATCGAAAAAGAGATAGAGATTCCGATGATATTTTATAACAGGCCCCATAAATTTTACGGGTTGCTGGGCCCGTTATTGATCATATCTCTTCTTTTCACCTATGGGTGCAGCGGGACCATTCCCGTGAAAGTAAAACCCGTATTATCAGAAGGGAAGGATATGCTTCCGCAGATGGGTTACACCATCCAGGCAGGGGCATTTTCCAATGTCGACAATGCGGCGCGGCTTACAAAGAGGCTTCAGGAAAAAGGGCTGGACGCATACTATTTTATCCATGATTCAGGATTTTTCAAAGTCAGATTCGGAAACTATGATTCATTTGATGAGGCCAACAAGGCGGCCGAACAGATTCGCTCAAGCGGGACCATAGAGGAATATTACATAGTAAAGCCTGAAGATTACCCGGGATTAAAGGATAAAAAGGCCGATAAAGATACATTAAGAAAAGGCATTGTCCTTTCAGCGAAAAAATTTATTGGTGTCCCATATCTATGGGGAGGCGAATCTGAAAAAACAGGATTTGACTGCAGCGGACTGACAATGGCGGTTTATCAGTTGAATGGATTTGAGCTCCCCAGGACATCCGGAAAACAATGGGTCAAAGGCAATCCGGTCAGGCTGAATCAACTATCTGAGGGCGATCTCGTCTTCTTCTCCACCAAAAAAAAAGGTGTGATATCACATGTAGGGATTTACGTAGGGATGGGTCAATTCATCCACGCGCCTGGAGAGGGGAAGGAGATACGGATGGAATCCCTTTCAACAAACTATTATAAAAGCCGGTTCATAGGGGCGAGGACATACCTGTAAGGGACTTCTAAAAATAAAAAAACCCCACTCAATATGCAGGGTAACTACATAGGCGGGGTTGACCATCTTATGGTAAATGGCTTCAGGCATTTTAAGAATAATTTTTCAAAATGCAAGAAAAAAAATGCTCCCTAGTAGAGATTTTTAATTAATACACAGGCGAGACTAGGGAGCACATTAAAAGGGTTAATATTGATAAACCACCTGACTTCTTATTAACTTATAGCATAATAATATATATATGTCAATCATTTATTATAATATTTTATAATTTATTTATACTATATTGATTTTTTTCCAAACTGTATCACTTTACCTTCCATACGTTACTCAACAACTTCAGGACTTTTGAGCATAACATGTATTGATCCATTTCATAAATTCTGTGACGTTTTTTAATTAAACAAAGTTCGGTTGATATTAACTTCTGGATTCCCCGGTCAACCCTTCGATATCACTCAGGGCCGTGAGTGGGTCGAACGGATAGGGGAATGACGATTATTTGGATCTCTCTATCATACTGACGAACCGACGTCGCATCGAAGCGGCGCTATGTAGCGTCGCGAAGGCGGAGGCCGGAATCCAGTTCATAAAATGCGTTATGATATTTATGGAACGATGTGATATATACAGCCGAATATAAGGAGATCAGGGAAAAACAGGGATTGACATCCAAGTATGTTTTTACCTATCATGCAAGAACGATTCAGCAGATTCATAGACCTGCTTATTTAAAAAAGCCACCGTAGCTCAGTTGGTAGAGCACCTCACTCGTAATGAGGATGTCTGCGGTTCGATTCCGCACGGTGGCTCCAGTTTATGCAGAAAAAAAGATTAGAAAAAACAGGATTTGTTACGTATAGCAGCCATTAAGCTTCATATAGAAACTATCCTGCTGTGTATTGTAGATGCCGCCAACCTTCACGCCTGCACCTTCAGAAAACTCGTTGATCTTAGCACTTTCTGCTGATTATTTCGGGCATCCTGAAAGGAATTCATCTATCCTGTAACGCTTGACATACTTAAATATCGTGGATTCCAATTTGTAAGTCTTATCTTTGCATGGTGTCTCAATGGTAGTCTCATATATCACTGACCCATCCTCCCCTTTTGGAATAGTAGCTTTCAGTTCCTTGCAGGCTATGGGCTTCTTATCTTCCATGATCTTGAAGATGATAGTTGTATTGTTGCGGTCGAAGTCTTTATAATTGATGACGTTGTATTTAATAAGAATCTTATTATCCTCCTGGCATTCACTGCCTTTGACAACTAATTCGAGATCCTTTGCGTAGGAAAGAGTGAATAAAAAACAACAAGAAAAAATAACCGTATTTATAATAAGGATAATTTTTTTCATGATTACCTCCTGCCGGTGATATAGCCCCAGCTATTTCATATATGAATCCATCATTTAAGCCTGATCATATTGAAGATGATTTTATCAAAGCAAAAATGCTTATGTCAATTCAATTTCCCGCAACCCTGAACGACTGCGAGGACTAACTGCCGGATATATTTATACAATGAGATCTGTACAGGGGAGGGCCGGAAGGAAGGATTTATCAGGGTTCATCCAGTAAAGATGTTCAAGTGCCCCTTTAAGCGCCTGATTGATGGGGAGTATACGAAATCCCATACTGGGATTGATCGAGGCTATTCGCATGAAGGCCTCTTGATACACAGGGACTTTCATCCCTTCGGAAACAGATATTTCAGCCCTTTTCACTCTATCCGGATCAATATTTTTTATGATTCTACAGGGAGAAAATTCGGGTTTATTAAACTTGTTTTTCCGTGAAGCATAGCCGAAGAGCCGGCATAAAAGAGGCCTGAACTCATAGTAACCACATGGCCCTTTTCCCTCTTGCGGCGGTTCGGATAATAGGACTGCGCACCTGGAGTCCTGATGTTCTTCCTTTTCCTGGATGGATGTCAACACTTCCTCTTCCTGTCGCCTTGAATAGATTTCCAGCGCGAGCGGAAGTACTTCAAGAATGCTGGCTTCAACCCACCATTCCATGCAACAGATTCCGCACCCATCCGGGCAGTATATGCCGGTTGCGGCCTGAAAGCGGGCGATCGTCTCGTCCAATCTCTTGTAACCGTCAATAACCTTGCTAATAGTATCCATAATGAGTCACCCCTGAGACCCTGCGATGGAGGTTAGAAGAAAAATGCAGGGAGGCATGTCGTGACTCCTGATAGCTTAGCGTAATATCTACTTAAAGGAATCGATATCAAATTGAGATATATGTTGTTTTATCTTTTTCCTTTTGGATGATTCACCAATTATTACCCACAGCCCTTCTCTATTATCGATCTTATCTTTAATTTTATCGAGCCCCTGTTTTGTTATCCCTTTGCCGTCCTCGCTGTTTTTCATCTGATCTAATTCCATCAGAAAAAATATTTCAGCCCTGCATTCCACGGGCAACGCCAATACACCCGTTATCTGATTTTTTCCGCCCTGTCCGATTTTTTTAATCTGTGTTCTGAATATTTTCGAGAAGGTATTCCAGGATGATGTGTAGTTTTTATCGTCAAAATCCTTCAATGCCAATAGACTCATGGCGTCACGATCATATTTTTCTTCAGGCTGTTCAGTCTCGCCTGCTATTTCAACCGCAGATTCTTTTGAGGGTTCTTCAAGTGCTTTTGTTTCCCCTTCCTGCGCAGCCAGTTCCTTCAGCCTTGCCTCTTCCTTGGCCGCTGCCTCCTGCGCAGCAGTTCCTTCAGCCTTGCCTCTTCTTTAGCTGCCTCTTCCTTCAGCCGAGCCTCTTCCTTAATCTTGCCTCTTCTTTCAGCCTTGCCTCTTCCTTTAGCCGAGCCTCTTCTTTCAGTCTTGCCTCTTCTTTAGCTGAGCCTCTTCCTTCATCCTTGCCTCTGCCAATAAGGCCTTTTTCTTTTGATATATATCAATCTTCTGAGTGACCAGAGACAAGACATTAATCTTATCAGGCAGGGACTTTGCCTTTTGCTCGGCATTCTTATAAAGTGTTAATGCATTATTAAAAACTTCTTCTGTCTCCGGTGTCTGAGCGCCTAACCTGTCGCCTTCCTCGATATCATTGAAAAAGGCCGTAAGCGTTTTCACATTCCCCAACCGATTCTGGTCCAGGTTTTCCTCAAGCAATTGCCTGTTATCATACAGGAGTTTTTTTGCGCCTTCATATCCTTCAGGGTTTAGGGCGGCGATAATCCGGTCATATGTCTCACCGGCAAGGCGTTCCTGCTGTAGACTCTTTTAAGGTTATTTCATCTCGGATAACATCAGATGCCTCTGACTCAATCAGGACATTACCCCGCTTATAGACGGCCTTAACAAAATAGCTGTCCACTTTTCCTTTTTCTCTGGGCACATCTGCGACGGTTCCTTCCACCGTATCAAAAGGTTCTCCGTTCCGGAAAACTTTGTATCTATAAGGCCTTTCTTCAGTTGAAGCCTCGCTCCATCCCACGATGTTTTTATCATCTTTACGCTTTACATAGAGGTTAGTTGGAGAGGCGAGCAGAAAGTCGATCTTGATCTTATAGACCCTTTCATCCAAGGTGTATATGACGGAGGTATATTTACCTATATCTGATTCGGTGATCTTGTATTTGCTGCTTTTTTCAGTGGGAATTCGATCAATGCCGAGATAGTAATCCATGAATTTATCGGTCTCCGGCAGCCAGACCCTGAGCCTGTCTTTACTTATTTCTTTTATAATCCCAAAAGTCTCTTTGTATTCCGGAACAGCGGCAACGTCCTTTTTCCGGGCATTCGGATCAAAGACCTGTTTTAATATGATAACATTTCTTATCTCTTTTTTTTCAGAGGCATCGGATTCGGCAAGTTTCTTGAACAGAAGTTTGAGGGGATAATCCTTGTAAATACTCTGATCTGCCGCGAAATCCTCTTTTGTTACAAAATCGATCGAATATGCAGGAGTGTTAACTATGCATATAAGAAATGAAACCGTCAAGATAAAGGCATATTGAAGAATTGAACGGCTTCTCCCAATAATCTCTTTTGTGAACTTTTTTTTCGTTACCAAGGTAGTGCCTCTCTTTTTTAGAATTTATAAGATTTAAACATGCAAACCATGGGGCGATGGCCCCTTTTTCTTCAGAGAAATCTCCTTTTCGATGTTAAGCGTCTGTCTGATGAAAAAGTTATGGGGTGAGCTGTTTTTAAATATCTCAATCTCTTGGGATTCAATATAAGGAGATTTTCCTTTCCAGGAACGTTTCATGGTTACACTTAAGGTCCCGTGATATTGGAAATCTTCGTCCTTGCTTATTACATTGTCAAGCCAATGATCGATGAAGAAGATAATACGGAGCCCTTTTCTATGGGCCTTATCCAATGTCATCCAAAAGTAATGACGCCTTTCCGCGTCCATATTAGTAAGAGGTTCATCAAGAAACCATACCGGCTTTTTATCATCCAATACTATATCCATTAATATCTTTTGCTGCTGACCCCCTGATAAAAGATCAGGGGACTCCACTGATGAAAAGGATTCCTCTTTGTCTTTTTCACTACCGTTTAAGATAATATAGTTATCGCGCGTTGAAATGGGAAGAAAAAAGGCCTTCTGAGGGAAGATACAAAAACTCTTTTCCCTTATTTCGGAGGCCCTCACATAATTGAAATTATCCCCGTTATATGCCTCTCCGTTAAAACAGATGGAACCCTTATTTGTTGCCTTTTTCCCAATATTGCCGGCGATTAAGGCAAGTATATTGAGGAAGGTTGTTTTGCCTGACCCATTATCTCCGCACAGGTAGTAGATCCCTTCTTCAAATTCAAGACTATCGCTTTTAGCAGACGCAAATTCAATACTGAATAAGTCGTCATTATCCAGGATCAGGGGAAATGTTATCTTAAAATGGCTTTCCATCCGTTTATCTCCCTTTATGAAGGGCATAAAGGTTAAGCTTATCACCGGTAAACTGGCTGAAACACCAACGATTAACGGGGTAGAACAGTATGGAAGCAATGATAAACGTTATTGAAAGTGGGAAGACAAGATAAGTGGATGTATCGTAACCTAGGGACAGAAGGTAAATTAAATAGCCGGTCAATATTCCGCCTTTCACTATAAGCATCAGAAAAACAGGCAGCAACCAGAAGATGAATAATAACTCCCTTATCCTGTTTTTGAACATTAACAGAAAGGAGATCTCTGTCTTTAAATGGATAAAAGCGAAAAGGGATATCATAAAAGGAAAAGCGATACCTATGGACATGTCGGTTAAATAAAAAAAGATATGATTGGAATATATATCGTCATTTATTTTTTTAACCTTGTCTTCTATGATATGCGACTTTTCATAGGAGAACATATAATTTCCTTTAAAATGCAGCTTTTTTATATAGTCCATAAAATCGGTTCGCAGATCGATATCCTCATATAACAGCCAATTCCATTTAGGCTTTAATAAGTTCGGGGCATATATTGGGATATATCTTGGGTATATATCCATGTCATTGTATAGGAGTTTATCCTTGTATTGAGCCGGGATATCCGTATATGATGCGATGGTTTCAATACTATTGTCCCCTCATACCTTACGGATTCCCCCAAGTCCATGATATCGGTGGTGTTATCGTCCCTTATATGCGTGAGTATGTATAGAAAATTCATGGGAATAACGCTTTCCACGCGGCTCAGGTATGTATTAGGCTCATAGTTTTCTTCCAAAGAAATCCTTTTAATATTATCAATAATAGTCTTTTTTACGGAATTATATACCTCCAGTCTTTTGCCGCTCAAGCCCTCCCTTATCATATCGGCAATATCTATAAGGTCTTGCCTCAGGGTCTTATGTCTGGACCCTTACAATATCATCGCTTAACCATGCACCGTTATGATCAAAATAATTATCCCTGAGTTTAATCTCATAGTCCATATCGCGTGTCTTAAAAAACAGTGTCCCACCAACCTTTTTGATATTGAATAGGTCATACAAAAGATCAAGCGCCCTGTTATCATCATCGAGCCGGCCAGCGGAAAATGGGTAAAAATGAATATACAGATTGTTTTGATATATAAATGCGCCCTTAACGATTTCGGAACCGTAATCCGATAATCTTTTCTCATGCTGGAAAAGAAAACGGGCGCAGTCGGCAGTTGTCCGCGTTCGAAGAAAAAATACCTTAAATGCCTTCTCGTTTAGGATATCTCTTTTTTGGATCTCCGTTTTATGAAACCTCATGACATAGCTATAGGTGTTGAAACCCATCATCAACATGAAGGCTACGACAAGAAAAATAAATCTCTTCCTTGTGGTCTTCCTGAATAACATCTTCAGGCAGACGATCAGTAATTTCCGGAAATCCTTGAAGAACAGCACTGAAATCCCTGAGCACATCTGGAATAATGATATTGCCAGAGGGCTGAAAACAACAAATAGAGTTTATTGGATCTGATCATAGGACCAGAAGGTTACCTCCATATCCTTGCCTAACCCGATCTCGTATGCGTATTTCATTAATTCTTTTGAAAATTTATTGCCGAACCTGGATATAATGATTACACGGTCGGCAAATTTTATTCCAAAGCGGGATTTTATATTGTCAAGGATCTTTTGATAATACTCCAATGAGCCGTCTTCCAGCGAAAGTCCCATCTTATCGGTATCCAATTCGGCTACGTCTTTATATGTTTTAAAATAGTAGCTGTTATAGCCACCTGATTCGTAGTAGTAAAAATAGTGATTAGCATCGGATTTCTTCAACAGACCCTTGATGTTTCCATAGTGTTTTCTCAGATCGACATCAAGACTGTTGAAATCGAAAAACAAGAAATTTTTTTGACCGCTGCCTGTACCGGCCTCTTTGAGCATTTGGACTAGCGACGCCAAGCCGTCGATAATCAATGTAGGATAATAAGCAGCTGTTGTCGAGTTTGACCTCTATCGAACCTTCCTTTATTCGATAGTCAATATTCTGGCTTTGTTTATTATACGTAAATTCTATTTGAAAATTTCCTTTGTAATTATTTTTTATAATGAGTTGAAGATCATAATTGCGCAGAAATGAAGGAGGGTCGGCCACCAATTCCCAGTAACCTAAATCCCCTAGAGATATAGACTCCTCTTTGGCGTCCTCTATCAGGGCAAGATAATTGTAGCCTGCGGTTGTCCCCGTAATGCCGATTCTAAAGGCGCTGTTTTTATCGTTATTCAGGTATATCTGTCTTCCTGTAAACAGCGTTTCGGCCTTAATATCGGCAGCAGATGTTAAGAACACAAGAAACAAAAAGAATGACCAGCTTTTATATTTGTTAGATAATTTCATGTCCAGTCTTCCCTTTTAGATTTTTAATATTTTTAATACTTAAACCCTCCCATTTTACTTCTTTGATCTATACAGCTCATTGACCTTCATATACATGAACTTACGTTGAACGGCCTGGTTGAACGAATTGAGATGGAATTCCCGTTCTGCGAGATATTCACCCAGCGGGCCGCTCTCTTCTCCCAGGGCCTCATTCCAGGTTGTGTCCTCCTTGGGCTCTCTCCTTGTCAGGGCCTTGTAAAATACATCGTCGGCGGATTCGGAGGTCTTCTTTTCTATCAGGGGTTTTATATGGTCGTACAGCATCCTGCATCTTTCAATATCATCCACGCTTACCAGTGAGTTTATTATGACCAGCTTCTTGAGATCCGATAACGAGACATCGTCCTGATTCCTTATGGCCCTTAAAAAGGATTCAACCGGCTTCGAAGGGATGGCTATCCTCTCTTCCCAGAACAAGGGATTATCAATGGATTTTATGTGCTTGATGACATGGTTTAATACCTGAATCCTCCGGTCGCTCCAGTTGCGCATCTCGGTCAATAACCTCTCGTCTGAAAAGTATAATATAACATCCCTCGGAAGCTCCCCAGCACCTGAGTCGGTAAAGATATGATCCATGTATCTCTGAATAGCGTCTAAAAGAACCTTGTGCTGGGCGGAAAAATCCTTCTGACGCCCCTCCTCGGATAACAGCCCTTTGGTATTGAACTCAAATTCCCTGAAAATCGTATCACCACCTTCGGGATTAGCCGCCTCATAACTCGATATAAGATTTGTCAGATCCTTATACGCCCCCTCAGGACTGTCATCCATGTTGACGCCCCCCACCCTCACACCGGAATCTGCTCGGATGGATAAGATAGACCTTAAGATTAAGATCCTTCGCCCTCTTAACCGTCATGGAAAAGGCATCATCCGTCAGGTCGTTGGCCCCCGCATCCGTAATGATGAATAACAGCTTCTCCTGCAGGGGCAGAATAACCTTCTCCTCCTGTAATTTCTCAATCTCATCAAGCGCCTTACTAAAGGCCCTCATCAGCGGCTCATCATAATTCCTGTCCTTGGACCTCTCCCCAAAACTGAGATCCTCAACCCTCTTCACCCTCGTAAAATCAGGCTCAGCCTTAATATCCACGTCACTCCCGGAAGAGTCCCGGTAGGCGTATATACGGTTCGTCCTCAGGGCTACACCGGACTCCTCCATCTCACTCACAGCCCTGTTAAAGGATTTAACATAGTCCGCAAACGGCTTCATGCTCTCGGAAACATCCAGCAAGAAAAAGGTGTTCAGGTTCCCTTTCATGGATTGGTTCAGAAGCCTCATAAGACGCGGCGTAAAGGCGCCGGGGATAAAAACCTTCACTGAGTCGCCTCCGTCAGTATATTCAGGGTCCCCTAGCTGCGGAAAACCAAAATGGGTATAAAACCTGTGCAGGTTCTCCTGGTCAAGCTTCTCCACTATGTCACTGAACAGCCTCTCCTTTAAATAGGCATGCCCTACATAAAACCTGTTGATCTCATCCGTCTCCGCGGATACGGCACCACCCCCTTTATCATTAAAAAATTGAGCCTCCTTCATGGGATGATAATAGAGCCTCGATCTCCATAACGTGATATAGTCCCTGTCCACCCATCCGATTATCCCAAAATCCTCTATGTTGTCCCTGTAATCAAATTCGTAAAAATCCTTGGCCAGAAGATAATAGCCGTCTTTATAATCAAGCACCTTGTAAAAATCATAGTCCACAAGACTCTCAGGAGGCGTGGCCGTGTCCTTCTTGTGCGCCTCCCACCCGTCCCAGATCGTCGGAAATTCCTTGGCTTCCCCGGGCAGACTCAGAAAACCATACACGGGTATATATGCCCTCTCTTTGTCCAAAAGGGCGTTGTACCATATGAACCCCTTCTCAAAATCAGGGACATTGATCGTAAATCCCCTCTTGTCCCTCTGCCTCATGATCTTGACCTCCTGCTTGTCCCAGTCTATCCCGGTTATGAAAAATACCTCCTGGAATCTGATCTCATCACGGGGAGACAGGCTCGCAAGATTACCCGCAGGAAAAGATGCCTTGGCATGGGTAATAAAAAATATCCCCTCGTTCGGGTCGTCACTGAAGCTGTATCCGTTTCCACCCCCGCTTCCGGTTGCCCGTTCCGAGGACTTAAGGTTTTCATCAAGCTCGTTATACAGACGCCTCAGCGTGTTCATAAAACCGTCGGTCTCAAATTGACCGTCTTCATGAATCCCGGCAGGACACCTGATATTAACCCTCCGGTCTGCGTTAAAATCCGGCGATACACCATATGAGACGCTACAGGTAAATAAAAGAGCGCTGATCAACAAAAAAAACAGGACCTTTTTATGATGGACCACTATATCACCTCCTCGATTTTACGATCTTTATATCATGCTATTCTCCATCAGCGTTGAGATCCGCGTTGACATCTATGCTGATTCCATGACAAATTTGCCTCTGATAAGAATCCCAGGGACATATCGAAAATTTATGCAAAATATAAAACGGAATTGCTTATTTTCCACGGAATTATAGAATCATAGAAAATATTGTCAAATAATGAATTAATAAGATATGTCAATCAATATCACGTCTTTTAATGCAGCGATGTCTAGTTGACAAAATGAGTGCATTAGCAATTGACATATGATTTTGATTTACCTATACTTCCAAATTCTATATATAGATCACTTGGCTTATTGAAGCATCTGGAAGATGCGTCAAAATTGACAAACAGTCGGTTATAAAAAAATAAAAAAGGAGGAATCAATGCGAACCCAAACAGTTTTTTTAAGTCCTGACGAAATGCCCCGCCAATGGTATAATATCCTGGCAGATATTAAGATGAACCCGCCCCTTGGGCCTGACGGAAAGCCCATCGGTCCGGATGCCCTGTCCCCCGTGTTCCCGATGAATCTGATCGAACAGGAGGTCAGCCATGAAAGATGGATCGACATCCCGGAAGAGATACTGGATGTCTATGCCATCTGGCGTCCCACTCCTCTTATACGAGCCCTGAGCTTGGAAAAGGCCTTGGAGACCCCGGCCCGTATCTATTTTAAAAATGAAAGTGTCAGTCCGCCTGGAAGTCACAAACCGAATACAGCGGTAGCACAGGCATATTATAACAAGGTCTTCGGTATTAAAAGACTCACAACGGAAACCGGCGCCGGCCAATGGGGCAGCGCCCTTGCCTTTGCCTGTAGCCAGTTCGGTCTCGAGTGCAAGATCTTTATGGTGCGCGTCAGTTTTGACCAAAAACCGTATCGCAAAACCATGATGCAGACCTGGGGTGGAGTATGTATCCCCAGCCCAAGCCCGGAAACCAACGCAGGAAGGGAAATTCTTAAAAAGGACCCCGGATACCCCGGGCAGCCTCGGCATCGCCATCAGCGAGGCCATCGAAGCGGCAGTCACCGACCAGAGCGGGAAGACCCGCTATTCCCTGGGCAGCGTCCTCAATCACGTCATGCTCCACCAGACCATTATCGGTCTGGAGGCCAAACTCCAGATGGAAAAGATCGGCGAATATCCCGATATAGTCATCGGCTGCGCTGGCGGCGGCAGTAATTTTGCTGGTCTGGCCTTTCCCTTTGTATATGACAAGATCAACGGCAAGCAGATCGAGATATATCCGGTAGAACCGTCCGCATGTCCCACCATGACCAGGGCGCCATTTGTCTATGACCACGGCGATACGGCCCGTTACACACCTTTGCTGCCTATGTACAGCCTGGGACACGCCTTTGTGCCGCCTCCGGTCCATGCCGGTGGGCTGCGCTACCACGGGATGTCCCCTACGGTCAGCCAGCTTATAGTGGAGGGCATTATTGAACCTAAAGCCGTCACCCAGTTGGATGCCTATGCTGCGGGCACGACCTTTGCCAGAACCGTAGGTCTCATCCCGGCCCCTGAAACCAACCATGCGCTTGCCCAGGTCTTGGAAGAGGCGCGTAAGGCCAAAGAGGAAGGGAAAGAGAAGGTGATCCTCTTTAATTATAGCGGCCACGGCCTGCTGGATCTGGGATCATATGAAAAATATTTTGCCGATGAGCTTGAAAATTTCGATCTATCCGATAAGGAACTTGAGGCATCAGAGAAGGTCTTTGAGAAGTTCCCAAAACCGGCAATACTGAAAAGTATTGATTTTAAAATAAATTTATAGAATAATGTCTTGAGAGACCTAACCTGAAATTGAGATACAAAGGAGGTTAAAAGATGAAAACAATTAGATTCAAGGGATTGTTGGGGGGAATTATTCTGATCTTTGCCGGGGCCATGACATCCGGCGCTTACGATCTGCCGTCAGTCAATCTGGGCTTTACAAGTTTTGTGGACGGAGGACCGCCGGCCGGGCCCGGTCTTTATGATACCCAGTATCTGCAATATTGGGCCTCAGACAAATTTACCGACAGTCAAGGGAATGAGCTATTGCCCTCAACTGCCGGCGAGGATCTGGGCGCATGGATCAGCCTCACACAGTTAATCTACCAGTCTGATTCAGAGATCCTGATGGGAGGCAAATGGGGCATGGACGTGATCATTCCCTATGTAATCCTTGATCTGAATTACAGATACTCCCGGTCCCTTTCCCGAGGATAATGGATCAGGCTTCGGGGATATCTGGATTGGGCCTTACCTGCAGTGGGACCCTGTAATGGGCGCGGATGGGCCGAGATTCATGCAGCGGGTAGAGTTTCAATCTATTTTCCCTACCGGCAAATATGACCGAAATCATGAACTTAACCCGGGCAGCAATTTTTTCTCATTTGATCCATACTGGTCAGGGACCCTTTTTATCACTCAGCGATTGACCGCAAGCGCCCGGATTCATTATCTGTGGAATGGCAAAAACGACAAACCCAACCGTGGTTTTGGGGGTGCCTCCGAGACACAGGCAGGGCAGGCCGTTCACGCCAACTTCGCCATGGACTATGCTATTGTTCCCAACCGCTTCCGGATAGGGATAAACGGCTATTATCTAAAACAGATCACCGATACTAAGGTAAACGGCAATGCGGTCGCAGGAAGGAGGGAACAGGTTTTCGGCATCGGACCGGGATTCGTCTATCATTTCTCCCAGGATGCGCATCTCTTCTTTAACTTCTACATTGAGACCGCAGCGGAGAATCGTCCAGAGGGTTCACGTATGAACTTAAGGTTTGTCTACCATTTTTAGGCAATATATATACCTTCAAGACGGACGGATCGGCCGAGTGTCGATCCGTCCATGTGCCTCATAACGCCCATACTTTCATCATATCTTTTCTATCTATTGAACCTAAAAAATCCTTGACATGAATCAAAATCGTGCTAAAATAGACGCAGTGTCTAAAAAGTGAAGGGTACGTCTAAATGGGTATTGCCGAGAGAAGGGAAAGGGAAAAGAGAGGAAGGCAGGATCTGGCCATTAAGGCTGCGATGGAGCTCTATAATGAGGAAGGCTATCATGCCATTACTATGGAGAAGATAGCCGAGCGTTCCGAACTCAGCAGGGCCGCCCTTTACCTCTATTTCAATACCAAGGACGAGATATTCGTCAGCGCCATAGTGGCCTGCACGAATTATTTTGGAGATATCCTGCAGGAGATCTATGATCGCAGGGAATCCATCAAGGAGAGACTGACTCGAGGAACTGTGGGACTCTTTCCGTATATTCTATGAAAAAGACCCTGTTACCTTTAACGCATCCCTGTATTTTCACCAGAGCGAGATAACCCGTAATCTCTCTGAAGAGTTGCGCGAAAGGCTCTATGAATCCGGTTCCAGGGTCGTCAGGCTGCAGCACAAGATCATCAAATACGGCGTGGACGAAGGGATCTTTATCCAATGTAATCCCATGACCCTTACGGAGGTTATATGGGCCTGCTTTTTCGGGATCACCCAGCTTGAGAGGAGCAAGCAGGTAGTCTCTCGAAAAAACCATCTGGACATAACGCGGGATCTTGCCATAAAGGTCCTGGCAAGAAGCATAATCCATAATGGGCCTTCTATTTGAACATATCATTTTTTCAAAGGCGTGAATTGTTATGGAACTGATTTTTGATAAACTCGTAAAAGCCGTCACTCCGGTGAACCCCGGATCGTAGTCCGGGGCAGGAACCGGAATCAAGTATTATCAACTATTCCCTAGATTCCCCCGTATCCGGTACGGGGCAGGCTAAGTCAAGCCCGGAATGACGAATAAAGGAGTTATGCAAAGGTCTCAAGACGCCGTTAAATATGTTCAGAAAATTTCTAATGAATGGAGGTTAATCATGGACATTAAAGCGAAATTGTCCAAAATCGTCGGAGAAAAGAACTTCTCCGATGATCCTAAGGAGTTGCAGGCCTATGCGACCGATTTCAGTTACACCCCTGCCGGAATGCCCAACTATGTTGTGAAACCGGCAAGTTCCGAGGAGGTCTCGGCGGTTATAAAGGTCTGCAATGAAAACAGCATCCCTGTCGTGCCGTGCAGTTCCAAGGTCCATTTCTACGGCGCCACCATCCCGAAAGAGGGCGGCGTGGTCCTTGACCTGTCCAGGATGGACAAGATCCTGGAGATCGATTCGGATAACAGGCGGGTAAGGTTTGAGGCGGGTGTTACCTGGAAAAAGCTGACAGAGACGCTCAAAAAGAAGGGTCACAGGGTAATTATGCCCCTGACGCCTCCTGCCGAGCGCTCCGTGCTTACCGATTTTCTGGAACGTGAAGAGCCGACCAACCAGGTGTATGATTACGGCGAGCCCCTTGAGGCCATGGAGGTGGTATGGCCCACCGGCGAGATATTCAGGATGGGTTCCGCGAGCGTGAACGGCTATCCTGATTCCATGTCAAAGGGCGGCAATCCTTCAGGGCCCGGTCTTGATTTTTACAGGTTTTTCCAGTGCGCCCAGGGGACAATGGGCGTGGTTACATGGACCAACCTGAAGATAGAATCCATCCCAAGGATGGATAAGATACTCTTTGCGCCGCTTACGGATCTCGATTACGGCATCGATTTCCTGTATCGAATACTGCCCAGGAGGATCGGCCAGGAGGTCCTGCTTTTGAACAATGTGGATCTCGCGGCAATCCTGGCGGAGGAATGGCCTGATGATTTTGAAAGACTGGCGGCCGAGCTGCCGCCCTGGACCCTGATCCTGGTTATCAGCGGCCTCTTGAGACGTCCTGAAGAAAAGATCGCCTACGAAGAGAAGTTCCTGGCCCAGGTAATTAAGAATGAATTTCCTGACCTGCAGCTGGGCGAGAACCTCCCGGGCTTCCCGGGCCTGAGAAAAAGGCTTCTGCCCATCCTGCGCAACCCCTGGCCGTCGGATGTGCCCTATTGGAAAAACAGCGTCAGGGGCGCGTGCCAGAGCCTCTTCTTCCATACCAGACCCAATCTTGTTTCATCATTCATGGCAATAGTGGAAGAGATAGCCGCGCAGTACGGCTACCCGATCAGTGAAATCGGGATGTATCTCCAGCCGATTGAACACAACAGGGCCATGAGGCCGGAGTTCAATTTCTTCTATGATCCTGAGGACCCGGAAGAGACGGCCATGGTGGCCGCACTTTACAATGACGCGGCAAAGGCGCTCCTCGCTGAGGGCGCGGTGTTTACAAGGCCCTACGGGGATCTGGCCTCTATCGTTTATGAAAAGGCAGCGGGCTACGCCAGGCGCGCTCAAGAGGCTGAAGAAGGTTTTTGATCCGAATAACATTATGAATCCCGGCAACTTGTGCTTCTAAGGAGGGAGAGAGAATGGCTAAGAAACTAAAAGTAAGATACTACAAACCAAAGGCGGATATAGCTCTGGATATAAACGATATCCAGAATTTTGTATATGACATGAGCCGTTGCATCAAGTGCAAGGGTTGCACATGGGTGGATCATACCTATATGCCGGGCGCGAGGTTCATGACAAGATGCCCGAGCGCGACCATGTACGAGTTTGACGCATACGGGGCATATGGAAAGATGCGGATCGGCCATGCCATGGCAGAGGGCGTGCTTGGCTGGAATGAAAAGGCCCTTGAGATCATCTATGCCTGCACCCTGTGCGGGGCATGCGACGCGGGATGCAAGCGGAACCTTGATCTGGAGGTCGAGCTGACCCTTGAATCGCTCAGGGTGAAGGCCGTGAAAGACGGCGTAGGCCCTATGCCCGCCCACAAGAAGGTCGCTGACAACATAATCAAGAAACATAACTGTTTCGGGGCGCCTCACAAGGATCGGACGGCGATGGATTCCAAAGGGAATCACCCCCTCCAAAAAGGCCGATATGGTCTATTTTGCCGGCTGCTACGCCTCCTATGTGAACAAGGAGATCGCTCAATCACCGTCAAGATATTCAAGGCCGCCGGAACGGAATTCATGCTGCTGCCGGATGAGTGGTGCTGCGGCAATATCCTTTTCTCCGTGGGCATGGTCGATGAGGCCACGTGCACTGGCCCAGAGAAACGTGGAAGAGATGAGGAAGACCGGCGCCAAGACCCTTATCACCAGTTGCGCCGAGGGCTACAGGATGTGGAAGGTGGATTATCCCAAACTCCTCAATATCCCCACGGAAGAACTCGGGTTCAAGGTCCTTCATCTGGTTGAGTATGTCGATGAGATGATCAAGGCCGGCAAGCTCAAGATGAAAAAGCCGTTTGAATCGCGTGTGACCTACCATGACGCCTGCAGCCTCAGCCGTTTAAGCGAACCATGGACGCCGTGGAAGGGAAAGCGCGGCTGGATGGGCTGCGTGGAGCCAAGGCTCAAGAGGCGCCGGGCAACCAACGGGATTTATTCCCAGCCGAGGGATATCCTTAAGGCAATACCCGGCGTGAACCTGGTGGAGATGAAGAGGATCAGGGAAAACGCCTACTGCTGCGGCGCGGGCCGTGGGACAAAGGAGGCCTTTCCTGAATTTGCAGAGTTTTCGGCGAACCATCGGCTGGAAGAGATCAAGGAGGTCGGGGCGGAGACGCTGGTGACGGCATGTCCCATGTGTAAAAACAATTTCACCCAGGTCGTCAAAGAAAACGGCGATGATGTGCAGGTCCTGGATATCTCGGAAGTCATTTGCGCATCCATTAAAGGTTAGGATTAAGGAGGAATACTATGGCGATATCCAAAGAAATTTATAATGTACTGGAATCCATTGTAGGGCCCGGATATATCTCCGATGATCCCGTTATCTGCGAGTCTTACAGGAGCGGTCCGGGAGGTTATGAAAGCGGTCTGGGCTATGAACGCGTGATGACCACTATCCCGGGCTGCGTCATTATGCCCCGCACCACGGAAGAGGTCCAGAAGATAGTCAAGGTCTGTTACCGCAATGACATCCCTTATGTGCCTTACAGCACCGGATTTTACGGGCCGAGATCCCATCCCCATGTCGAGGACGCCCTTCTGATCGATCTGAAGCGCATGAATGATTTCTTCATCGATGAGAAGCACTTCTTTATTGATGTGGGTCCCGGCATGATCTATTCGCCGATCCAGCAGGAATGTATGGATCACGGGGCATACGTGGTAATCGGTGGCGGCGGCGCCCAGGCCTCGGCCATCGCCAACCTGATCGGAGACGGGTGGTCTCCGCTCAGCCACCGCATAGGCCTTCCTCACCGCCGCATCCTGGGCACGGAGGTGGTCCTGCCTGACGGTGAGTTGCTCAAGACCGGATCTCTTGCCACGGGCGACGATCCCTTCTGGGGGGAGTGCCCGGGACCGGACCTAAGAGGTCTTCTCAGGGGGTATACCGGCGTGCGCGGCTGTCTGGGGATAGTCACCCGGATGGCCATCAAGACCCTTCCGTTCCAGCCCGAACGCCTGGAACCTACAGGCATTACGCCCAATACCGCCCTCGCCTTGCCTGAGAAACGGGTAAAGTGGATCAATTATCGTCGTGCCTTCCAAGGAGGCCCAGGTAAAGGCCATGTTTGAGATAGGCAAGGCAGAGATAGCCGGGGCCGTGACCAAGGTGCCCCTGTTCTGGCGGTCTATTGCCAAGGCGGAGGACAAGGAGCATTTCTGGGAGCTGTGGGGCAAGGAGAACGAGAAGACGCGTTGCCAACTTCTTTATCGTCCGGGTCCTTCTGATCGGCTACACCTCAGAGGAACAGATGGAATATGACGAGCGGGTCCTTGAGGACATCATGAAGGAAGTCGGCGGAGAGGCCCATCGCACCAAGCCTTCCGATGAATCCTGGATCAAGAACGCCGACTCGGCCGGCATGTGGCTCATGTGCGGAGGGTATGTCTCAGTGGATTATGTTATCGAGACACTGTCCCAGGCAACGGAGCACGGGCCTGTCTACGCGGACCTGAAGAAGAAATACACGCCGCCCCTGATGCCTGATTACGGCGATCCCGGCTGGTTCCAGAGCTTCGAGCTGGGTCACCAGGGCTACTCGGAATTTCTGATTTACTGGGATCAGGATGATGACACGGACAAGGTGGACCAGTTCTATCTGGACACATCCAAGATGAACATCGATCATCGTTTCTATACCTCTTTACTGGGCCCCCATCAGCCGATGTATCTGACCGGTCCGAAATACGGTCCCAATTACCATAAATATATGCTGAAGGTGAAGAACGAGTTTGATCCCAAATGGATGTCGCATCCGCCGGTTCCTCTTGCCCACGATGTCTTCGTGGAACGGGCGCCCTGGATGCATGATATGAAGGACTGGGAATCACCGGACGATCTGCCCAAGTAGATTATAAAAAGAGCCACGGACTTTGGTCCGGGGCTCTTTTAATCCCAGGTGTTTCATACCGCTGGTATAGTCCCGATGGCAGCCTCACGCCGTCGCAGATAGCAGACAGATTCATCTGAATTTCCTTGAGAGTGGATATGTGAAGAAGTCGAATGTCGCAGCCGGGTATCTAGGTTTGAAAAGTCTTGACAAAATCGGGTGATTATTTTTTAATTTGTAACGTTACTTACCAGTCAGTAACATCGTATGTAGAGCGTGCAGATTGGCTGAGCCAATGAAGGATTGGGAAGGGCCTGAAGCAACCAAAAAACCCAAGTCCTGTTGACATATAGTCGTAATGGGATTATTTCATTGCTGTAATCGAATAGAAGTGGAGGAAACGGTCAGTGGCTAAAACAAAGATGTTATGTGTCTTCTCCGGCAACCTGTGCAGGGAATGCGCCTTATACAGAGGTAGACACTACTATATATGCTTCCGCGATAGTTACCGGGGTTACCTGTGTAAACCGGGAGAGGTTTCTGATACCATTGCTCCTCCCACCCCGGGGCCAAGCCGCAATCATAAATTTGAGACACCCCATATTAAACCAAGAAATGCTATAGACTTGTAAGCCATAATCACTAAAGAAAGAGAGGAGGAGTTATAAAAATGCTTATTGAAGGAAAATTCACCTTAAAAGCGCCTATTCAGAAGGTATGGGACTTCCTGCTCGAGCCGGGAACACTGGTTTCGTGTATTCCCGGCGCAGAAAAGATGGTGGCCATTGATGACAAGACCTGGGAGGGCATCATCAAGCAGAAGGTAGGGCCCATCAGCGTCAAGCTCCAGTTTACCCAAACCTTCGCCGAGGTTGAGCCGCCCAAACACCTTAAAGCGATAGGACGGGGCTCTGCTCTCGGCGGTTTGGGCACCTTTACCCAGGAAAGTATAGTAAACCTGACAGAGGTGGCCAAAGATGAGGTAGAGGTATCCTACAAAGCCAATGTAAGCCTGGTGGGGCGATTGTCTACCTTCGGTGAAAGAATAATGCGAGCCAAAGTCGATAGTACAAGCGCAGAGTTCACCAATAACTTACAGAAAAAACTGGCCGAAGTACAGAGTATATAGGATAGGCATATAAGCTTAAGTAGAAACGAAGGCTTAAAGTGATGAAAACTATTACATCAGGGAGGTTCAACCTGTAATGAAGAATATCATCTTTGATTTCGAGTACTTTGCCCCTAAAACACTTGAGGAAGCTCTGACGTTGCTTTCTCAATATGATGAGGAGGAACGTAAAGTAATTGCCGGGGGACAATCTTTACTCATCATGATGAGGCAAAGGTTAATTACGCCTAAATATCTAATTGATATTAAAGGCATATCGGATCTGGATTACATTAAATTCGATAAAAAAGAAGGTCTAAAAATTGGGGCCTTAACCACTCATCGATCTGTCGAGAAATCACCGGTTATCCAAAAAGAGTTCAGCGTATTATCTGAGATGGAACAAAATTTATCCAATGTGGAAACCCGGAACTGGGGTACCATAGGCGGCGATATTGCCCATGCTGACCCGTGTGGAGACCCGGCTCCAGTACTGATTGCCCTGAATGCAAAGATAAAGATGACCGGCTTAAGTGGAGAGAGAACCGTGGATGCTGAAGATTTTACTTTGGACTTTTATGAGACAGTACTCCAACACGATGAACTGCTTACTGAGATTCAGGTGCGGACTCTGCCGCCTAATACCGGCGTTAAATTCACTAAATTTAACCAGATAATAGGGGATCTCGCCCTCGCATCAGTTGCGATGTCAATTACCCTTGATGAAAATAAGAAGACATGTAGTGATGTCAGAATAGCCCTTGGCGGCGTGGCCCCTGCCCCTATGAGGGCAAAAAAGGCCGAGGATATTCTAAAGGGTAAAAAGATCAGCGACGCCCTGCTTGCTGAGGCAGGTCAGGCAGCTTCGGAGGAGGCTAGTCCCACCGCAGATATTCAAGCATCGGAGGAATACAGAAGAGAATTGGTAAAGGTCCTGGTAAAGCGGGTGGGGAGCGAAGCCTTAGCCAGAGCTAAGAAGGCTTAATTTCATTTCATTAAGACAAGGAGGTTAGCTGTGAAGAAACAGTTGAAGTTTATAGTGAATGGGAATCCTTACGATATCTGGATAGAGCCTAAGCTTCTTTTAGTTCAGGTCTTGAGAGATGAGTTAGGGTTAAAGGGAACCCATAGGCTTGTGATGAAGGCTGTTGTTGTGTTTGTACTGTTAATATTGACGGAAAGGCGGTCAAATCCTGCTCCGTACTTGCTATGCAGGCAAACGGGAAAGAGGTCTTGACCATTGAAGGCATGGCAAATGGTGCCGGAATTACATCCGATTCAGCAGGCTTTTATTGATAACTGGGCCTTCCAATGCGGATTTTGCACCTCAGGACAGATTATGGCATCTAATGCGCTATTGAAGGAGAATCCCAACCCAACAAGGGAGGAGATCCAGATGGCAATGGATGGCCATCTATGCCGCTGTACAGGGTACAATATGATAAATGAAGCCATACGAGATGCAGCAGGAAGATTGCAGGCGCAAAAGTCACAGGAGAAGGCAAAATGAGCGAATATTCAATAATAGGCAAACCGACAAAAAATGTGGATGGGCCGGCAAAGGTTTCCGGGGAGGCAGTATACACCTTTGACATGACTTTACCCAACATGCTTTATGGCAAACTTTTAAGAAGTCCATATCCACATGCCAGGATTATCAGCATTGACACCAGTGAGGCAGAGAAGCTGCCGGGGGTAAAAGCGGTTATCACGGGAAAGGATACCCCTGGAGGCAAATATGGTCTGTGGCGGCGCTTCCCTGAGCTTTGTGATCAGGAAGCTCTGGCTACGACCAAGGTTCGTTTTATAGGGGACCCGGTAGCGGCGGTGGCTGCCGTCAGCGAAGAGATTGCTGAGAAGGCCCTGGATTTAATCAATGTAGAGTATGAACTGCTACCGGCTGTATTCGAACCTATGGAAGCCATAAAAGACGATGCGCCCTTAGTTCACGATGATTGTGATAACAATATAAATAACACACGCCATATTGAATGGGGCGATGTAGACGAGGGCTTTAAAAATTCTGATTATGTACGAGAGGACAGGTTTATCTATGGAAACCAAGCCCCGGCTCCTACGGAGGTGCATAATTCTCTGGCGAGCTATGATAAGGGTACTGGCAGGTTAACAGTATGGTCTTCTACCCAATCTCCATATTATCTTCAGCTGGGCTTAGCTGACGCCCTGAAGATGAGAGAAGGCGACATAAGGGTAATAAAGCCGCATGTTGGAGGCGGCTTCGGCGGGAAAAATTCGACCATGCCCGACTCGGTCAATGCCGCCCTTCTTTCTATGAAAACAGGAAGGCCGGTAAAGATAGTTTTTACCAGGGAAGAGGAATTCACCTGCCACGGAGCGTCGCACAGCCATGCATATGGCGGTAAAGATTGGGCTTAAAAAAGACGGCACAATAATGGCTAGAGAAGTCAAGCTCATTACCGATGGAGGCGCTTATACCGCGTTGGGCGCTACCACTCTATATCTTACGGGCACCTACGCAAGCTTCCCTTATAAGATACCCAATTATAGATACGACGGGTTTAGGACTTATACCAACAAGATGTGGGCTACATCAGTGCGGTCATTCGGAGCCACTGAGGCAGGATTTGCCTTCGAAACCCAATTGGATAGGGCGGCTCATGACCTGGGGATTGACCCAATAGAAATCCGGCGCAAGAATGCCATGACATCCGGTTACGAGGCTCCCGGTCAATACAAGGTGGGAAGCTGCGGCCTTTTAGAATGCATTGATAAGGTGGAGAAAAGAATCAAGGAAAAGTGGACTGACCTTTCTAAAGATGAAGGGGTGGGAGTTGCTACCTTTACCTATCAGTGCGGCGGTATTTTCAACTGGATTGACACTCCTTATGCCTTCTCAGGGGCTATGGTAAAGGTAAATATTGACGGCACGGTTGACCTTTTTACCCAGGCATCAGACATCGGCCAAGGCACCAATACCGTATCCGTTATGATTTGCGCCGAGGAACTGGGCATAGGCATTGAGGACATCAGGTTACATCCTGCCGATACGCGCAACCACTCCTGTCGATCTCGGCGCCTGGGCCAGCCGAGAAACGATGATGAACGGCAATGCAATTAAAGCAGCAGCAGCTGAAGTAAAGAAGATACTCATAAGGGTTGCCCAGATGAAGTTAGGCGAGAATATCGTCTATGACTTAGAGGCTAAGAATAAACGGATATACCTTGCAATACGCCCGGAGAGAGGGTTCTCATATTATGAAATCGTGAAAGATGCTATAAAAGAAAACGATGGTCAACCACTCATAGGCATAGGCCACTATACCCCTCATAGGAAGGGCATGGTGACGCCTGCCTGGGCCTTCGGAAGTATGGCGATCTAGGGTAAAGGTTGACAGAGAAACAGGTCAGGTTGAAGTTAAGGATATCATTGTAGCACATGATTGCGGCCAGCCCATAAATCCCTTAGGGGTTCGGGGTCAGGTAGAGGGGTCTATTCATATTGGGGATGGGATGGGGCCTGTGTGAAGAGCAGCCCACTGATAATGGTTTGATACTTAACCCATCCTTTGCAGATTATAAGGTTATTAGGACCCGGGACATGCCACAGATTGAGCTGCATGAAGTTCTTACTTATGATCCTGAAGGGCCGTTTGGGGCTAAGGAGTCTGCTGAAGGCGCCGTCGCTCCTACCCCCCCTGCAATAGCAAACGCTATCTATCATGTGACGGGAGCGGAATTTAATAGTAATGTTTTAAAGCCGGAGAAGGTTTTGAAAGCTATTCGCGAGAAAGAGGAAAAAGAAAAGAAACTCACAAAGAGATGAGATGAATAAAGAGGAGACCATAAATGGCTATTAGTTACCGTTGTCCATGTTGTCGCAAAATTAGTCCTGAACCTCATGATTTGGCCCGGCATTATTTGGGCCAAACTGATAAAAAACATAAGGATTGGCTAAAAACAAAAGGGCATTCCTATGCACAGCTTGTCACCTGGCAAGTAACTGAATTCGGGAATAAGGGCTATGATGCTTTAGCTGAAGTGCTTGAGAAAGAGGCGCCCAAAGTTGAAGCCTAGACATATATACATGAGTCAATCTTAAGTGAGATTGTCCTAACTAGAAGTAGAAAGGTTAATATTCCCTTTCAATAAGTAAATCTGCCGTTCCCAGCAAGATGTCTTTAATGTCTTCTCGTATGGGCGTATCGAGCAAAGCTTTCTTCCCCTCTTCACTCAAAGAGATTTCTTTCATTCTGGAATACTCAAGGGCACCGGTCTCCTCAATAATACTCTTAACTTCCTCTATATCTGCTTTGGTAATATCAGGGTTACCGATAAAGTATTCTAACCTTTCCTTTTGAGAAGGCGATGCATTTTCAAAGGCTTTAACCGTTAATAATGTCTGCTTGCCTTCCTTTGTATCTGAAGCAATAGATTTACCCACCTGTTCCTCCGTTCCAAAAATCCCCAATATATCATCGTGGATTTGGAAAGCCATGCCCACGGGAATAGCATATCTTGATAATGAATCCAAAACACTCAGGGTTGTTCCCTTTAAAATTGCTCCTACACAAAGCGGACCTTCCACAGAATATTTAGCGGTTTTCAAATAGTGTATTCGTAATACATCTTCCTCCGTCGCCTTTCTGCTGGTTGCTTTAACAATATCCAGCAACTGTCCAACAGCGGTAAACTTTATTATATCATACATCATTTCCAGAACCTGTAAGATTTTATCCGCTTGAAATCCACTCTCAACTAAGGCTTCATAGGCTAATGCGCAACAAATATTACCGGTTATGATTGCCATAGCGGAGGGA
>CAVZMS010000056.1:0-17682 GCA_963776085.1 uncultured delta proteobacterium
GGCTGGCTTATCTTATGTCTGTAATAAAATTTGGTCTCGCAGGTGTAATATTCTTTTTTTTGGGGCACATTAGCGCTGATTTTGCCTGGTACAGTGTGGTTTCATTTGGAATTAGCAGGGGAAAAACCTTTCTTAAAGACAAGAGTTATCAAATGATGATACGTGTGTGCGGTATTTTTCTCATTGGTTTTGGCGGGTGGTTCCTGCTATCCACAAAAGAGTTACCTGTTTAACGTAATTATTTGAAAATGTTTATGGGTCCGGATATATAAAGACTGATAGGTAAGCACCTTTATAATATTATTCATCAATTATGAGAATGGAGAGAAAGAATGGTTGATAAAAAAGCGGATTTGGCAGGTCCTGGCATCAGCACTTACGAAGAGGTGGATAAAATCCTCCCGCACGACTATGAGGCATTGTTGGGACCCAAGGACAGGATGAAGGCCCTTTTTAAGATCAAGAATTTTATTGAGGAAAACCTCTGTAAGGAACTCAACCTTTTTATGGTTCAGGTCCCCCTCATCGTGACCAAGGAGAGCGGTGTCAATGACTACCTTGACCGGGACGGTTCACGCACGCCCATCGAGTTCCCATGCGGGCTTGGGCTCGAGAAACGGATTGAGTCACAGGTGGTCCAGGCGGCCACAAAATGGAAACGAATGGCCCTGAAGCAGTTCGGCTGTAAAGTAGGCGAAGGCATCTGCACAGACATGAGGGCCGTCCGAAAAGACTACTTCCTGGACCATGACCATAGCGCCTACGTTGATCAATGGGACTGGGAACGCGTCATCACAAAGGATATGCGTAATCTGGAATTTCTCCGGGACATCGTCGAAAAGATCTGGGCGGTCATCTATGAAGCAGGCCGGATGGTGATGAAGGACTTTCCCGAACTCAATATTGATAAGTACCCGGAAATTCCTAAAAAGCTGGAATTCTTTCACGCGGAGGAGATTCTCGAACGATACCCGGACCTCACCCGCAAGCAGCGTGAGACCAGAATGGTCCAGGAGGTATCTCCCGCGATCTTTATCATCGGCATTGGATACGTGCTGGAAGACGGCTATCCTCACGAGATGAGGGCTGCGGATTATGATGACTGGATCACCCCCACGATCAAGAAAAACGGAAAACAGTTTCATGGACTCAACGGCGATATCCTGGTCTGGAATCCCGTGACCAGGCGTCGGCATGAACTGACATCCATGGGAATCCGGGTGACCAAAGAGAGTATGGTGCAGCAGCTAAAGGAGGCAGGACAGGAACATTTTCTGCAGTTACCCTACCACCAGGCGATACTCAACGATGAAATCCCCTTAAGTATTGGTGGCGGTATCGGTCAGTCACGGACATTTATGTATCTGCTCAGGGCAGCCCACATTGGCGAGGTGAGCATATCGGTCTGGCCTGATTTTCTCAAGGCTATCAGTAAAAGAAAAAATATCCATGTGCTGGAATAAATCACTTTGTACCGAATACCTCTTTAAGCAGGTCGGTCACTCGCGCCGCGGGGTCTTTACGAATCTTTTGTTCCTCCTTTGAACCTCTTTCAGAAAATCTGCCCAACCTGCATGTGTAAGAGGGACAAAAAAGAGGCATGCGGTGATAATGGTCATGATGCATAAAACTTTATGGAGATTTTTCATTATTCTTACCTCTAATCCTTTCATTATTCAGCATCCAGATCAAGTTTAGATGATATCTGATCGCCGGACTTGGCGCTTTCAGAAGGCCTGATAATGACCCGTTCGGCTGCGACCCCATCCGGACCGGTCAACAATTCTCTTATAGCCTGGGCCCTGTCATCTGCGAGTTGTTTCAACGTGGCGGGGTCCACCTGCTCGCGTTCAACAAGATTGTTAAACAGGAGTCTGCCAAGCGCACCCGGGTCTGCAAAGGCCTGTTTGGAATCTGCCGATTTGTCTGACGGGGTCACTTCAGCGGCCAGGGCATCGTAGGCCTCCTGACCGTAACGTTCAACAAAGAGGGCCGCCAGTCCCTGCTGGGCCTTAGAATTATTGAAATCCACAGGTCCAGGGTCCTCTCCAGGTTCCAGCACTGTCCCGGATCTCTCCGCAATTGCACGTCGGACCTGAAGTTCTCTGATTACCTGCCCATCGCTATCGCTGTTATATTTTCCTGTAATGACGAGTTTGAGCTGCGGTCGTTGACGCAGCGCTTCAAGGAGTCTGACCAGCTTTTCCTCTTCTGGCGGGGGAACATCGCCTTTGCCGGGGTCAAAACTCACGGAGTCCATGAGATCTTCACCGCCGCCGAACAATGAACCGAGTAACTTGAAGGGAGATGTAACGATCTTGGTCAGTAGGTTGACCAGGGCCTTCCAGATAAGGGGACCGTACCGGAATTCAGGGTCATCCAGATTGCCGCTCACCGGAAGATCAATATCTATGACACCATTTGCATCTTTCAGCAGGGCAATGGCAAGACGCAGGGGCAGTTTAACGGCATCGGGGCTTTCCACCTTTTCTCCCAGTATCAGGGTATCTATGACGATCTTGTTTTTACCCAGCAGCTGGCTGTTTTCAACCTTGTATTGCAGGTTCAGGGATAGCCTGCCCGAGTCAATCTTGTAGCCTGCAAACTTGCCTGAATAGGGTGTCAGGTTTGTCATATCCACGTTGCGGAAGACCACGGAGATATCTGTAAACTGTTTCGGATCAAAGGTGTTTATTTCCCCTGTTATCCTGCTGCTTCCGTATTCATCCACGCGGCCATTCAGCTCTACCTGGGTCCGTGCTCCTGGTAATGACGAGATGCTGACTATCGCCCCGCTGAGTTCATGGATCTTGGTGGCAAATTGCGGCCTTAGACTCAGATCGGCAAAATCCAATATGCCTTTGTCCAGGCTCAATTTGCTGATCCTGACAGGAAAGGTCGCCCTTGCCTCTTCCGTAGCGGGTTCCTCCGGCTGGTGTTCGGTTGAAGGTTTTTCTTTGGATCTAAACGCCTCCACCACATTGACCTTCTTATCTTCAGAGATGATAAATTTTCCCTCCAACCCGGTCAGCTTCAGTGTGTCAATTTCAAGCCCGTTCGGATTAAGGTTGAGACGGAGATCAGAGGTCTTAAGCTGCTCCCATCCCAGCAGGATATCCATTGTGCTGTTCTCAATAATCTGCAGGTCTGCAATTCCGACCTCTCCCTGGTATGCCATCTCTCCTTTTGCGCTACGATTGAATATGCCTATCATGGAAAAAAGCCCGGAGTTTAAGGTTAAGTCGGTCTTCTGGGATAGATAGGGCTGCAGGATGGAAAGGCCAAGGTCTTTTACTGTAACCTTGGACTCCATTGCTGCGCTGGACGGATCAAACTTTCCTAATGCCGACAATCCGCCGCCTTGAACCACATCCAGACCTATCTCAAATGGAAATGGAGATTTTCCGTCAAAACGTGACGCGGTCAGGCGGATATTCTCCAGTTCAATCAGCGGATTGTCAGGATTTACTGTCAAATCAGTAACTCGGGTCTTGAATCCTGAAAGCGAAATTGTTTCAACAGCAAATTTCCATGGGTCACTCTTTTCTTTCTGTGCCTTATCGGATGTCTCCTGACTGGGGGTTTGTGAGACAAACATACGACTCAAATTGATCGTACTGTCCTTTCCCCGTATCAGATCAACCATGCCTTCCGTCAGTTCCAGGCGTGATACGGAAACAGACCTCGCCTCTAAGTCAAAGGCGCCGCCTGATACTGTCAGGTTGCCTACCTGAAATGCCGGTTGGGATGCATCGCGAAATCCCAGTGCTATATTCTGAAGGGCCAAGTTAAGGTCGTTAAATCGTACCTGCGTCCCTGGCGAACTTATAGTGATGGCCGCCTTTAACGCAAGTCGGACGTCATCAGTGGAATATGAGACAGCCTGCGCCTTGCCTTGATCCGTGTAATTGACGGCCAGGCCTTCCAGGCTTATCTTAGGGATGTTGATGGACCAGGGAGACTTTCCTCCGCCCGAATCCGCCGACGAAGACGATGAGGTTTCTTTCTCCTTTTTTATGAGCCGCTGCATATTTAAAATCCCATCCTTGTCCATCACCAGTTCCAGATCGCCGCCCTTAAAATCGAGACGGCATTCATCTATCCTGTGCTGATAAATATCCAGATTCCCTATATCTACATTTATTTCCGGCAGGTTCAGGAATGCCCCTTCCGCTCCTTCGATCTGAAGCCCGACATCCATGACCCGCACGATGAGATCATCCAATGTAAGGATCGGCGTCTCTTTCCTGAAATCGAGAAGGTAGCGGGTCTCCAGGTTTATAATGCCCTCCGGAGGGGCAATATTCAGTTGGGAGCGAACAAATTTCCATGGGGTTGTAAACGGTATCTGTTTAAATCCCACGTTGCCTTCAGACCGCAATGGATGCAGGGAAATCCGTCCTGACCCCTGCAAGGTTGCACCATCCGTGCTCGTGGCCGTTAATGTGTAGGTGCCTTGGCGTTCCGGCAGGGTAGAGATGTCAGCCATCTGGATATTTAGGGGGAAGAGGGACACACTTGCCGGTATCGGCTGGCGATTATCGGTCACATCGATACGCCCCTGGTTGATTTCGATATTACGCAGCAGGATCCTCAGCGGTCGGCTTGCTTCTTCGGCTGGTGAGGCAGCGTCCTGACCTGTTTTGTCCTGACCTGCCAAACGAGCCAGGTTAAGCTTTCCATCCAGATCAATAACAATATTTATAGACGGGGCATCCACTTTCACGTCCGCGAAGGTCAGCGCCCACCGGAAAAGACTGCTTAGTTGAAAATCGACGTATAATCGCTGGAGCCCGGCGATAGCCCGGCCGGAAGGTTCGTTGATCTGAAATCCCACGGCCTCCAATGTCAGCTTAAACGGGTTGATCTTCACGTCCTGCAGGGATACATCACTGTTAAGGCGTTGACTGAGCATCGGGGGAAGGTAGCGTTCGATTAAGAAGGGTAATAAAAAGAATCCTGTCACTGTATAAAGGACTATAACGATAACAATGATGATAACTGTCATGCTCTTGCAGGTTTCTATAACAGCATGTATTATTTTTACGCTCATTAATTCCTTATCCTTGAGGCCTCACAACGACACATCCCTGTTTTTGCTTTAAGAGGCTTGAAACCGGATCCAATACCTATCTCAAGACGCTTGTCTTCATCTGGTATTTATTTACGCTTTATAATTATATATTCTTCTCCTATTTAGATGTGAAAAATTGATATTTCACTCGAACCCTTGACCCTTTGAATCCTTCTTATCGACATCATCGATCAACTCACTTAGGGATGCTCTTAATTATAAGGTAAAAATAGCCAAGTATGAAACACAATTTTTAAGACCCCTTGTCCCTTTTCTATCGGGTTAGCGAGTATCCTATCCATATGCCGAGTATTCCGCCAATGATACTTCCGAGCAATGAGGTTAGAGAAAATGAATCAGCCCCCACTAGAGAGGGAATATATCCTCCTGCAAAGGAACCTACAATCATTCCAAGCATTATCATTGATTTTCGAGACATGTTAGTTACCAGAACAGATATGCATTTTCATGTATTTATGCGCAATTCGAGATCTTCACAAGTTTTTCCGCCTTCACAGAAGACTACGGGCACTTTTCCGATTTCAATAATATCCCCGTGGGCTATATAAATCACCATGGTACTGCTGAATCAATTAAGGGATATCTATTCCCCCATGATGCCTTTTAAAAGACCTTTGATAGTATCCCCTCCCGTCCTGCCCTTGATCAGTTTCTCAACTCCCTTTTCAATACCTTTTTTAAGCATTCCAGTGAGGTCCGGGCTGAATTTAGGATCCGTAAAGGAACCTGTTACAAGCACAGGCACAGTAACCCCGCTTCTTTCCTTGGTGTCTCCCTGGCCCTTGAGTGTTGCAACAAAGGTAGGTTCTATCCTGAAATCAAGCATCTCTTTTGAGAGATCGGCATTCCCTTTTGCAAGGATCCTCAAAACCGGCGAGACAAGGGTTGTCTTTTGAGTGTTTACAATCCCATCATTTATTTCAAAGGGGATAATGAACTCTGAAAAATCCGTCCTGTCCTTGCTTTCACCAGGCTGTGCCAGACCGAAGGCTGCCTTGAGATTGTTGACCATCCCTGAAAGATTTATGCCCACAATGGCCCCATTTTTGAACTGTATTTCCCCCTTGCCGTCCAGAGTCTTTTTAATCAGTGCTGCATTGTCGCCGGACATGGATAGATTAATAGAGGCAGTGGCCTTTCCCTCCAGGATATCTTTTTTCATGAAATCAGAGATAAGCCTTCTTACCTGAACCTCCTTGACCTCCAGCTTTGCCTGTGTCACAGGGACATCCCCCCTAAAATCCAGGACGGCAACTCCTGTCATATTGCCTTCATAGGTTTTAAGGGAAAAGTGTTCCAAATTAAGGATGCCGTTCTGACCCTTTAGTCTTAACTGTATATCTTTGATATGAGACCCTTTTATATCGAGTTCGCCGATATTAATCGCGCCATCCAGTACCATCTTTCTCAAAGGCCCATATCCTGTCTTGGTCTGCTTTTCAGGTTTTCCTTCAGCCTTCTTTTCCTCAGCGGGCGGGAGATAACGGTCCATGTCCAGTCTATCGAGGTTCATTTTAAAGGCAAGGTCCGGTTTTTTAAAATCTTTTGCTATGGCTGAGAAGGTCATCTTGGATTGATCCAGTTCAATTGTTCCATCCGAAATCTCAATATTTCTGGTTGTGCCTTTTATCTTCATGCGGGTGGACATGGCGGTCAATACAGCCGGATCTTTGGTCTTAAGGCCAAAATCAGGGAGCAACCCCTTCATGAGGTCTCTTGGCGAAAATTTTTCCGTATTAATATCAAGATCGAAATGAGGCCTGCTTGCGACATCGGTCACTGATCCTTCAATGTCCATGGAGAGCGTATTCATGGCCTTTACAGCAAGATCGACCATCATTGTCCCTTTTCCAAGTTCCTTGCCCAGTGGGCCCACCTCTCCTTCAATGGAAACAGGTTTTCCTTCGATATCTGCTGAGATAAAGAGTTTAAAAGGTTCTTCGAGAGAGAGATCATTAAGCTCAATGTTAAGATCCTTGACCTCCTTGCGTGTATTAGAGGCGTGGTCGATATAAAGAATCTCCCCTTCCCTTACGGCGAATTCCGCCACTGTAAGGCCCTTGATCGGCAAATTACCCATGGCGCCCCGTGAACCTTCCCGAGCCTTTTTCTCTTCCTCCACTGGAGCGCCTGTCGATCCTTTTTTGCCCATTCCTTGCCAGTTAGCCTTGGCGTCTTTTGTCTTTTCAAGGGTAATCTTGAGACCGACTATCACAAACCGCTTGACCTGAATATCTTTTGATAGAAGCGGCAGGAATTTAACCTTCACATCAAAGGATTTGATGGATAAGAGATCTTTTTCGGAAAAACCATCAGGATTTCCCAAATGGAGGTCGGAAAAGGCCAGGCCTGCCCATGGGAATAATGAGAGCTTTAAGTCGCCACCTATGATAAATGGACGACCTGTAGCCTTGGTTATCTCCTGCTCGATCCTAGGCTTATATTTTTGTATGTCAAAGAAGAATGGAACAACGATAAGCATCAAAATTATCAGGACTACCAAGGCCCCTATTATTATCCCCACCCATTTGATCGTCATTGTCATATCTTACCTCGCCGAAACCTCTTTAAGCAGATCCTTCACCCTTGCGGACTAATTTCCAGGTTCTGCTTAACGTTCTTTTTTGCCCCAGAACAACATCTCAATACCGCATTTAATCGTCCACTCACGATTCCAGTTATTTACATTGCTCCAGTTAATGCCGGGCTCAACCAATAAATACATCCATTTTTTTCGCAATGGCCGCCGATAGAATATTCCGGCCCGATATTCGTCAACAACGTGGAACCCGCCGAATGCAGCAAGCCGAATTCCCCAGCCTCGTGCCACGTCGTAACCTGAGACTAGACGGCCAAGTTGCCTCTCGTCCAGCAATTCCTTTGCATGGTTGAATATAAACACTTCCGACCAGCGAAACCCCACATCTTTTCGTTCGGTCCGGTGATCATCATCTCTATCCTGCTCGCTCCACTTAATTGATGTTGAAAATCGCGTGTTCCAGCGGTTTATCCAGTGGTCAAAAACCAGCGTTGATATCTCGCCAATACCACTCCCACTTTCCCAATAAAATTTCTGCTGCGGGTACAACAGCCAGTTTCCTCTTTTCCATTCAGGCGACCAGACAGCATTGGCAAATAACTCCGGCTTCCAGCGTGCCCGCACGCCGATGGCTGCTGATGCGTCGTGCCTCCATTTCGCTTCAATAGCTGCACGCAGGGACTTATCCAGTTGTTCGGTGATATACTTGCCGGGCAGCGTAGTAGGATCATTAGTCGTAATAATGAACTTTATTTGCCGCTTCATATTCGGCAATTCAATATCCGTGTCAAAATCCATCACCTGATTTGCATCAAGCCGCTTATACTCTTGAATTTTTCCTTCGCCGAACACACCGACCCGAAAACGCGATAGCTCAACAAGGCGTTGTTCACCCTCCGGAGGTTTAAACCAGTAGTCAAACCTCTCCACACGTTCCTGTGCGATTTTATAAAGATAAGCATGGATCCAATCAATCTTCTCGCCGAAGCCTTTCGTGCTTCCCCATGATTCAACGACGGGTTCAACTGTTTCGCGTATTAACTCAGGTTCAGCATGCACTATGCCTGGCTCTTTTTCGGATGTTTGCGCGAAAATACACACGTCTTTCGACACGATACATTGCAGCACAAACAAAATAACCGTACCGCCTAATATTCTCCATGCCGTGGTTTTAGTTGGGAGAAATTGATATTTCACTCGAACCCTGGAATCCTAGAATTCTTGAATCCTTCTTATCGACATCATCTATCAACCCGTCCTCCGTAGCAGGCTACCGCGGAGGGTGGATTAATTTGGAGATGGTTCTAATTATAAGATAAAAAAAGCCAGATGTGAATCTCAATATATCCTCCCAAAAGACACCTTAAAAACTGAGTTACCAAGACATAAGTGATCCAGGGTGAAAAATTGAATATTGAGGATTGAATATCGAATATCGGGGCTTAAAGAAGATTAGCTGATGATTTACAGGTGAGAAGAATTACTCCTCTAAAAATTTACTGCCATAAGGCGCTAGGCGTTTTCAGTCAATCGGTAAAAGGATTTCTCTCATTTTTCTTTACTCTTTCTGACTATAGTCCTTTGATCCTCAGGAATAGGAGGCGGAACAGGCTCGCCGGAGATCTTCGTCACTGCGGCAAATTTAGGCGGACAGACTTCAAAACAGGTCCCGCATTTTATGCATTTTTCCTGATCAATTACATGGATCTGGTTCTTACCGCCTACAATCGCCTCTGCAGGACATCTCCTAAGGCACGTCATACATGCCTGACACTTAGCCGGATCAATATAGTACGAGGCAACTTCACGCAATAATGTGTCTATCTCGTCACTCGTGAAAAACTGGTCATATTCCTCAGGGTTTTCAAGACGTTTCTCCAGCTTCTCATTTTTAATCACCTTAATATATGGGACTAATCTTGTAATTTCTGCAAGTCTGGACTTCAGGTCATTTTGGTTGATCCCTTCGGCTTTGCCCAGTGGGCCTAACTCTTTCACCTTTTTGCCGAAGTCATTTATAACTTCGGTAAAAATGATTCCGTCACCAGAGGACATAAATTCTATTCTTAATCTTTCCGGGTTAAGCCCTATATGTTCCATTATTTTTTTACATAGAAGCACCATATTCAGCGCATGGTAATTTCCTTGAGTAATATAATTACACTCACCAAGACGACAACCGCCGATAAACACGCCGTCTGATCCGTTTGAGAAGGCTTTGAATATAAATGCCGGATCGACTCTACCGGAACACATTAAGCGAATAAGCCTGATCTCAGGGGTATATTGAAGTCTGGATACTCCAGCCATGTCAGCAGCGCCGTATACTCACCAATGGCATACAAAACCTAATATTCTTGGTTTAAATTTAACTGTACTCATCTATATCACTCCTGGTTGATACTCATCCATAAAATTGTCGTTTTTGGATTCGCACTATCCTCTATCAGCCTTCAGCTATTAGCGAAAGGCTGTAAGAAAGCCGCATCAATCTGACTCAAAACTTCTTCATCGGTAAAATGCTTTAGTGAGATAGCCCCTGTTGGACACCTTGCATTACAGAGACCATCTCCTTTACAGAGCACAGGGTTAACTACAGCCTTTTTGCCTTGTTTTGTATCACGAAATTCTATGGCGCCATACGTACAGGCTGAGATACATGCCCCACATCCCATACACTTCTTCTCATCCACCTCGCAAACAGAGCCGGAGGCTACGACTGTATCATGTGAGAGAAGAGTTAAGACCCGGCCAGCGGCCCCATAAGCCTGGTTAATCGTTTCCTGTATAAACTTGGGGTAGTGTGCTAATCCGCAAAGATAAACGCCATCTGTGCCAAACTCAACAGGTCTTAATTTGACATGGGCTTCTTTAAAAAAGCCATCCGGGTTCAGAGGTACCTTGAATAATCCGGCTATCTCCTGAGTTGCTGCGGAGGGAATAACAGCGGCAGCCAAAGCAAGGAAATCGGCATCTATTACAAGCTTCTTGCCCAAAATATAATCTGTCACAGTAACCTTTAAAACGGGGCGACCCTCCTCCGACTCACCGGCTTCCACCTGAGGGTTATCCTGCGGTTCATAGCGGATGAACTTGACATCTTTATCTGCCGCTTCACGGTAATAATCTTCCTTGAAACCATATGTTCTTATATCCCTGAACAGGATATATATATCCATCTTGGGATTTATCTCTTTTAGTTTTAATGCGTTCTTTACAGACTCGCTGCAACATATCCTGCTGCAGTAATTTCTGTCTTCATTCCTGCAGCCTACACATTGGATCATTACGAGACTCTGGGACTTCATCAGTTTTTCTTCTCTTCTGGTAATTCGGTCCTCCAACTCCAGCTGGGTCATTACCCTGTCATCTTCTCCATAAAGGTATTCAGTGGGTGTATATATATCAGCACCTATAGCGATGACGGCTGCACCGTGTTTTATCTCTGTGAACCCTCTTTCAGAATTCACCGCGGTTACGAAATTGCCCACATAACCGGTAGCATCGGTGATCGTAGCATCAGTATATACATGTATTAATGGATGCTGATACACCTTTCTTATAAGATCACGCAAATAGGCCTGGACATCAAGTCCTTCCAGCGTGGTATGAACTCTTCGTGCTATTCCCCCGAGGTCTGTATCCTTTTCCACCAGGTGAACCTCATGTCCCTGGTTGGCTATGGAGAGAGCACTGGTCATTCCGGCTATGCCTCCACCAACCACTAAGGCTGCCTTGTTGACAGGCAGATCAAACTCCTGTAACGGAGCCAGATGGCATGCCCGTGCTACCGACATCCGGATTATATCCTGTGCCTTTTCAGTGGCTTCTTCCTTTTCTTTCGAGTGTACCCAGGAGTCATGCTCCCTGATATTTGCCATTTCGTAGTAATATTGATTTATTCCCGCCTCCCGAAGGGTATCCCGGAATAGAGGTTCAAGGGTCCTGGGGGAGCAGGCAGCGACAACCACTCGATTAAGCCCTTTTTCATTTATCATGTCTGTTATTTCTTTGGCGGAATTAGTAGCACATGAAAATAGCTGTTCCTGAGCGTAGACAACATTGGGCAAGGTCAAGGCATATTCAACTGTGGAAGGAACATCTACTATCCTTCCGATATTGGCCCCACAATGACATACAAAGACTCCTATCTTTGGCTCCTCCTGTGAGACATCCCTTTCCGGCGGATACTCCCTTTCTTTTGACAGGTTTCCTCGCCTGTAGTCAAGGAGTTCACCAATTTGTGATCCAGCGCCGCTGGCGCTGAAAACCGATTCGGGGATATCTATAGGGCCCTGAAAGCCTCCGCTTACAAAGATCCCGGGTCTGTTGGTCTCCATAGGATTGACAGGATTGAGATTACAAAAATCGTAAGGGTTGAGTTCAATGCCGTATTTTTCTGCCAAATCTTTCGCATCAGCAGGAGGATTCAATCCGACGGATAGTACCACCATATCGAATTCTTCTTCTTTTACGCCGTCCTCGGGCGTGGAATACCGTATGGTAATATTCTTGGTTTCAGGGTCCTCTTTTACTATTGATACGTAGCTTCTTATAAATCGAATACCGGGAAGTTTCTCTGTCCTTTCGTAGTATCGCTCAAAATCCTTCCCATAGGAACGAATATCGTTATGGAATATGGTGCACTCTGCCTCAGCGTCATGGTCTTTTGTCAAGATCACCTGTTTCTGGGTATAGGTGCAGCATACGGCTGAACAATAGCTGTTGTCGCCCGGCGTAACTCGTCTGGAACCGACGCATTGAATCCAGGCTATCTTATGGGGATGCTTCTTGTCGGAAGCACGCAGTATCTCACCCTGGTATGGGCCGGTGGAGCATAACAGCCGCTCATAGTCCATGCTGGTTACCACGTTCGCAAACTCCCCGTAGCGATATTCCTCCTTCACCTTGGGATCAAACGGCTCAAGGCCGGGGGACAGGATGATCGCCCCTACATTTATTTTCTTCTTCTCCGGCGCTTGATTCAGATCGATGGCGTTATTCTTACATACTGCTTCGCAGATACGACATTTCTTTTCTTTCAGGTAAAGACAGCTTTCATCAATATATGTGATAAGGGGAATTGCCTGAGCGAAGTATACATGGACGGCCTTATTCATCGATATTTCCTGATTATATTGATCAGGGTATTTGACCGGGCAGTATTCCACACAGGTAGTACAACCCGTGCATTTGTCCTCCAGGATATACCTGGGTTTTTTAATCAGGGTTACCTTGAAGTTTCCTGCTTCCCCCTCTACACTGTCAACTTCAGTATAGGTGAGGACCTCTATATTGGGATGCCGGCCGACCTCGACCAGTTTGGGTGCGAGTATTCACATGGAGCAGTCATTGGTGGGAAAGGTCTTGTCAAGCTGGGCCATATGGCCGCCAATGCTCGGCGCTTTTTCAACCAGGTAAACCTTAAAACCGGCAGTGGCAAGATCAAGAGAGGCCTGAATGCCGCTGATCCCTCCGCCAACAACCATTACGTCTCCAAAATTACTGTCAGCGAAACTTTTACAAAGCTGTTCGATCTGTTCTTTTTCCACTTTTCTATTATCCTCATTAGATTTTTTCGGTTCTCCAAATCATGTCCATCCAGGAACCGGATAATCACCTTTCATAACTCCAGCGCCCATCTTAGCTTAGGAGATGGACCGCTAATCTCCTCCCCTTAAGCTGAAAGCGGAGGTCGGAAGCGGTTACTCTTCAAACTTACAATTTAAAATCTAAATCACTTCCTGGATAATCTCCGTGATGTCCTTAACCTCTATCTTTTCGGTAACCTCCATGGTTAACCTGCTATCCTCAAACATGGTAATGCAGTATGGGCAGCAAGTAGCCAGCACCTCAGCCCCAACCCCCATAGCCTGTTCTATCCTGAGGTCGGAGAATCTCTCACCCTTCTGGGTTTCCATCCAAACCCTGCCTCCTCCGCCTCCGCAACAGAGACTGTCTATCCGCGAATCAGGCATCTCAATCAACTCTAAGCCCGGTATCTTCTTTAAGACCTCTCGGGGTTCGTCAAATATGCCGTTATGTCGACCCAGGTAACATGGGTCATGATAAGTAACTTTTTTCGCATATTCCTTGGTGAATTAAGCCTTCCCTCATTAATAAGCTCGAAATAGATACTGGGAGATATGGACCACCTCAAAGTTCACCTTGAATTCCGGATACTCGTTTTTGAAGGTATGGTAGCAATGAGGGGAAGAAACAAGGATCTTCTTCACCCCATTATCGATAAAGGCCTTGATGTTTTCTCTGGCCAGGCGTTTGAATAATTCCTCATCGCCCGTCTTGCGGATGCTTTCCCCGCAGCAATTCTCCTTTTCGCCCAAGTATCCCGAAATCCACCCCTGCCTTGTTGAGGATATTGGCTGTGGCCTTGGCCACCTTTTTTAATCTTGGGTCATAGCTGAGGTAGCAGCCGGGGAAATAGAGAATCTCCATCCCCTCGGTGAATGGTTTTACGGAAAGACCTTCCGCCCAGTTTGCCCTCTTTTTTCGTTCTTCATTCAAGGGATTGCCTTCGCCGACGAGGCTCCCGACTATGGTGCGGACAGGCTTGACAGAGGCGGGAAAAACCCCGTATTCCGTGGCAATCCTGCGTAAGGATACCCCGGATTCGATCTGTTTTACGTCCCTGGGGCAGTGCTGAGGGCATCTTCCGCAGGTAGTACAGCGCCAGATATCTTCACTTTCGATCTCGGTCAAACCGAACGTGGCCTCTCGGACTATCTTGCGCATACTGAAGGTCCTGACCCTGTTCCATGGACAGACAACATCGCATAATCCGCATTGGAAGCACCTTTTGAATGCCTCTCCGCCGTTCGCCTTGATGACATCTATTATCTCTTTATAGGGGGCTACAGTCTCCACTGTCTTTCTTAATCCTCTTCTTTCGCCTTAATGTTTCAGCCCTTCTTTGACATGACATCCGGGCAACGGTATCCATTATCTTCTCCAATCCATATTTGTCTATCATGATTCCAATCCTATCTCCACGTCCTCCGGCTTTACTTCTTCTTCTACTTCCTCTTCCCTTTCTTCGTAGATCAGGGCATCATTAAGGCACCACTGAACACACAAGGGCTTTTCCTGTGGCGGATCGTCTTCGCACATATCGCATTTGAGAGGGAGACTGGAATCCGGTTCTTTGAACGCATCCCTGGATGGGCAGGAGGCCCTGCAGAAAGCCGCACTCGTCGTATTCCTTTCCGTCAATCACATATTTGTCTCTGCCCATACATTCGGCTGCGGTATACTCACCAGCGTATACAGGAACATATACGTCTCTCAGGGGGTCACGGATCACCCGGATACGAGAGCTGCGCCGGATTATTGCTGCTATATTTCGGCGTAGCGTGAAAGGCGGAGCAGATCACCTCACATGCCCGGCAGCCATTGCACTTATCAAGATCGATTTTTATTGTTTTGACTATTTTCTTCTTTTTCTCACCCATGACGGTTACCGCCTCTTCAATCTATTACTTATCTCTTTCCACTGAAGTTTTTTGGAGGGAGTGCCCTCGTTTTCTGGCAAGATGCCCCTCTGAATCGAAGTCTTCGCTAACGTAATCCAGATCCAATTCCTGTAAGGTCTCTTTCGTAGGAATGCCATCGCTGTTCCACCCCTTAAACTTGTAATACGCATCTAAGAGCTTTTCTTCAAGTTCGGGAAATCTCTTTTTCCAATGGTCTTGAGGCGGTTTCTCATCCGCCCTCCTCAGGCCTCTTCTTACATTAATCGCCCTAATCAGATTTCGGTTCCTGTTATATACCTGCGTGAGACCGGCTTCATCCATATCGATTCCTGTCGCTGCTGAGATGAATTTCGGGTAATTGTGTATATGATAGGGAGGCTTCAAGGGGAATGACGACAAGCCGGCGCAAACCCCAAGGGCGTCATCTATGTAATGCATCTTCTCCTGCCAGTCTACAATGTCAACGGACATGTCAACAGTCGGGAAATACGGATTTGAGCGTTCTCCGCGTGGTTCCCAGTCCAGGACAATCTGCTTGAACTTTTCATCGGGAACCTGGATCCAATCCCTTACAAATTCTTCTCTCTCCTCCATGGTCGCAAAAGGCGCCTGGGGGAACTGTCCTTCAATCTGGGTGATGTTTATCTTCTCGCCCGTAGCATACATAAGGAAATAGACGGGATTCAGCATCCCAAGCTTAAGAGGCAGCTGCTCATGTTTCTTGATGTTATTATGGGCATATTCTTCTGCGCCTTTACCGATCTTTTGTGCTGCCCAATAAGTGCCATCGGCCAGGATATCTCCTATCCCTTCACGCCGGACAATTCTGTCAAGCAACCAGTAGAATCTCCCCTCGTTATCGGACGGGCATCCTTCAAAGTCCGCGTCAGTCAAGATGCCGGCCTCTTTCAGCTCAAAGGCGAAGGCCATGATTTGCGGGGTTGAGAATCCGTCCACTCCGTACTCCGATGCCCGTTGAGCGATTTTAAAACCAAAATCCAGGTCATCTACAAAGGCCGCCATTGTATAGGTAAGTTTCGAGAAGCATTTCATCATATAGGTCGACAGCCCCGGGACGGATATTATTGCCCCGCATTTCATTGGACAGTTATAACAGCTTATCAACCGCGTCCGCACGCTTTCCTGAACCTCTTTCCATCTCGCCTCGATTTCCTTGTTCCAGAAATCTTTTCTCCGAACGCGGGCATTTCCCCACATGAAATTTTCCGTATGCCACTTCTCATCAACGTGTAACATCTCCTGCGGCGATCCAAGCCCCTGTAAGATGGTCATTACATTCGGAACCGGATTCTCGTTTCTGAATTTTATGTATTTCAGCACCTCGTTGCAGAGCTCTAAAAATTCGGCAGGTCGGGCTATATTGATGTCATTTGTCCCACGAACAGCGATTGCCTTTATCCCTTTGTCTCCCATCACGGCGCCTAATCCGAGGCGGCTGGCGCTGGACCTCCCCTGCTCGATGGAGGCCGTATATACCCTGTTTTCACCGGCCAGGCCGATAGCAGCGACCTGGGCGTTCGGCTGATTCAACTCCTTTCGAATGAGTTCTTGAGTTTCAACAGCGCCTTTACCATGCAAATGAGAGGCATCACGTATCTCTACTTTGTCATTGTTTATCCACACATAAACCAGATTTGGTGATTTGCCTCGAAAGATTACTTTATCATAACCGGCATACTTCAATTCCGGTGCCCAAAATCCCCCCATCATTGAATATCCCATTAACAAGGTCTGAGGAGAATAGGCGGTAATAATGGTGCGATTCGCACCAGGTGCAGGCGTGCCGCCTAAAAGACCAGAGCTGAATATCAGTGGAATATCAGGAGAAAAGGGATCAGTTTCAGGGGGAACCCTGTCCCATAATATCTTGGCGTTAGTACCCAGACCCCCAAGATAAAGTTCGGTTAATCTTGGGTCGGTTTCTACCCTCTCAATGCTTCCTCTGGATAGATCAATTTCTAAATTAAATCCTGTTTCTGCGTATCTCATTTTTTCCCCTTCCAGATTACCTGAATCCGCGGCATGCTTTTTGATTAATCATGGGATGCAGGCACTTAACTCAAACGGCCTTCACACATCGGGTAAGTGTTGAAATTGCTTAAGTTGCTGAAGTTATTTTTCTATCAAAATCTATGCCATGAGTTCAGGGGCTAGTAAGCCTTTAATACTAATCAAAATTACTCTTGGTGTTAAAAAAGATATCTGCGATGTCCGATACGATTTGATTACAATATAGCTATATCGTAACTAAATGTCAAGAAAAAGGTGGATTTGTGTAAAAAGCCATTGCATTTTTAAAAAATGCAATGGCTTTCATTTCACCCATCAAACAGGGAGCAGATGATCATTCAACAGACCCTATGACCCGCTTCTCTCCGCATGGTACGATAAATCCTGCTTTCTTGTCCAAACATACCAGTGTCATATTAAGTTTCAATCCCAGTTCCACAGCCATCGTAGTAGGATGCGCTATACTTATCAGGATCTGAATTCCTGCACGCGCGGCCTTCTGGATTATCTCAAAACTGATCCTGAGC
>CAVZMS010000057.1:0-9586 GCA_963776085.1 uncultured delta proteobacterium
TTCGGGAGCAGGCCACGTGGCGCGACAGCCCGATCGTTACCCACCAGATGGTCCAGTAGGGATTTGAGATACTTGCAAGGATCCCCATAAGAAAAGGATGTTGCATCCGCCTGGAGGGGGACCCCTGGACTTTTCCCTTCCAGAGAGAGATTGCCGGCTGTGCGTATCATATCCACTCCCATCCATATGAGCACAACGCCTCCAAAAAATGCGATTATCCCGATAATCAACGGAGCTTTAATGTAAGGCCCAAGCCCCTTAATAATGGCCAATACCAGCAGAAGTTCCAGAATGGCATGTCCGGTTATAAGAAGGGGTCCGGCTAGGAATCCACGGCGGGCCGATTCAGCAATCGTGACGGTAAAAAGGGGGCCGGGCATCAAGGCACCCGAAAGGGCCAGGGTAAAAGATCCTGCGAATATGGCAGCCATTGCGATCATATTTTATATTCCGAAGAGTATAAACCTATTGACTTATCAGACAGTATATATGTGAAGTCTTAATAATATTCCCATTTTTTATTAGCAGGGGGCTTTATTAGCATTCATGCGTGCCATGGCAGCAGGTATCTTATACTCCATAGTTCTGAACGTATTTTGTAGTAACACGTCCCAAGACCCGGTTTCATCTCTAATGAGGACCCCCAAGCTATTCTTCATTTATTCGATTAATAAGAAGGTGTCAAGTTACCATTGTATCCGTCATATTATGGCGACAGGTCCAGGAGATGCCAGTTTAACCTTGACACATAAGGTCAAGTCTCCTAAGCTTCTTAAATTTAAAAGCGGATTCTTTTCAGCATGGCTATATCTGCCTGTATATGAACTTGATTAAAGTATACAAGTACTGAATAGCAGAAAGGGGGACAATCGTAATGGATAAACTAAAAGGGAAAGTCGCGGTTATAACCGGTGCAAATGCAGGGATAGGCGAGGGCACGGCCGAGTTGTTTGCAAAAGAGGGCGCTGTTGTCGTTCTGGTTGCACGCAGAAAAGGGAAACTAAAGGCGGTTGAAGAGAGGATTAAAAAGGCAGGCGGACAGGCATTGGCGATTCCCGGTGATGTAAGATCGGTGGCGGACTGCAAAAATGTGTTTGAGCAGACGATCAAGACCTTCGGCAAGGTGGACATACTTGTCAATAATGCCGGGATATCTGACCGTCAACACACCTGCAATAAGGGTAACAGATGAATTATGGAAAGACGTTATTGACACAGACCTGACAGGGGTCTTTTTTTTCTGCCGTGAGGCGCTTAAGTATATGAGTAAGGCAAAGTCCGGTATCATTGTTAACGTATCATCCATAGGTGGGGTATACGGCAATACCGGCGCCCCCTATTCTGCGGCAAAAGCCGGCGTTAACGGACTTACCAGAAATATTGCGATTCAATATGCTGGTACTAATATACGCTGCAATGCGGTATGCCCAGGTCCTACTCCAACAGAATTGAACACCCCGGAACAATTAGCACAGTTTGATCCAGAGTTTATGGCAATTTGTGAGAGACACACTGACCATAGTGTCGGGGAATCAGAAGTTATTGATCAGGCAAATGCCATCCTGTTTTTGGCGAGCGACGAGGCTAGGTATATAACAGGGCAGTTATTGGTCGTTGACAGAGGTATGTGCCTTTAATCAAGAAAAAGGCCTATGATCATTTAAGACACGCCTAGTCAATAACCACCCCTAGAAGGGGTTGTTATTGACTGTCAAGAGAAAAGAGAATATTGGGTTCCTATTATGAGACAGCTAAATATTTTTCTCCCCGCTTAAATCCCCCTTTCCTTTTTATTATTTTAGGTGTATAAGCACCGACTCTGAGGAGTTGTCGTCATTCGGACATAATGATAAATAAAGGATTGATAACTTTTAAAAGTCTATGCATCCTCATGGTTGTCCGGTGCGGATATGTCCCATGGCGATCTATTTTCAGAGGCGAAAATAATATAAACAAGGAATTAGCAGAAGGATTTAGTCAGGCGGAAGGATTTATATAAATGGCGGAAGAGATTCAAAATATTAGGAATATAGGGATCAGCGCACACATTGATTCGGGTAAAACTACCCTCACTGAGAGGATACTGTATTATACCAAGAGGATATTCGCCGTCCATGAGGTGAAAGGCAAAGACGGCGTGGGCGCCACAATGGATTCCATGGAGCTGGAGAGGGAAAGGGGCATAACAATCTCCTCTGCGGCCACCTATTGCGAGTGGAACAACCACAGGATAAATATAATTGACACGCCAGGCCATGTAGATTTCACCATTGAGGTTGAACGATCCCTGAGGGTGCTGGATAGTTCCATCCTGGTCTTATGTGCCGTGGGCGGAGTACAGTCTCAAACCATTACAGTCGACCGGCAGATGAACCGGTATAAGGTGCCGAGAATAGCCTTTATTAATAAATGCGATCGAGCAGGAGCGAATCCCAGGAGGGTAGTTGAACAGCTTCGCACGAGGCTGAATCATAACGCCGTGCTCATGCAGATACCGATCGGGCTGGAAGGAGACCTGGCAGGCGTGGTGGATCTAATATCCATGAAGGCAATCTATTTTGAAGGTCCATTTGGTGAAGACCTGAGACCGGATAATATTCCCGAATACCTCCTTGATGATGCCAAGGCAGCAAGGGAAGATCTGCTGGATGCGGCCTCTATGTTTTCAGATAAATTGATGGAGGCGGTCCTTGAGGAGGATGTCAGTACGGGATTGATCCACGATGCCGTGAGAAGGGGAACCATCTTGCGAGAACTCACCCCTGTGTTTCTGGGGGCTGCCTATAAGAATATAGGTGTTCAGCCTCTCCTTGACGCGATAACACTCTATCTACCTTCTCCAATGGATGTTGAAAATGTCGCGCTGGACCTGGAGCAGGACGAGAAAGAGATAATATTGATATCGGACCCCTCCGCTCCCCTGGTGGCACTGGCCTTTAAGCTGGAGGTGACACCATACGGCCAGCTTACTTATCTGAGGATATATCAGGGATCCATAAAGAAGGGGGACGATCTCGTAAACACAAGGGACAGAAAAAAGATCAAGGTGGGCAGGCTGGCAAGGATGCATGCGGATAAGATGGAGGAAATCTCCATGGCCAGGGCGGGAGACATCGTGACCCTTTTCGGGGTTGATTGTTTTTCAGGGGATACCTTCACGGACGGCAGCTCAAGATATGCCATGACCTCCATCTTTGTGCCTGAACCGGTTATCTCCCTAAGCGTGTCGCCGAAGGACAATAAATCCGAGATAAAGATGGCCAAGGCAATCAACAGGTTTGTCCGGGAAGACCCCACATTTCGCAGTTACGTGGATCCTGAATCAGGGGAGAATATTATCTCCGGCATGGGAGAATTACATCTCGATATCTATGTCGAACGGATGAAGCGGGAGTTCGGGGCAGAGGTGGAGACCGGGATGCCTCAGGTTTCATATCGAGAGGCCATATCAGGGAGGGCGGAGTTTGATTATATCCATAAGAAGCAGACGGGCGGGGCCGGTCAATACGGCAGGGTAGCCGGATTTATGGAGCCGTCTGAAGACGGCGTGTATGAGTTTATCAACTCTATAAAAGGAGGTGTCATACCCACTGAATATATACCTGCCATTGACAAAGGTTTTAAGTCCTGCCTCAAGAAAGGCCGATTAATCGGTTTTCCCGTCCTCGGGATGAAGATCACCATTAATGACGGTCAGTTTCATGCCGTGGACTCGTCCGAGCTCGCCTTTAAACAGGCCGCTGTGGGGGCATTTAATCAGGCCTACTTTAAGGCCAAGCCGATTATCCTTGAGCCTATTATGAAGGTATCAGTAGAATCTCCATCAGAGTACCAGGGAAACGTGATGGCATCTATTAATCAGCGCAGGGGCATTATTGTGAGTTCCGCGGAGGATGGTTTTTTCACTACGGTTGACTCTGAAGTGCCTCTTGCGGAGATGTTCGGATACGCAACAGCGCTGAGATCTTTGACACAGGGCAAGGCTGAATTTACCATGGAGTTTTCAAGATACCAGAAGGTCCCCGAATCCATAGCGGAGGAATTGAAAGAGACGCTTGTTGACAGATCAAAAGGAGGGAAAAGATGATGCACGATTTTATTGATGTCAGTCCGTTAAAGTTACTTGAGATGTCTTCAAGGAAGGAATTAGGTCGAGGCAAGCTGGGAGTGCTTATGGCGAGGGCAGGCGTCGGGAAGACGGCCTGTCTGATCCATATCGCCTTTGATAAACTTTTTCGCGGGGAGAAGCTTGTCCACATCTCTTTGGAAGACGCGCCGGAAAAGGTGACCTCATATTACAACGTTATCTTTTATGATCTTGTCAAGGCCCTGGACATGAAGAATGAAACCGAGAAAAGGATGTTATTCGACAGGAACAGGATGATCCTAGCCTATATAAATAAGAGTTTTGAGATAAGAAGGCTCAAGGAAAACCTTAAGACCCTTATCGATAAGATTGAATTTTTACCGGATTCTCTTATAGTCGACGGCCTTGATTTTGAAAATGCCGGAAGGGATATTTTTGAAGGATTCAATGAGCTTGCCTCCGAGTTTAAGGTGGAGATATGGTTCTCAGCCTTGTCCCACAGACATATTACCGATGTGAACGAGAGGGGAATTCCATACCCATGCAACAGGATGGACGATCTTATAAGTATCATTATTCAGCTTCAATCTACCCAATCAGGGGTATTTCTAAAGCTTATAAAGGATCATGACAGCCCGGTGATGCCTGATGCCAGTGTCAGGCTTGATCCAAACACATTTCTTGTAATTAAATAGTATCCGGCCGGAGATCAGCGATTTCCGAACCGCACTATCACCAATCCCGTTTAATTGAGGCTATAAGGGGAATATAGAATAGATGCAGAATTCTGGCGGGAAAGAAAATACCCTTCAATTGATCTTCAGCAGACGTATGCTTACGGCCTTTATTATGGGCTTTTCCTGTGGTCTTCCACTTCTCCTGACTATGAGTGTTTTACAGACATGGATGAAAGATGAAGGTATGGATCTGACCGTGATAGGGCTGATCAATCTGGTTCAGATCCCTTATACCTGGAAATTCATATGGGCTCCTATTATGGACCGGTATGCTCTGCCTTTCTTGGGCCGCAGGAGAGGCTGGATCCTGATCGCTCAAATCTCCTTGATAGGCTCAATAATAGGACTGGGATTTTCCAATCCTGCGAACCATTTCTGGATGATGGTAATAATGGCAATGCTTGTGGCATTTTTCAGCGCTACCCAGGATATTGTTGTCGATGCCTACAGAAGGGAAGATCTTTCTGATAAAGAACTGGGATTAGGGTCTTCTTTGTATATCTCTCGGATACAGGTTGGGTACGCATGCTTGCCGCCGGAGGGGGACTCATCATGTCGGATCATATCCCGTGGTCCATGGTATATCTGGTGATGGGTGTGTTTATGCTGGTCGGTGTTATCGTCACGATCCTTGTGCCGGAACCGGTCATACCTGCAAAGACACCAAAGACAATAAAAGACGCGGTTATCGAACCCTTTGTGGAATATTTCAAACGCGATGGGGCGCTCTGGATGTTGGCCTTTATTCTGTTGTATAAGATCGGCGATAGTATGGCCAGCGCTATCACAGCCCCATTTTATATTGAGATAGGTTTTACAAAGACCGAGATAGGCGCTGTGGTGAAGATTTTCGGTATGTGGGCGATTATTGCCGGCGCCTTGGCTGGCGGAACACTGATGGTACGCCTGGGAATCAATCGCAGTCTCTGGGTATTCGGTTTCTTGCAGGCGATATCCACAGCATGTTTTGCGTTCTTAGCGGGCATCGGTCCGAGTGTGCCCGCATTATCCGCCGTGATACTTTTTGAAAACATTAGCAGCGGTATGGGATCAGCGGCCCAATTGGCATTTATGGCCAGTATTACAGATAAGAGATTCACAGCTACTCAATATGCCTTATTGTCAAGTCTCGCTGCCTTTCCAAGGGTGATCGCATCCGCCCCGACCGGTTACATGGCAAAACATATCGGTTGGGAATCCTTTTTTATCACCTGTGCCCTGATTGCCATCCCCGGGATACTCCTTCTGATAAAATTCGCGCCATGGAATTCAAGAGAGGCCATTGTAAATCCGGTGAAAAAATGATAGATCTGGATGGTCGATCTATCAGTGTAACCTTGAGAAGAATCCACCATGATGATTAAAACCCCCATAAAGGATAAAAATATGAAGGTTGGAAGGAATGATCCATGTCCATGCGGCAGCGGTTATAAATACAAAAGATGTTGTCTTGGCAAGGAGGATCTGTCATCGAGGGATATCAAGGAGAGTTATCTGAGAAAATACAATATCCGGCTCAAAGAAAAGGCGGATATCGAGGCAATAAAACTAGCCGGCAGATTGGCAATTGACACGCTTAAACTGGTTGAACCTTATCTCAAACCGGGCACAAAGACCGATGATATCAATACCCTTGTCCATGAATTTATTATTAAAAACGGTGCAAGACCCGCCCCGCTCAATTATCGGGGTTACCCGAAGAGTGTCTGTATTTCAGTGAACGAGGTCATATGTCACGGTATCCCCGGGGCCTTAACTTTAAAGGATGGAGATATCGTAAATATCGATGTCACTCCCATCCTAAACGGATATTACGCAGATGCCAACAAGACATTCTTTGTCGGAACGCCGTCATCACGATGCTAAAAAGATCGTAAGTGTCGCCAGGGAGAGTCTCAGGGCAGGGATGTCCATGGTTCGTCCCGGTGGGAGGATCGGCGATATAGGGTGGGCTATACAGAAATATGCCGAAGGACAAGGTTGTTCGGTGGTTCGTGAGTTTATAGGTCATGGAGTGGGATTTGAATTTCATGAGGCCCCTCAGGTACCGCATTATGGGGTTAAAGGGAGGGGTATCGTCCTTGTTCCCGGCATGGTGTTTACTATTGAACCCATGATCAACCTTGGGAAAAAGGAACTCCATATCCTCGATGACGGCTGGACTGCCGTTACGGATGACGGCTCTCTTTCGGCACAGTTTGAACAGACCATCCACGTGACCGAAGAGGGTTTTGAAAGCCTGACGCCATATGACCTTGATGAACCCTTGAATAATTCGTAATGTTTAAAAGTGTATGTACAGAAATACTGATCTAATGTCGCACGGGGGTCTCTTTTCAAGGCGAAAAATGATATGCAAGGAATCAGCATAAGGATGTCGTCAGGCGGGCGGCGAAGTTCCGGGTATATAGCTACTCCTCCTTCCTGGTAAATTTACTGGAAGCCCTCCGCCCGCCTTTGCTACGAGTTATGCAAAATACCGGGCACTGTACGATTTCGCCTCTGAAAAGAGACCCCCGTGGGACACATATTCATTGAGAATACCTACACTTTTGAACACTATTTATTAATCACTTACGGTGGGGGAATCGAAGCCGGTGGGGGAATCGAAGCCGGTCGGGGAATCGAAGCCGGTGGGGGAATCGAAGCCGGTTGGGGAATCAAAGCCGGTTGGGGAATCAAAGCCGGTTCGGGAATCAAAGCCGGTTGGGGAATCGAAGCCGGTGCCGATATCTCCACAAAGCTGCGTATATTCGCTGGTCTTATTATTTGGCGCAAAGTAACTGCCGAAGAGACGAAAATCAGATGCAAGCGGCTCATATCTGGCACTGTTTCTTATGGAACTCTTATAGAAACAACAAAGGTCGACGAACCATGTTAAAGACAATCTTAGAAAGAATGTTGGGTGAATACGCCTCCCAAGGCTTTATGCTCGAGGAAGAAGAGGATCAAGTGCTTCTGTATTTCAAGGATAGGCTAGTGCGTTTCCAGGATCGCAGTTGGGGAATCTTCAATGCCACGGCAAAGGCGACGACTATTGCGAGCGTACAAGCCGCTTGCCACCGGTTCATCTGCGAGCAGAATAGTGGGAACATTCTTCACCAAAGCGGATGTTGAATAGATTTCATAAAGTTAAAGTATTTTATATTGAGTTTTATAGTAGGTCAACCAAATAGGAACGTTACCGAATAGGGAGGTAGTTCACTCATTCAGAGAATAATGTCAATCACAACTAAGGAGGAGAAGGGGAATGGAAAGACTATGGCTTATTGGGACAGGGGTTGCAATAGGGATGATATTCTCCGCCATTTTTGCTATCTGGGAGAAGCGCCGCTAGTCTATAGGGTGGTCTACGTGGTGCTATTCGTTGGTCTACTTTATGCTGCCATGAGGTCTAAACCAAATACCGATAAGGGCAGCCACGATTCCAACAACCACCCACTCCACGCTCTGATAGACAAAGCCAGCGACAAGAGCAGTGGCAGCACCACCAATGGCTAACACTAGACTAATAATCAATTGCATAGTAGCCCTCCTCTAAGTGGCTGCATGATAGCGGAGAACCCATTAGAAAGGCTCTCGTGGAAGACGTAAGGTTAAAATCCATAGATGAGTTCTTGGCTCTATTCTCCCGGGAAAAGCCAATAGGGCAGGACAAGTGGGAGGCCCGGTGTCCAGTCCTCATAGTGACCACGAACCCAGCCTGCATATCAGACTGGCAGACCACAAGTACCGATAGATTGCAAGTCTTAATGTTCTCCTAATGCCATTGTGCAGGCAGTCGGCCTGACCACGTCTGCCCTCTTTTCTCGATGACCACCGAGCCAAGGTTGATTTCTTCAATAAGGAAATCGTCTGCACCTACCCGTATCATAATGCCCTGGGTCAACCAAGTGATGAAGTCGTCAGGTTCACACCTAAGTCCTTCTCCCAACGCCGCATGGACCCGCTTGCCCCCAACGGCTACCAATGGGGGTTGAGGGGTGTAGCACCGGTGCTCTACCACTTGCCGGGAGGTGCTCAAGGCTATAGTGGACGGTACCACTATTGCCATTGCAGAAGGCGAGAAGGATGTGGATAATCTACGCTCCCTGAGGCTTTACCGCCACCTGCAATCAGGTCTTCCTCCACCGTCTTCCAGACCACATCCAGGTTGACATCAAAATAGCCGTGGATCAGGCGGTTGCGCATGCTGATCATGCCGGACCAGGGCAAGTTGGAATGGGCCTGTCGATACTCAAGTGAGACGCCATTGGCGGCTTCACCGATGGTTTCAAGTAAGCGTACAATAGCCAGACTCAGCTTTCTATCCGTATCGAGATCCTTCCGGCCGGCATCCCCCATGAGTTCAATGGCTTCCTGGGCGGCCTCACGGATGTGTTGCATGCGGGTGTCGTCATCCACGTGCATATTGTACCTCAGCCGTTGCCAGGACCTTGTCGCGGAAATGTCGACTGAGATCCTGGGGGGTACGCAAATCGACCTTGCGACCGCCAAACAACTCGGACAGTTCCCCCTCCAATGCCGCCAGCTTGAAGAACCCGGGCACGCGATCGGGCAGGAAATCGACCAGTACATCCACGTCACTGGAGGGACCAAACCGGTCTGTCAGCACCGAACCGAACAACGCCAGGTGCCGCACGCCGTGCGCCTCGCAGAAGGCCCTGAGCATCTCCTTGTCGATGGATAGGTTGTTCTTCATGGTCATACCTCTGTTGATGCTAGAACGATTGACCCGTCATGTCAACCCTGTTGACCGGAT
>CAVZMS010000058.1:0-8309 GCA_963776085.1 uncultured delta proteobacterium
AATGAATTGGGGTCGGGCCAAGCGAAGTGGTTGATATAATGTAGAGAATTAGAAAATATGCCCTATAAAACAGGGCTATAATGCATTTTTTAAAGGTAAAAAGGCTGTTATTGAAGGGATGTATGGCAAGAGCGAAGCGACATTATATTCCTGGATATATCTGGCATATCACCCATCGATGCCATAAAAGAGAATTTCTTTTCAAGTTTTCAAGAGATCAACACCGATATCTCCAATGGTTATATCAGGCCAGGAAGCGATATGGTTTAACTATTTTGAACTATATGGTTACTTCCAACCACATTCATCTGCTTGTTGCAGATACAGGGGACAGGGACGTAATACCTAATTCAATTCAATTGATTGCAGGAAGAACGGGGCAGGAGTTTAATCAGAGAAAGAATCGGAAAGGGGCCTACTGGGAAGATCGTTATCATGCGACGGCTGTAGAGATAGACAGGCATTTGATGCAATGTCTGATTTATATGGACATGAATATGGTTCGTGCCAGGGTTGTAGGACATCCCTCAGCGTGGCCATTTAGCGGTTACAATGAGATTCTGAAGCCTCGGGAACGATATGCATTGATTGAATACGAAGGATTAAAGGATTGCTCAATTTCAAGACGATGGCTGATCTTGCATATGCATATCGAGGATGGATTGAGGAAGTGCTGAGTGAGGGAAACCTCTCGAGATGGGAAATGGACGGAGAGTATTGCGGTCGGGAAGTGAGGTATTCGTGAAGGCGACTAAAGAGAGACTTGGATTCAAGGCAAAAGGCCGTGAAGTAATAGGAGGGGATGGAAGCTATGAATTGAGGGAATCTCCAGCGCCTTATAAGGGCATTTTCGGGCATGAAAATGTTAATTTAAGGCATCAAAATGCGTATTTATGGGAAGATTTGCCTTGAATTTCAACATGATTGCTTGGTCCGACCCGGACCCGTACCATAAGGTCTGATTGGAACCTGCCGCACAATAATAATCGTTTTGATCCTGATTCGCCTATGCCGTGAACCTGTAAGGGGCTGGCTGACAACCACAAGATTTGTAATATATCCCGTTGGACACGGCATGGAACCGATGATTTTCTGGGGCAGTAATAATTGCCAGGGGTCATAAAGAACCGGTTGTTCCGTTTTACCAATATGACAGGTTAATAATAAAACTTTTTTAAATATCGGATGTAGGCTGAAGATAAAAAGATATTACCCTGCACATGTGATTTGTATAATTAAGATCCTTTAACGTGTCACCTGTCATGTTGGTAAAACGGAACAACCAAAACCTTTATCGACCTTGATCCTGATGGGTGACTGGAGCGGATCAGATCAATCTGGACGCTATCCTACACAAAAAGGAAATGTCGGATGCGGGGAGGGAGGCAAAACGAAGTCCCAGGTAGTGCGAGCTAAGCGTCATTCGAAAAAAAAGAGTATATCTTTTTAATGGAGAGGTGTTTTTTTCTCTTGACGCACCCTTTAATGGGTGACCCCTATATTCCTTCAATGCCATGTAGTCATGTTATTATCTCCATAATAAAAAATGAGTACAAGATCTCTCCCCTATATATCAAATCTGCTAATTAAAATATTAAATACAATAAGGGAAATATTATTATCATGTCAATTAGATGTTGATGTCAAAATTGGTAGATTGTCTAGTTATTTTCAAAAGTTATAGGAGCATCAACAACTTAGAGACGTTTTTTTTCAATTATAACAAGCGTGATTTTTCTTTATATACAGTCTTACTATTAGCAGGATGGTTGCAGAAGACGATATTGTATATTACCAGATTACAGGCACCCATACTGGTAAATGTTATGATTTATTAAATGAGTTGCACTATAACGGGGCAATGAGGGACTGGCGAATTAAGGCCTATTATGAACATGTAATTATAATGATCACTAAGGCTGAAAATTATGCCAGCATGCTTAGTAGCCAATCCCTCATTACACATGGGCAAGGCTTATATGAAGTTAATCCGCTCGTGTGTTCCAAATGTGGATTTAAAATGAAGATACTTTCTATTTTAATGGACCTAATGAAAAAATTTACAGTGGTTGAGCTTCCAATGGATAAAAGGCCATCGACAACTTGGTAATAAGTGCGGCAGCCGGAGTATTGGCAACATTGCCGTCTTCTCCAATGGCAAAGAACTTTCCGGTCGTTTTCATTTGATTCCAGTTATAGAAGAAAACAGTGGAAACAGGGAGTCCAAATTCGCGCCAGCTGAATATATATTGGTTGTCGTCAAATTTATAAATTGTACACATTTCCACATCGGCTTGACCCTTCAACGGCCCAACGACACAATGCCATGCATAGCGTTCAAATGTCATGTAGACATGTTCGAAGCACTGGTTGGGGTTGTAATTGTAAAGGGCACGAAGGCCATGCAGGTCGCGTGTCGGCGCCGGTTTTCGTCCGGTAGGCGGAACGAGATGGGTCGCCAAGTACACCAGCTGAGTAACTGTGGACTGCCCGGGGCTCATTGCCGACATCGCCTTCGCGCAGGTTTGTGTGAACTCCCAGCGCCTGCCGGGTTACGGTGTTGACGATGAATGTCTGGCACTGACGGGGTTCATTTGCAAAAGTCATATCAATAAAATAGGTCTTTGCTTCAACTTCCACAACTTCGCACCAGTCCGTGCCGCTTTTACTGCCACTTTTCCATTCGACCTTGTTGTTGTCGATAAAGTTGAGGTCAAAGGCGGTTCCTGAGTCGAGTGTGATTTTCAGCTGCTTTTTGACCATGGCATCCGTTTGCGGATTACGGTAGGTTGCCATTTCCGAGGCATAGTCTTCATATTTATAATCTGTTTCACCTTCTCTTTGGGGCATGATCTTCCTCCTTGATGATTGTATATTGATTGATTCAGTAGAAATAACAATAAAAACTTTCAAAAAAATCAAATAGGTTTACTGCGGCTAAAGAATTAATAGGAACTATTAATAGTTAATATTTTATTTGTAATTTGTCAGCAATTTTATCGAGTTTGAGTATAAGGTTTTATTCTTTATCCGGGTATGCCTGTCTATTTAATAATGGTTTCAGTAAAAATTTACAAGGAACACTAGTTTTAATTCTAACACCCGAATCTTCAAGGCATCTACCAATAAGGTATCATTCACAACATGGTATATAGATTATAATCTTGACACACTAACTCGATTCCCCTATAGATCTTCAGATAAAAAAAGTCTTGTCAAGTCTAATCAAAACTAAATATAAAAATCAAGCTCAAACAGCACTCTCTTTGCCCGGTTACTGTTACCCCTTTCATCTTCAACAAGATTCTTAATTTGTAAGATATAACGAGTGTTTAGCAAATATTTATCGCAAATCAAACAAAGAAGGAGGATAAACCAATGAAAGCTGCAGTCATGCGGGAATATGGAAAGCCTTTGACCATAGAGGATATAGAAATTGCGAAGCCTCAAGCCGGTGAAGTTAAGGTGCAAATCTCAGCTGTAGGACTGTGTCACACTGATATATCTGTTTTTCATGGTGGGTTCCCTCCACCCTTGCCTGTCGTTCTGGGGCATGAAGGAGTCGGAGTGGTAGATGAAGTCGGCATCGGGGTGACCGGTTTAAAACAGGGAGATAAGGTATTATCTAATGCTCTGGTCTATTGTGGAGAGTGTCCCAACTGCGCAAAGGGATATTATGGCGCCTGTATTATGAACGGTTTTTTAATGTTCGGGGGAACCATGCGGGATAATACCACTAGACTGAAAAAAGGAAATGAAGTGATTCACAGCTACTTTTGCCAGTCTTCCTTTGCCGAATACTCTATTATGCACCAGGACTTTTTAATTAAAGTTCCCCAGGATTTGGATGTAACCAAATTAACTGCTTTGTGTTGCGGTGCCGCTTCAGGAATAGGCGCTGTTTTTAACAGGGCAAAGGTATGGCCGGCAGCAGAGGTAGCTGTGTTAGGCTGTGGTGTTGTTGGTATGGGCGCTATCATGGCTGCTAAATTATCAGGAGCCACGAAAATAATAGCTGTAGATGTCCTTGAAAATAAGCTGGATCTGGCCAAACAGTTCGGCGCTACTCACACTATTAACGGGTCCAAAGATAACGTTGTTGATAGTGTCCGAGATATTTCTGATGGCGGAGTAGATTTCGCCATCGAAGCAATCGGGAAGGGCGAAACAATATCACAAAGCCTGGATGCATTGAAACCAGGAGGAACATCGGTCGTTGTTGGAGCGGTACCTTTCGGAGAAAAGGCATCTATAGACCCCGTGCAACTGGTTGGAGAAAAAACAATCATGGGCTCGATAATAGGGACATTGAAGCCTAAATATGACATTCCTAAATATATCGAGTTGTACAGGACAGGACAGTTTCCCGTAGACAAGCTGGTACAGGCGGAGTACCCGCTTAACAAGATAAATGAAGCTATAACGGCAGCCCAGAATGGGGAATTTCTTAAGGCAATAATAACAATGTAAACTGAATAGTTATCGGTTCATATATAATTATTCACTTCCTAGTGACAGCGTTTTCGCGAAAAGTATTATTTCCTAAAACTTATTTGGAAAAGAGTGGAGATTACTATGAAATATTACCAGAAACTGACACTTCTATTTTGCTTGATGTTTGGCTTCATCGGAATTCAGCGGGTTGTCATCAGCGTTATCATGCCTGTGATCAAAGAAGATATAGGTTTTACATTTTTCCAACAGGGCATGATCGTAGCGATCACGGGATTAACCTGGGCTTTAGGTACCATTATCTTCGCGACAATCGGGGATCGCTATGGTCGCCGTCCGATAATCGTCCTTTGTACTATTCTGTCGGGGGTATTTTCATGGATAACCGGGTTTGCCCACACTGTCGGTCAGTTGTTGATGATCAGGGGATTTCTCGGGTTTGTTGAAGGAGGCCCATACCCACTATCTATGGGTACGATATCAGAAGAAGCGCCACCGGAGCGAAGAGCAATGCATGCCGGGTTAGTCACCGGGGCTTTCATGCTGATCGGCATTTGCATCGGCTCACAGGCTGCGGGTTGGCTTATGGCAGAATTCGGATCCTGGCGTCCTGTTTTTTATGTGGTGTCTGCCCCCGCCATCCTGGTTGGCATCCTTTTAATGTTCATAATGCGTGAAGCGCCATCGGTTTCCGAGGCAATTCGGATGCGAAAGGCTGGGCAAAAGATAGAGAAAACAAAGAAAGAGGATCGGGTAAGTGTATGGGATGCTCTCAAATATAAGAATGTGCTGCTTTCTTCTATTAACAGCATCCCTGTCATGGGATGGCTCTTTGTATTCACCACGTTTTCAGCTTCTTTTCTCGTCGACGTTCATAAATTTGACATATTGCATATTGGCTTCATTATATCTGCTTCCGGTTTAGGCGGATTTATAGGTCAATTTTTTTGGGGCTCAATATCCGACATCATCGGACGCAAAAAAGCCCTGATTATTACTGCCTTGCTATGTTCGGCTTTCGGTATTTCAGTTGCCATGGTTCCGGTTGGGACATCTGCCCTTACTTTTGGAACTCTTTTCTTTTTCTATGGCTTATTCGGGGGCGGCATGTACCCCATGTACCTGTCAACGTTGCCGGCAGAATCCGTTCCTCCCAGGATTTCGGGAACAGCAGTCGCCATACCTACAGCCATAGGCGAGACTTTAGGCTCTGCGCTTATGCCGACTATCGCAGGAAAACTGGGCGATATATTCAATCTATCCGCTCCCATGTGGATGGCTGCGCTTGCCGGCGTTTTTGTTGCTGTCATATCACTTTTCTATATAGAGACGGCCCCAAGATGCGTTGCAAAAATGAAGCACAAACCAACGCAAGACGATCATTTACTCAAAGCCTTCAGATAGAAGCAATTGATTGACGTTAAATAAAGACCGCCGGTGTCTGGGCAATCTCTTAAGGCGGGACGCTCTTTTAATATTCAATAACTTCATTGACTGGAAAAATCAAAAATTGTCATTCAGGCTAATGCCGGAATCCAGGATTGTGTTTTAAAAGAGCGTCCCAATTCCTAGTGATCCCTTCACCAATCCAGGAGGTCATAATCAATGAAGACATCATGGCAAGTCGCAACCGCAGCTGAAGCATTTGCTGCAGCACAGTTCGCAAGGTGTGGATGGGATGTGTCAGTACAATACGGCGCAAATCAACCCGAGTATGACTTGGTTGCGGTTGATGGTGATAGAGTCTTAAAGGTATCCGTTAAGGGTAGCCAGGATGGCGGATGGGGATTAACTCAGTCATTCATACAAAACGCTGATTATCATGGTGCTGCAGACAAATGGCTGTCGAAGCATAAAAATAAAACTGTTTTTTGCCTTGTTCAGTTTAAAGGCACTTCAGTTGAGACACTCCCTAGAATGTATCTTGCAACCCCAAAGGAGATCGTAAATTGGCTTAAGAAAGCTGCTGCTGGTCGAGGAGATACAATCCTTTATGAAAAACATGTATGGAGCTCACGCGGATACGCTGCAGGGACAATAGATGCCATCCCTGAGTCTTGGAAATTCACTGTGAGAAGGCTTGAGGAGGTAGCAAAGAAGACAGCATAAGTTGCCTTATTAATGAAGGGGTCAGGGCTCCGTTTGACTCTTGGGGCATTTAATCAGTTATGATTTTTAAAAGGATTACATGGGCAGTGTAGTACAACCAAAAGGAAATAAAGGCAGTTTGAAATGGATTCAACATGTCGTTAATGATCATCCAGACATCTTGAACAGGACAATAGACGTATCTATCGTGAAATAGGGGTCTATGAAATTATAACTTAATAAGGGCAGATGGCGGGAGATAGTTAAAGGGCAATCGGGGAGAAATTGGTAATGTCATAATATTTCATTTGACAATAGCATTATGACATTATATCATATTGCATCATGACAGAGTATTATCCGCGAGATATAGCTGATGCCGTAAGATCGGCGCTTGAAAACATGCCCGTTGTGGTTTTAACCGGAATGAGGCAGACAGGCAAGACCACGTTTTTGAAGTCCGAACCTGGCCTTGGAGACCGCATCTATGTAAGCTTTGATGATTTTTCTCAACTGGACGCCGCGAAAAGAGACCCTGACGGATTTGTTAGCAGGGATAAATCCATTACGATAGATGAGGCGCAAAAATGTCCTGAGATCTTCAGCGCGATTAAGCGCATTGTAGACAGGAAAAGGATTCCGGGCCAATTTCTGCTTTCCGGATCAGCAAACTTCTCGATCCTGAAAAGCATAACCGAAAGCCTTGCAGGACGAGCAGTTTATCTGAATATCCATCCGTTTAGCCGTCGTGAAATCAACCGGCAGACGGGCATGGAGCCATTCCTTAAAAAATTTTTTAAGAATCAGGATCTCTTTTCCAGGAAAACCTGGAAATCCATCCGTGCTGAAGAAGTCACAAGAGGCGGGATGCCGACCGTTTGTCTTAAACAGATCAAGGAACCCGCCATCTGGTTCAAGGGTTACGAGCAGACCTATCTTGAAAGAGATGTCAGGGAATTGAGCCAGGTGGGCAATACCCGAGCTGCGGTCATTACTGCGCCTCGCATCCCTGCGCACTGGTCAGCTTTTATCTCCAAGCCAGTTGGGCCGGGACGCCAAGATGAACGCGGCAACAACCTCACGTTATATTTCCATTTTTGAGGCATCCTTTCTAATCACCCTTATCACTCCATATACCAGGAACCGGTCAAGCCGGCTTATCAAGTCCTCTAAACTATATTTAAGCGACTCAGGCCTGACATGTCATCTTGCCGGAATGGATAGTTCTCTGTCCATAAAAGATGATCCGATGTATGGGGCCTTGTTCGAAACCTATACAGCCCAAAACCTTCTGTCAATCCTCAGTTCGCGATGGCAAGATGCCGGTCTTTACTTCTGGAGCATACAGGGTCGTAATGAAGTGGATTTTGTCGTGGAGGCAGGGAAATTCTGCATGGCACTGGAACTCAAATCGGGTTCAAGATGGCAGGAAAGAGACCTGGCAGGGCTAAAGGCCTTTTTAAATGCGACACCTCATTGTAAAGCGGCAATCCTGTGTCATAACGGCGAACATTCTGTTAGACTCGGAGAAAAGCTCTGGGCGCTGCCGCTCAGTTTCATCTTATCATAAATAGGCATGAAGGGGGTCATAATTCTGTCAAATGTGTAGCCTTGACCCTTATATTTATTCACGTAATCGGCGCAGGTCGGACCGAGGCAAGTGTCTGTAATGAATTAAGGAGCTTCACAGGAAGGCGGGATTTTGAAGCTTAAAATGACATTTTAAACCTCCGAAAGATGATTTTAAGGGGGAAGGGGAATGAGGGGGG
>CAVZMS010000059.1:0-16289 GCA_963776085.1 uncultured delta proteobacterium
ACCATCTCTTTGTGAATTTTATTTGCCCAATTCCTGAACCGCATGATCAACACAAAGCGGGAACGGATCCATGGCGGACAATCCGCCGTCAACCGGAATAACCGCCCCGGTTATATACGATGCTTCGTCGCTTGCCAGAAAGGCGCATAAACCTGCAATTTTTTCCGGTTGCGCGGGTTCTCGGGAAGGCAATCCCCGGAATACTCTGGCCATCAAAGTGTTCAGATCAGTACCCATGTCTTTGGCTATCTGTCCAAAGTGGCTTTCAGACATTTCCGAATAGACAAATCCAGGGCAAATTACATTACATCTGATTTTGTCCCCGCCATAATCCAGCGCGGCCTGTTGCGTCAGCATATTAAGTCCGGCTTTGGAAGCGCAGTATGCGGACTTATGCGGAATGCCGCGCAATGAAGCCAGAGAAGAGATGTTTACGATAGATCCTCCGCCTTTTTCAATCATATGCGGTATAGCTGCCCTCATAAGCATAAAAGGTCCGATCAGGTTTACTTCGAGAGTTTTCCGCCATTCGTCAAGTTTCGCGTCGGTTATTGATCCATCAGTTCCCATACCCGCGTTATTTACGAGTATATTAATGACTCTTTCCGAAAGAGAGTGCTGTTTCAATTATGCGATCAATATCCTTTGGCTCAGAAACATCCCCCTGGCACATAATAGCTGTTCCGGACGGCAGTGACCGCACAACCTGCTCAAGGACACTTTCGCGGCGGCCCACAATGCAGACTTTCGCGCCTTCAGCCACAAACCGCCTGGCAATCGCTGCGCCAATTCCCGTGCCTCCTCCTGTAATAATAGCCACTTTTCTTTTAAGTATCATATTTTTATTCCTTAATTATTATTATTTCATTTACATTAAATGTAATTTTTATTCATTCACAGATTGGTTTTCCATTTCATCAGGTCCTCTGTAGTTTTTATCCGTCGCGGTCGCGAAATGGAAAACCGGCCGGTCCAGTTTTTTTATAATCAGCGGGCAGTGTTTTAGTCCTTTTGGAACAAAAATGACACAGCTTTTTGTTATGGTATGGGGTTCGTCTCCAAGCCAGAACTCAATTTCACCGCCCAGGTCCGTAGGATCATCCGGATTTGAACCGAAAAAAGTAACCACTTCTCCAAAATCATGCATATGTCCTTTATCCACGACTCACGACTTTTTTTGACTTCGGCCAGAACCAGGCGCAATCAACATAAGGAGCCCCTTCGAATACGCCCCCATGCAGGCAATATACGCGAGTACCTCGTGAATCCGGGACTTTGTTTAAGTCTGTAATGATATATTTTCCATATTTTGTTTCACTCATTTTTAATATTCCCCTTATTTTATTATTAGTTTATATGCAGTCCGCCGTCAACAGGCATAGTGAATCCGGTGACAAAAGATGACTCATCCGAACATAGCCAGATAACAGCTTCGGCAATCTCTTCCGGAAGCCCAATATTAAGAAGCTTAATACGTCTTGCTTCTAATTTAGATTTTTCCTTTATACTCTGAAAATATCTTACTACATTTATTATATTGAAGATACATCGTTTTGAAATTTTTATTCTTTTAATAATGATGAAAAATTATATTATTATCAAGATTCGGCTTTTTATATGCATTGCATTTATTATTTAGACAAACATACAAGTCTTGTTTTTAGTACTTTTAGCTGAGAGCTGAATGCTGATAGCTCATGGCGTTCATCTAAAAACGTTAGTTTTTGGATGGATACTATGCTAAAATATAATTGACTAAACTTGAAGTCCTATATTTGCATTTATAGTGAACGATTTATATAACCAGGAATCTTAAAGGTTATTATTTACATATTGTCCGCCGCTTATATTAGCATGATTACTTATTTATGTCGTTCACTATAATTCAATTGATAATTACGGAGGGAAATAATGCTGTTAAAAGATAAAGTAGCTCTGGTAACAGGAAGCGCGAACGGCATGGGACGAAGCATTGCCGAAAAATTTGCCAGGGAAGGCTGTGACCTTATTATTAACGATTTGTATCTTGATCCGGCGCAAAAAGTGGCTGAAGAGATAAAATCTCTGGGTAGGGAAGCAATAGCAATCAAAGCGGATATTGGCAATAGCGCTGAAGTAAAAAAAATGATTGAGACTGCTGCTGATAAATTCGGCAGAATTGATATACTTGTGAACAACGCCGGAGGCGTATCAGGCACTGAAGGCAGAGGAAACTCGGATAATATTACTGAAGAGGAATGGGATAGAGTGGTAAATTTAAATTTGAAAGGGCCGTTCCTTGTCACAATGGGAGTTTTACCTTACATGAAAAAGAATAAATACGGGAAGATCATTTTTATTTCTTCCATGGGAGCTATAAGTCCATGCGTGTCGGTTATTCATTATCATGCGGCAAAAGCAGGCGTCCTGGGCCTTATGACAAATCTTGCATTTGAGCTTGCTCCAATGAATATATATGTTAACGCTATTGTACCTGGTCCAGTGGAAACAACATTCTGGGACTCGCTGGTTCCGCCGGGCCCGGACCGGGACGCTTTATTTAAAGCTATTGCAAAAAAGGAAATTCCTCTTGAAAAAATTGGAAAGCCTGAAGATATCGCAGGCCCTGCATTATTCCTTGCTTCTGAGCTGTCCAATTATATTACCGGGCAGGTCATAAATGTCGCAGGAGGACAGCCTTTATTATCGCATGGTGCGACCTTTAATATTGAAGCGTATTTGAAATCATTAGCGGAAAAACAGACAGGGGAGTAAATGCAGAATGAAAAATATTATTTTCTATGTTAGCATCAATTTAATAATAAATTATAACTCATAATTTTGCTTGTTAATATTTTTTTATTTTTCATTTTACATTGATTCATTCATTTCACATCAGCACATCCTGCAGACCAAGTGCATTAATCCTTTCTTTACTAATCTCACCCGTATCAACATCAAATCCCATTGCTCCATAATATTGCTTTTTTAAATCATCTATGTCTATTGTTCTGTCCTTCAATAGGCCTGCCTTCAGAGGCGGATTTCCGGCAACTCTGGGCGGAATTGTAAAATCGGAAGGCTTGAACCCTTCCCTTAAATTAAAGGCATGCAGTATTGTGGAAATCCTCTGGCCGGTATTGATCAGTTCATCATAAGAGAGATCCCAGCCTGTTGCAGCTTTCATGAAATCTATCAATGAAAATGCCAGGGCATCAGCTCCGAACAGGCACATTCCTGATGTATTTACAAGGTGCTGCCATCCTGCAAGCACAGCATGCATTCGCCCCTTACCTTCAGGATTGTATTTATCAACTTTTGTCGGAAGCCCGAGAGCCCGGTACAGGGATTCATTTACTGGTCCGGATTCGACAAATGCGGTTCCTCCGCGCACATGCCTCGCAGGAGCAGGATCAGACACGTATGTGGCTCCCCAACCCGGCGTGCATCTGGGATCATGCATAGGGACCATCTCTCCGCCCACATGCATTGCGAACTGCTCAGATCCTTTTCCTATCTCAGCCGAAGCTCTCATTGCGCCTTCAGCAAGAATATCGCCTATTCCTTCACGCATGCATATCTTTTTTAGCATATCAATTATTGCCCTGCTGTTGCCCCATGTTAACTCAATACCATCAGTATCAGTTTTTGTAATAATTCCGTTTTCAAAGCATTCAATTGCGAATGCGATAGTACTTCCCGCGGAAATTGTGTCAATTCCATGCAGATTGCATAATTCATTGGCATATATCAGGGATTCCATATTATCATTCAGGCATAACGGTCCGAATGCCGCAAGGCTTTCATATTCGGGTTTATGAGTCCTCTCAACGGCAAATTCTCCTTTATCGACCTTTAGAATATGTCCGCACGCAATAGGGCACCCTGTACACGCGTATTTTTTAACAGCATATTTTTCCATACCCTCCCAGGCTACCTTTTCCCATTTTTCCTCAGGGAAGTCTTCAACATTATTGCCGCTCCAGTTTTTAATCGGAACATCATGTACCACCATATGATGAATCAGTGCGCCCGGTGTGCCTGTACTGCTTAAGCCTAGATACATACCTGATGGACTGCTTTTTGCCATTGCCAGGAGTTCTTTGACAAGCCGACTTACCCTTGATTTGTCATAAATATAGGGCTTTAAGGAACCTGAACAGGCAACCGCCTTCAGATTCTTTGATCCCATCACAGCTCCCAGCCCTGACCTGGCAGCAGCCCTGCCGCCGTCATTTATAACAGCAGCTATACGGGATAATTTCTCACCGCCAGTTCCTATACTTACTATTTTTAACCCGGGATAATTATTTTCCTGTCTTATCATCTCATCTGTTATTACGGTATCCTTTCCCCATATATGCTCCGCGTTCTTAATTTCAGCTTTCCCGTCCCGTATCAGCAAGTAAACCGGATGATCAGCCCTGCCTTCAAAGAATACCATATCATAGCCCGATGCTTTGAATGTATTCGCGAAATTACCGCCGCTGTTCGCGTCACCCCAGTAGCCTGTAAGCGGAGATTTCCCCATGGTAGTATGCCTGCATGATGAAACCGCTCCTGAAAGTGTCAGCGGGCCTGTACCTATGCCGAATATATTGTCAGGACTTAGCGGATCAACTCCCTGCTTCATACGTTCAAAAATAATACGCGCCCCTAAACCATATCCTCCGATATATTCCCTGGCGAGTTTTTCAGAAATCTCTTCATCATGTATTTTCATATTATTCAAATCAACAAACAGCATCTTTCCCATATAACTATATTTTACTTTCATTGGAAAACTCCTTAAAGAATAATTCTTTGGTAACGTTCACAAGTGTTGGCATGGGTATTGTGAACTGATAGGAGGATTTGCACGGTGGATTTGAAAGTCCCACGGCGATCTCATAATTAGAGGCCAAATAGTTTAGCAGTGGTCTGATATTTTGCGTAAGTCGTAGCACAGGCGGGCGGCAGGACTTCCGGCAAGCTATCCAGTAGAGGAGTAGCTGATCAAACCCTTGAAACTCAGCCGCCGGCAATGTAACTACATCCTTATGCCGGTTCCTTGAAGATGATTTCTTCGCCTCTAAAAAAGATATCCCGGTTGAAGGACAATCTGTACTTTTCAATCTGGTCATGCCAATACTTATGAACGATACTAATTCTTTAAATCATATCAATCACAGTTCAGAATCTACAACTCTTTAACATACTTCCTTAAAAATAAAAAAGCCTTTTCAGGATTGATTGTGCTTAATAATCCTCCGGCATACATAATATATTCAGTATCCAGGAAGAATTGAGGCGATTTCGGTTTGAGAATATACGGTTCTTTTTCACTGAACCTGGCAGTTTCCAGTATTCCCTTCGGATCTGTAGAATATATAATTGGTCCGCCTGTTCCGATTATGCAATTAACATTAGTAAGGTCCTTTCCATATTGAAAGACGACCTCGCCGGAAGGGCCATACTTAATCTTAATCTTACCTGCATGCCTGTTCACCGCGATTTCTACTGCCAGCCGGGTCAGTGTAATATGACAATCAACCTCATCATTTCCATCCGGCAAATAACCCTGCGTGTAAAACTTCAGGGCTGTCCGCTCAAAATCCGTCGAAACCCCTCTTTGTTTAGCTATTTCAACAAGCTTATCTATATTATATCTCAGACCAAGATCACCTTCCACAGTCCTCTTAACATAAGGCTCGGGCAAGCCTACCTGAGTGGCGGCTCCGCTACCTGGTTTTCCTTCTGCAACAGAATGTACGTCTGTTGTGGCTCCGCCAACGTCAATCACCATAAGTTCACCTAACCCAGGAACTAAAGTTCCTTGGACTGATGTCCCTGTGACTGAACTCCCTGAAGCCTTACTTTCCTGCACGCTTCTATATCCATCCGCGAGCAGTCTGGCTGCTTCAAGTACAGCTGATGGCGTAGGCATAAGGACATTTTTGATAAGGGATTTTGCTTTTGCGATGCCCTTTGCTTTGATTATCCTTGTTATGAACAATTCCCGAATGATCTTATTGCAGGAATCCACATCCAATCTTCCAACTTCAGGCATTACATTCTTAGCATAAAAGATATTATCATGGCCTTTTAAAACTGAAGCGATCTCGTCATGTGCTGATTTATTGCCCGCGATTATGATATTCGTGTCAGGCCATTTTCTTGTTGCCAGTATTTTAGCGTTATGTGTTATTACTTTCTTGTCGCCACCGTCAGTTCCTCCTGTCAGCAGGATAATGTCAGGAGAAAGGCTTTCGATCTCTTCGAGTTCTTTCGCGGTTATTTCATAAGAAAAGCATCCGACAACTTTCGCGCCGGCGCCAAGCGCCGCGAGATTTGCGGCTTCACTGCTGTAGTCCGGCACAAAACCAATGCACGCAATGCGGAGCCCACCGGCCGCGCTGCTGCACGCGAGAGCTTCGCTTTCCTCAAGATTGCTTATGCCTGAATCCCGCGAAATATCATTTAAGCACTCCCTCAAGCCTTCAGTAACATCTGTATCTACTGTTGAAAAATGATTGGCTTTCGAAATAATTTCATTTTTATTTTGATCAATATAAACGACTTTTGTAAATGTGCTTCCGAAATCGATCAGTAATCTTTTGTCTTCCATTTTTTTTTAGAATCCCTTTGCTGATTTTACTTATCTTTAAGTAAAATATATAAATTTAAATATTGTCAACAAAAAAAAGGTTGATTGGGAACTATCAATATCAATTATACATACACAATACCATTTCCAGCAGGCTTGTAAATCAAGGGTTTTGAAGGGAATAGCAATTTTAATTTGCACTTTTTAGATTTGTACTTATAATATATAAAAACTCTTTATAATTTATGATATATCCTTTGAAAAGGAAGATTTTAAAATGATACAAAGTGTTAAAGTTAATCCGGAAGAAATAAGAAAAGTCCAGGTTATGACTCCCAGACTGCAGAAGCTTAAAAAGGAATGGGAAGAAGCAGAGCCGCAGGTTTATGTGGACGACACACTCCTCTTCACCGAGTCGTGGAAGGAGACCGAAGGCCTGCCAGTAGACATCCGCTGGGCCAAAGCCTTTGAAAAAAGGTTGCTGGAATGCCCACTGCTTATCAGAGATGATGAGATAGTCGTAGGCTCTCTGACAAAATTCATACGCGGTAACGGCACACTGTGCGCAATGAAGCCCAATGAGATTTTGGAAATGTGCGAAAGCGGCAGGTTTGCCCGAAAGACCAGCGACACTGAATCCACAAAGATCACATCTGAAGATTTAAAGGCACTGAAAGAGGACGCTGAGTACTGGGTTGAACATATGCCCAAGGTCAGCACTGTAAACGCTGCTCTTGAATATGATATGGGACCTGAAGTTTTTGATCTTTTATTTGACAGAAGCTGTGTGTTTGAAGGACGCGGCGTTCGCTATAAAATGGACAGAGGCCTGTTCCAGAATTTCAGCGCATACGGCGGCGGCGTGGCCCAGGTCAGTGCTCAATGCATTGAGAATGGTCTTAACCATGTAATTGATTTGTGTAAAAAAGAACGTGAAAGAATGATGGCTGAAGGCGATAATGAACATTCCCACGGTTCAGCTCAATTCCTGCGTAAATACTGGCTGCTTGAGGCATGCATTATCTCCTGCGAAGCTTTCATAAAATTTGCAAAGAGGCATTCGGATCTGGCCAGAGAAATGGCTGAAAAAGAGACCCGTCCCAAACGGAAGGCAGAACTAATCAGGATTGCAGAAGCCTGCGAACGCGTACCTGGTGAGCCTCCACGTGATTTCTTCGAAGCTGTTCAATGCATAAGGCTCTATCACCTGGCATGCTGGAAAGAAAGTTCTGATCGTCCTGAAGTACCTGTTGGACGTCTTGACCAGATCCTTTATCCCTATTACAAAAAAGATAAAGAAGCCGGCAAAATCACTGCACAGGACGCCGCTGAACTCCTTGGTGCTCTCTGGCTGAAGATAAGAGAATGTGAAAATCTTGTAACTATACCCCGCTCACAGAGAGCGGCTCCTGGATCATTATTGCCGAACATCACCCTCTGCGGTGTAGATGAAAACGGAAATGACCTGACTAATGAAATTTCCTGGCTTGTGCTGGAAGCAATGGCTCAGATCAAGCTCTCCGAGCCTGCGATTTATGTCCGCTATAATCCGGAAATGGATGAAGAATTTTTACTTCACGCTCAACGCTGTAATGTTAAATTCGGCGGCGGCAACCCGGCATTCCTGAATGACAAGCTTGGCACTCAGCGCTACCTTGACAGAGGCGTGCCTATTGAAGATGCATGCAACTGGAATGCAAGCGGATGCCTTGGTTATCATCTTGACAGAATGGAACATGTAGGCGGCGGCCATAACATCAGTCAACTGAAGGTATTTGAACTGGCCCTCAACAACGGTTTTGATCCAAGGACCCAGAAACAGCTCGGCCCCAAGACCGGAGATCCGAAAGAGTTCACCAGCCTTGAACAGATTATAGAAGCCTATTACAAACAGCTGGAATATTTTGTACCCATTCTACATAAAGTTAAAATGCTTTCATTGTGTACAGAAATTACAGATGGCCCCATGAGCGGACTACGATGCGCTATGCAATATGAGGACTGTATCCCGTCAGGCCTTACCCCGAAAGAAGGCGGTGCCCGTTATCCGGAAGGCAGAACCTCCTGGCTAGGAAGCCGTGGTATGGTCGACCTTGCTGATAGTCTGTCTGCAATCAAAAAACTCGTCTTTGATGAGAAAAAAGTTACCATGGCCGAGATGCTCGAAGCCTGTGCAAAGAACTGGGAAGGCTATGAAGATCTCCATCAAATGTGCCTCAACGCGCCCAAATACGGAAATGATGATGATTATGTTGATTCTATATATAACAAACTCTCAACTAAAGTGCCTGAAATCATGCAGAGATGGATAGATCCTATTACCGGCAAAAAGCCCATGCTCTTCATCGGCGCAGCAGCCGGACATGTTGTTATCGGCAAACCGATCGGCGCACTGCCTAACGGCAGAACTGCCGGCTCGCCTACCAACGATGCAGCCTGCTCTGTAATGCCAGGTATGGACGTTAACGGACCGACTGCAGCTATAAATTCTGCGACAAAAGGCCCCTACTCCAAGGAATATGTCGGCTACGCTATGAATATGAAGTTCTCAAAGAATGTACTTAACACGGATAAGAAACTGCAGAAACTGGGCTGGCTGATTAAAGCATTTATGGCCAGACAGGGATGGCACATCCAGTTCAACATTCACAGCCGTGAAGAACTCCTTGATGCGAAAAAGCATCCTGAGAAACATAAGAATCTTCTTGTCAGAGTCGGCGGATACAGTGCATATTTTATAGACCTGCCGCATGAACTGCAGGATGAGATTATTCAGCGTTCGATGCACGAAAATTTATAATTATTGAAAAATTGCATTTAGGGAAGAGTTGAAAGATATCAACTCTTCCCTTAATCTATATAAAAGCTACTTTTCTCTTGACGAATATAAACCGCCTTTCTAAAAGTCTTATTGCTCAAAGGTTTATCCACTGGGAGAATTCCCCCCTGAAAGTAGAGGAGATGTAAAAGCAACCATGGAAGGGATAGTTTTTAATATCCAAAGATATAGTATTGATGACGGTCCGGGAGTAAGAACTACTGTTTTCCTTAAGGGATGTCCCCTAACCTGCCTCTGGTGTTCAAATCCGGAATCATGGAATCCTTTGCCTGAAGTAACCTGGAGGTATACTTCCTGTAAAAAATGCGGGACATGTGTAGAGACCTGTCCATTAGAGCTCATAACGCTGGATGAAGACGGCGTACATATAGACCGGAAATCCTGCGACAGATGCGGCAAATGCATTGAGGCATGCGTACCGGAGGCGCTCCGGATGTCCGGGACTAAAATGACAGTTGAGGAAGTCTATAATATAGTAAAAAGGGATATCGATTACTACAAAGTATCAGGAGGCGGCCTTACATGTTCCGGAGGAGAAGTACTCATGCAGGCTGATTTCGTCGCAGAATTGTTTAAACGCTGCAGAAAAAACGAAATCCATACATGCGCAGACACTTCCGGATTCGGATCAAAACAGGAAATGGAAAAAATTTTAGCTTATACGGATCTGGTATACTATGATCTGAAACAGATGGATGCAGCAGAACATGAAAGGATCTGCGGTCAATCAAATGCTTTGATTTTGAGCAATCTGGCCCTGGTTGTTGAAAAGGGAATTCCAATGGTCATACGAGTTCCCCTGATACCCGGGTACAATGATTCGGATGAAAACATTACAGCCATTGCAAAAACTGTAGCAGAACTGACCAAAGAAACTACTGTAAATATATTGCCGTATCATCGATATGGTGAAAACAAATACAGAATGATAGATATGAAATATCAGCTTGACAATCTAAAATATCCGACCGAAGAGGAATTGGACAAAGCAAAACAAATTATTGAATCTTTTGGGCTTAAATGTGAGATATCGAAATAAGTAGGAACTATATTTCTACTCAGCCATACCGGGTGATCTCTATATATAGTGAACGACTTAAATAACTGGGCATCTTGACTATAGCTATCCCTCTATATGTCCGGCAGGGATCCTTTTTTCAGAGGTAAAACGCTTAAAGAATATTGAATATCGATTTCAGAATATCGAATGTTGAAAGAGTCTAAACTTCATACTTCAAAATTCCTTGTTCAATATTCAATATTCTCTTTTTTGGACTTATGGGCCATGCCCTCTGCGATATGTCCTCCGCCCGCATTTGCTACGAGATATACAAAAAACCGGGCACTATATTCTTTCGCCTCTGAAAAAAGACCCCTCCCGGACATCTGTAGCCCGCTTATAGAAATATGGCTACTTATTTATGTCGTTCACTATACTAAAAACAGAGTAGTTACCAAACAGGAAACAAAGGAGAATGATCAGTGATAAAGGTTAAACAACAGCGTATTGATGATGATACTTTTGCAAAAATGCGTGAAAAAGAGTTATCAGCATGGCCTACAGGCAAAGAAGTGGATTTGGACGAGGCAATTGAATACCAAAAGAAAATGCCTGACAGTAAAAATTTTACAAAGGTTCTTGCAAAGTATAAGGAAGAAGGAAAAATCGGGCTTTTCCCGCGCTCCGGCGTTCCTGTCGTTGAGGAAGAGATCAAGCTTCTTCGTTCATTAAATGAAGTGGGTGTTCGCTTATTTCCTTTCACAACTGATTCCTATACGCGCAATCTTCAGCTTGATAAGGTACAAAAGGGCCTGGAGGAAAGTATAAAGACAGGGCAAAGCAAATTAAACGGCTATCCCATAATTAACCACGGAGTAAAAACCACCCGCAAGGTAGTGGAATCCTGCGAAGGCGCCTTTGACCCTAGAAGTTCACGTGTTGCTAATAGTTTTGTAGGAGAGATCGCTTTTGCTTCGGGTATGACAGCAATGCCTAACAGCTTTTTCGGATGGATCTCAGGATATGATAAAAAAGCAACTGTTGAAGAGTGTATTCAGACGGCCCAGTATCTCGGCAGGCTGATAAGCTGTTATGCTGAAAAGGGCGTTATTATAAGCACAGATACGCACGGCTGGCTGCCCAACTGCGTTATACCAATGTATGTAAATATTGCCACCCAGATCCTTGAGGCGCTTGTCTCAGCCGGCCAGGGCACCAAGAGCATTGTTCCGCTCATGAATTTTCAGGGAAATATAAATCAGGACATTGCAGAGATCAGGGTATGTGAAAGACTTTTCAGAAAATACCTGGATAAATTCGGCTTTAACGACGTCATTATTCCGGGTATTATCGGCAACCAGTCATCGCTGTTTCCATTCCCGCAGGACATAGGCAATGCTTTCGGCTACATAAATTATGTTGCCATGATAGCAGCAATGTCCAACCTTGCTGCCTGCTCAGTAAAAACCATTGATGAAGCAACTGGCATTCCGAGCATTGAGTCACATATGCAGACCTACCGCTCTGCGAACTGGATTTTCAATGTTGTAAGACAGCAGAAATTTGAACCAGTAACTGCTGAGATAGAGCAGGAGGAGAGAATGACGGAGCTTGCGGTCAGTGCTATTTTTGACAAGGTTGTCGAAATGGGTGACGGAGATGTCATTGTAGGCGCTGTTAAAGCAGTAGAAGCGGGAGTTCTTGATTCGCCGTTTTCTATAAATATATACACCAGGGATCTGGTTCTGGGGGCAAGGGATTTACAGGGAGCTTGCCGTTATATCGATTACGGAAACCTTCCCATTCCAGAAGAAGTCAGGAAGTACAATGACGAAAAAATAAAGGAAAGAGAAAAGGCTGAAGGAATAAAGCTGAACTTCAATACTTCACTTGCTGATTTCTGGGCTCTTGCAGGAGGAAGTGTGATTGGTTCGCCTGTGAAAAAAGACGAAGCTGATGATGAGATTGAAAAGATCCAAATGAAAAAGACGCCTACTATTGTTACAGGTACTGTAGGTGTTGACGCTCATGTCATAGGTACAAAGATCATTTCCAAGGTTCTTAAAGAAAACGGTTTCAATGTTGTCGCGCTGGGTGCGCAGACTCCGGCTGATGAATTCATCAAAGTTGCTCAGGAAACCGGTGCTGACGCAATGATCATTAAGTTCGCTTTATGGAATGGCTGAAATGGATCTGCAGGGATTCAGAGACAAATGTATCGAGTCCGGAATTGGCGACATTGTCCTATATATCGGCGGAATTCTCGGCGTGGGCAAGCGCGATTTCAAGGAAGATGAGGCCACATTCAAGAAACTGGGCTTTGACAGGGTATATCCGCCTGAATCAGATATCAAAAAGTCCATTAAGGACCTGTATAAGGATCTGAAGGCGAAGGGTAAAATCTAAAAGTATAATATAAACTCAATGACTTGCCGGCTAAAGACTGCGAGTCATTAAGTGAATCGGGGATAGAATCCCTTTCATGGTCTCCAACAACGAGAATTGAAAAAGGATATTTTTTTATTTCTTGGTAAGGATAAGAGGATACTTCAGCACCTCCCAGCGAAGCGTACCTTCGGCTAAAACCTTTACCTTATCGCGGTCATAACCTAGAGCCCATAACTCCAACGCCATACTGGCGCTGCTGTTATCGTCCAGTCAATCACAATAAAGAATGATTAATTTATTCCTGGGAAGGGCTCTTAGCATCATTTTGCGAGGAAAAGGATCCCCTTGAGGCTCGTAATAAATATTTACCGCTCCTTTGATATGCCCTTTATCATAACTAGAGCTATACCGGGTATCCACTAATATATACTCACCCTTTTTGTCCATCAGCTGCTTTAATTCTTGAGCAGTTATCCGAGGCACCTCGGGATGAGCCACCTCAGCCCTTTTGGCTTGCGGACCTGGCTCCTCTTTCGGTATACTTGCGGGTCGGGCGGGGGAGCAGCCCGGCATCGTCAAAGCTAGTGATAAACCAACCACCAAAGTTAATATAAATTCTATTTTCATTATTATTCCTTTACCTCATCCGCTTTCTTATTTCTAACAGTAATTCGGGACAAGCGCAGTTGAACACTTCCTGGCATTATCAGGACTCTACTCTCTCTTACCTCCATTCATCCACTAACACGCCTCTACCCAGCATGAAATCTGTAACAAACCAGGTAGTCTGAATTCCTCCACCCACGACTACTATTTTGATGCCTTCGGCAGTCATTGGTTTTATCAATTTTTCCCCCGGCATCTTCAGGTAGCTGGCATAGGGTTCAAGCCCTTGAATGGCCATAGAGCCGAAAAAGGTGGATACAACACCATTACCCCAGAATGAAGCGACTGTCTTTTCCACATTATCGGCCAGCCACTCACTGAGCATATGTTTCGTTTGGAAACCTTGATCATGTTTAAGCAGTGCGGCTACGGTTGGATCCATCAGTACCGTCCCCCCCATCATTGCCGTTAGAGATCTCATATAGTCACGCATTAAAAAATGGGCGGGATAGGACTTTTGTACTTCGCCCACGCTGGAAATATAAGTCCAACCGATTCCTACAGTAACCACGCTGTCGCTAGGCTTAAAGCCCATCTGTACATGGAGAGGATCCCATCCTTCCGGTAGCCCCTCTTCATTTTCCGCAAAACAGAGATTGTTGTACTGCAGGTTGCTCCCCAAGGAACTGAAAGTCGTCTTACCATGGTGGAGGTTTCCGGCCGTCTTGGACATTAAGGTGAAAACCCTGCCAATAACCGCATTGACCTCATTATGCGGCCCCAGCGCATTTCCTTTGTAATTCATACCCAGTTCGTTACGTATCGGTCCGTTCACCACTATCATATTCGCCATGGAATCCCGCTCCAGTTGCTGGCGTACTACGCCGCCGTCGCCCGCGGCTGCAACGTGGACAAGCCGCGGAATCTGGCCAAGAGCGTCACCGTGGAGTAGCTCCCCGGGTCTGCCCCGGCGGGCGGGCAAGCAGGGGGTGGAAAAAGACGCAAAGGGGTGCTAAAAAAAGTTTTGACACGTCTTTGGCCATAGGTATATTAGAGGGTTCGTCTTGTGGCCCCGGTGGCAGTGTACCCATTAGGCGAGCTGTTGCCGTAGGCAGCACGGTGGCCGCTGATGGGCCCAACCGCTGCTGTAGCTCAGCTGGTAGAGCGCGTCCTTGGTAAGGACGAGGTCATGGGTCCGAATCCCATCAGCAGCTTGGATGTCCGGTTGATGGGCCGAGGGCCCGGACCCACGCATGCGATACCCTTTCCGCCGACAGGGAAGAGGTCAGGAGGGCCCGGCTCGGCAGGGCGATGCCGCAGCACGCCCGGCCGGTGACAGGCCGGGAGACGGAACGGACCATAATCCAGGACCTGCATCGGACTGGACCTAGGCAAGAGGAGCGACCCATGGCAAAGGAAGTCTTCGAAAGGACCAAGCCGCACGTCAACGTCGGCACGATCGGTCACGTGGACCACGGCAAGACGACGCTGACGGCGGCCATCACGAAGGTGCTGGAGAAGCAAGGGCCTGGCGAAGTACAAGAGCTACGACGAGATCGCCAAGGCCTCGGAGTCCCAGGGCCGGCGCGACCCGACCAAGATTCTGACCATCGCCACCGCCCACGTGGAGTACTCCGTCGGCCAAGCGCCACTACGCCCACGTGGACTGCCCCGGCCACGCCGACTACGTCAAGAACATGATCACCGGCGCCGCCCAGATGGACGGGGCGATCCTGGTGGTGTCGGCGGCCGACGGCCCCATGCCCCAGACCCGCGAGCACGTGCTGCTGGCCCGCCAGGTGAACGTGCCGGCCCTGGTGGTCTTCCTGAACAAGGTGGACCTGGTGGACGACCCGGAGCTGCTGGAGCTGGTGGAGATGGAAGTCCGCGAGCTGCTGAGCAAGTACGAGTTCCCCGGCGACAAGACCCCGGTGATCCGCGGCTCGGCCACGGCAGGCGCTGGCCGATCCCGACGACCCCGAGGCCGCCAAGCCCATCCAGGAGCTGATGGAGGCGCTGGACAAGTACATCCCCGAGCCGGTCCGCGAGATCGACAAGCCCTTCCTGATGCCGGTCGAGGACGTCTTCAGCATCAAGGGCCGCGGCACGGTGGGCACCGGCCGGATCGAGCGCGGCATGGTCAAGGTCGGCGACGAGGTGGAGATCGTCGGCCTGGGCGAGACCCGCAAGACCATCGTCACCGGCGTGGAGATGTTCAACAAGACCCTGGACCAGGGCCAGGCCGGCGACAACGTCGGGCTGCCTGCTGCGCGGCATCGAGAAGGACGAGCTGGAGCGCGGCAGGTGCTGGCCAAGCCCGGGCAGCATCACCCCGCACAACAAGTTCGAGGGCGAGGTGTACGTGCTGACCAAGGAGGAAGGCGGGCGGCACAGCCCGTTCTTCACCGGCTACCGCCCGCAGTTCTACTTCCGGACCACCGACGTGACCGGGACGATCAAGCTGCTGGGCGGGGCGGAGATGTGCATGCCCGGCGACAACATCGAGATGGAGGTGGAACTGCTGAACACCCGATCGCCATGGAGGAGGGCCTGCGGTTCGCCATCCGCGAGGGCGGCCGGACCGTCGGCGCCGGCGTCGTGACCAAGATTCTGGAGTAAGCGGCCATGGCCAAGTCCAAGGCCCGGGAATACGTGTGGCTGCAGTGCAGCGACTGCGGCGTCGCTGAACTACCGAACCCAGGTCCGGGTCACGGGCGGCGTGCCGAAGCTGGAGCGCACGAAATACTGCCCGCAAGACCCGAACGCACACGGAGCACAAGATCAAGAGAAAGTGAGCCTTTTCGTCCCGTGCGGGCGACGGGACCGGATACGGCAGTAGCTCAATTGGCAGAGCAGCGGTTTCCAAAACCGCAGGTTGGGGGTTCAAGTCC
>CAVZMS010000060.1:0-8211 GCA_963776085.1 uncultured delta proteobacterium
CGAGCCTGAAAAAATATTTTTAACAGGCATCGGGTCGCATGTATAAGGAAACAGAGGATATCATCTCGCGGTCCCTTGGCATGCCTGTTGAGAGGATCAATATCAGCAAGGATAAAAGGATCCACATGGATTACAATGTGGAGGTGCAGTGGAATCCGGCTTTAATGGATGGCGCCCTTTCCCTTGCCGTCAGGGAGATCAAAAAGGGTCATGGGTTTAATCTCCGAAAAGGCGAATTTGAGATAAAGAAGAGTATTTTCAAGACAATAAAAGAACTGCGAAGGGCAGGCATCGTTATTCTAATCATCTTCCTCTTTCTCCTGTTAGATCTTGGCGCTGATTACTTTTTACTGAAAAACAGATATCAGGCAGCCCGACAGAGATGCGCGGAACTTTTCAGCCGCTCATTTCCTGATGCCAGAAATGTCAAAGACCCGGTTCTTCAGATGAAACAAAAGATCAATGAACTGGAGAAATCGGCCGCTATTCTGTCCGGAGATATTAATAAGGAACAAAAAGTACTTGATATTATCAATGATATTTCACGGCGTATCCCTAAAACCTCTGATGTTGATGTAAAGAGTATGGATATATCACAGTGAGACTGTTCATATTTCAGGAGAGACCGATTCATTCAACACCGTCAATAATATAGAAAAGCGACCTGGAACCTTCTATCTATTTTTCCGATGTGAAGATCTCCGGGAAACTTGACAAGACCGGTAAAAGGGTGGAATTTGATCTAAAACTTCAGAGGAAGTAAATGGGGCAGGCATGTTAAAGATAAAATTGGCAAAAAGAGAAAAATATGTCGTATACATCGCGGCATGTCTCATTGCGATCTTTATTCTTGTAAATTTTCTTATCATTCCCTTTTTCAAAGAGAAGGGAGCGACTAAGAAAAGGCATTAAGACGGCGGAAGAGGATTTAAAAGAGATTGCAGCCCTTAGCGTCGTGTATCAGGGATATCAGAAAGGTTCCATGGACGTGAAAAGGATACTCGCGAAGCGTAATAAGGGATTCACCTTGCCATCATATCTGGAGGATGCTGCCAGAAAAACAGAGGTGAAGAATATAGGCCGGAGATGAAATCACTGCCATCATCCTCAAAGGGCGGGGCCCCTATGAAGAGTCGACGGTTGAGATTGAAACTTAATGGAATCAACACGGATCAGTTAGTCAAGTATCTTTATGAAATTGAAAAACCTGAGGATCTTATATTTATTAAGAGGATATCGATCAGCGATAATAAAAAACAGGAAGGATATCTGGATACTGTTATACAGGTTTTGACTTATCAGTAAAAGTATAAGGTATAGGGTGTAAGGCGCAGGGCGCAAGGTATAAGGTGTAAGGTTAATTGAAATGACTGAGTACCAGAAAAAATTATGAAACAATTTTTTTTAAAACACAGGAAATGGATATTATATACATTGTACGGCCTCCTGCTGGCGCTAGCGCTCCTGTACTATAGATTTCCATCAGACGCTGTCATGGAATATATACAGGCGAAAGTGCACAGGATGAATCCTAGCCTCCTTGTCACATTCGAGAGGATGTCTCTTTCATTTCCTTTGGGTATAAAATTTGCTCAGGCGGAATTGCATCTCCAGAAAAATCCTGAGAAGACTGTTTTCAAGATAAAAGAATTTATTAATCAAGCCTAAGATATGGTCTCTTATCGGGAATAAGCCTGAATATTGCTTCATTTGCGAGGCTTATGACGGGAACATAACCGGCTGCATCAATTTTCAAAAAGATGATCGTGGGACTATATACAACTCTTCATTCACATTAAATGACATTCATATCGATGATAATTCTCCCCTTCTGTCTGACTATTAAAGATCGCTTGAAGGGATCCTGAAAGGGAATATCACATACAGCGGAAGGGATATATATGATCCGGATGGAACGGGCGAGGCATCAATAAATTTATCCAATGGCTCTTATAAGCTTGCCGAACCGGTTTTAGACATCAATGCTGTTGACTTAAAGGAAGTATTGATCAAAATGACCCTTAAAGATCAAAAATTGAATATTACAAACGCCGAGCTTAAGGGTGATACTATCCTTGGACAGGCTTCGGGCTCTTTAAACCTTAAGGATACCATCCAAAAGAGCAGGCTGAATATAAAGGGCACGATTGAGCCGACAGCCACACTTATTAAGAATTCAACGAACGCGAATAGTGCAGTGCTTTTTTTTAAACAATCGATGAAAAATGGAAAGATATCCTTCACGCTTCAGGGGACTATCGATAAACCGAGTTTCAGATGGATTTGATGAATGCAAAGATACACCACAATTTGGTCTAAACACGGATACCGGACATGATGTTGCACGATAAAATAAATATTTTTAATAATCATATGACAAGGTATTACTATACCATATTCTATATTTTCGCCATTGCCGTAATTATCTATATCGGGATCGATACCTTTTACAGGATAGTTCGCACGGAACTTATACAGGTCGATACTGAACAGGTTGATTTCCGGGATATATCAGCCGATAAACGATCAGATAAATCCCGTCTGACCGATTATCAGACGATCGTAGATAGGAATATATTCAGCAAGCTTAGCGGTGTCCTCGCGAAAAAGGGAGATATTAACAGCGAAGACCTGAAGGCCACCTCCATGAAAATAGCCCTCCTGGGCACCATTGCTGGGAATAATCGAAGCTCCGCGGCCATTATTGAAGATACCGTAAAAAAGACACAGGGGCTTTATAGGCAAGGAGATAGCATACAGGGCGCGGTCGTAAAGTCCATCCTCAGGGGGAAGGTGGTATTGAAGATAGGTGACAGGGATGAGGTCCTCACGATGGAAGAGCCCGGATCCTATGTAACAGGGACGGCATCAGATATCAGCCAGGCAGAGACTGTTCCAGTAGCTACTCCATCAGCCCCTGCTGCGATTGAGCGAAATATTACCATCAAACGGTCGGATATCAATGAATCTCTTAAGGATCTGAATGGACTTATATCACAGGCATCCATTCAATCCCATTATACTGACGGCGAGGCTGACGGATTGGCAGTTACAGGCATAAAGGCGGGTTCCATTTTCAGAAAAATGGGACTCAGAAACGGTGATATTGTCAAGGGCGTAAACGATAATGAAATCAAAAGCCCGGAAGATCTTATTAATATATACAATGATCTGAAATCCGCTCCGGATATCTCATTGCAGATAATGAGAAGAGGCCAGGAGAGAAGCCTGAATTATAGTTTTACCGATTAGTCTGGTGAGTAGAATGTACAATTCCTTTTTCGGATTCTCTGAAAATCCGTTTAATTTGACCCCTGATCCGCGATACCTTTTTTTGAGTCCCTATCATAAAGAGGCAATCGAACATCTGCTTTACGGGATTAATGAACGGAAGGGTTTCATAGTGATCACAGGAGGGATCGGGACCGGTAAAACGACGCTCTGCCGTATGCTCCTGAACCATCTGGGAACCGATACGAAAAGCGCCCTGATTTTTAACTCATTCATATCGGACATGGAACTCTTGAAGAGCATCAACCAGGAATTTGGGATTGCTGTGGGGCCTATGGCTGAGACAAAAAAGGATTTTATTGACGCGCTGAATAATTTTCTTCTCGATACCTTCGGCAAAGGAGGAAACGCCTTACTCATGATAGATGAGGCCCAGAAACTCTCTCATAATGTCCTTGAACAGATAAGGATGTTGTCTAATCTGGAAACGGCAAAAGAGAAACTGATCCAGATCGTGTTGGTAGGTCAACCCGAACTTGAGGGACTGCTTGCCTCCCCGTCACTGCGACAGCTCAATGAACGTATTATGGTACGTTATAACCTGAGGCCCCTAACATCCAAGGATATAAGAGGATATGTGGAACATCGCATGTCAGTCGCAGGAGGAAGAGGCGATCCGAGCTTCACGAAAGGGGCCGTAAAAAACATCTATCTCTATTCCAGGGGCAATCCGAGACGCATCAATAATGTCTGCGACAGGGCGCTTTTGATTGCCTATGTCATGGGAAAACACGATATATCAAATGATATTATCAAAAAAGCAGTCAGGGAATTAGCCGGCAATAATAGTGTCATGTCGGAACGGGGCAGGACATGGGAAAGGCGAGTCTCATACGCTTTTCTCCTCCTTCTTCTTATTATCACGGCCGGATTCGGGGGATGGAAATACAGGGAAGGTCTTTTCAAGACAGCGGCGGTTGATGATATTCAGTCTGCAGCCCCTCTTTTTCTGGATGAGCAAAAAAGTCTCTCCACACTTTTTTCCATATTTTATGGCGAAAGAGAGATAGAAAATCCCGATGAGGAGAAATATCGACCGAGCCTTGTTTCATACGATATCAATGCCGAGTACTATGTGACATTAAAGCGACCCTTCAGGGTCTTTGTTTCCGGTCCTGGTTCATCGTCGAAATATCTGGTTATTAAGAAGACCGGCGAAGAAGGCGCTACAGTCATAGACGCCAATGGAGATGAACGAGCTATTGATAGAAATTTTATCATAAGTCATTGGGGCCGTCAGGTCTCATGGGTATATCCGTCCCCGAAGAAAGACTCTATCCTATTTAAGGGGGTCAGCACGCCGAATGTCCTTGAGCTGCAAAGGATACTTGCTGATATGGGATACATGGTTAAAACGACCGGCATCTATGACCAATTCACATTTCAGGAGTTGATGAGATTTCAGAAGGAGTTCGGGCTGAAAATCGATGGTATCGCAGGCCCGAGGACTATGGCCTTATTATACCAGATGGTAAGATAATATGAGCTATATTAATGAGGCGCTAAAAAAAGCCCAGGAAGAGAGAGACTCCCGTTACTTAAAATATAATAATATTACTGATGGAAGCAATAAAGGGGGCAGACGCGTTGGCGGCAAGATGTTCTGGTGTTCGGTTTCGGTTGTATTGTTATCTTTTCTTGTCTATGGGGCCTATGCATGGTTGGAGCCGTCACACGATAAAATAGAACCGGCGATCGGACCTGAAGACCCAGGCCTCATAGGTTTTAAAGACGACCCGTTGGAAAATAGAGAACTCTATGATAAGGCATCGAATCTTTTCAAGCTCGGCCGTTTCCAGGAGGCTAAAAAATTATATGAGGCCGTGGTGGGGTTGGATCCCGGTTATGTGGACGCCCTAAATAACCTCGGGATCATATATATTCGTGACGGGAATTTCGATGCGGCGAAGGAGAATCTTGAAAAGGCGGTCAGATTGAATCCGACCCATGTGGAGTCTTATTATAACATGGCATGTCTGTATGCCATTAAAGGCCAAATTGATCAAGGCTTCGAATATCTTAAGAAGGCCGTATCACTGGACAATAATGTCAGGGAGTGGGCGAGGAACGACTCCGACCTTCAGGGCCTCAAGGCGTTGGATGAATTTAATCAACTGTCCAGTAGATTCGCAGACGATTGAGGGAATAAGCATTGAATTTTGATCGATGATGGGAATAAGAATGGACTCAAGGGGTCGAGGGGTCAAGTGAAGGGGAAAATAAAAAATTTTATTAAGGAAAGATCAATGCGATACCAAAAGAGAATATATCTACTCAGTATCCTTTTCTCATTAGTATTATATTATATCCCTGTAGGCTATGCCGATGGGGCGAGACTTGCCGGTGACAACAAGGTTACTCCGGCGGCGCCTGAGTCCGGTACTGAGGTTGCGGCTCCCATACCGGAGGAACAGCATACTCCCATTTCTGATAATAATAACGCGCCGTCCGTTAAAGAGACGGCAAAGGAAGAAGGCGGTTCTGTCAAGGCAAACCGGCAACAGGAATATGTAACCATCGATTTTGACAATGTAGATATAGCCCTGTTTATAAAGTTTATAAGCGAAGTCACCGGTAAAAACTTCGTTATTGATTCGAACGTTAAAGGGAAGGTAACCATTATCTCTCCCACAAAGATCACTATTGAAGAGGCGTATAAGGTATTTGAATCGGTATTGGAGGTAAACGGTTTTGCAACAGTGCCGTCAGGAAGCATAATAAAGATTGTCCCCATGACGGAAGCAAGGTCCAAAGACATTGAGACAAAACTCCGTGAGGAACCGATTGATCCTGATGACAGGATTGTAACGCAGTTGATACCCCTGAAGTACGCGAATCCGGAAGAAATCAAGTCCGTCCTCGGGCCGTTAATATCAAAAAACAGCATAATAGTCTCATACGCCCCTACAGGCATGCTTATTATCACGGATGTATTATCCAATATTAAACGCCTGCTCGAGATTATAGATGTGATAGATGTGGAGGGGACAGGTGAAGTGATCTCCGTGATCCCACTCGAACACGCGGGCGCACAGAGCATGGCCAAATCATTGACGTCGGTCTTTAAGACCACGACAGCAAAAGGCGCCAAAGGTGAATCCACTTCCATTATCATTGTGGCGGACGATAGGACCAACTCCATTATAACCTCAGCCTCTGAAGTCGACACCTTGAAGATAAGGGAACTGATAAATCTCCTGGATAAGGAGGCCCCCAAGGGCGAGGGGGACATCCATGTCTATTACCTCCAGAACGCCAATGCCGAGGAACTGGCCAAGGTCCTTACGGCAATCCCAAAAGAAAAGACGACAACTACCGCCGCATCGAGCGCTGAAACAGCCGTTGTATTATCAAAGGAGGTACAGATCATAGCGGACAAGGCAACCAATTCCACTTATAATAAATGCCGGCAAGGACGACTATCTTGTCGCTGGAGGACATTATCCAGAAACTCGATATTGCAAGGAGGATGGTATACATAGAGGCACTGATAATGGAAGTAAGCATGACCAAACAGTTCGAACTGGGTGTGCAATGGGTCGGGGGAAAGCCGGCGGGTGAACTCAGGGGTAATGATATTGGAGTATTTTCAGGCTCCAATCCTGGCGGTACCAGCAATTTACCTTCGGTGGACGCACACCGGACGTTGTAAGTCTTCCGACCGGTCTTTCTCTTGGTGTGCTTGGCGATACCATCACAATCGGCGATCTTACATTTCCCAGCATAGCCGCTGTTGTGCGGGCCTACGGCACAAATTCCGATGTCCATATCCTTTCAACACCCCAGATCATGACCACGGATAATGAAGAGGCGGCGATTACGGTCGCTGATAACGTCCCCTACCTGACACGCCTGGAAACCTCCCAAACAGGCACAACGTATTCCAACTATTATAACAATTATGAATATAAGGATGTTGGCGTTACACTCACTATAACCCCGCAGATAAACCAGGAAAGATTCGTGAAACTCAAGATAGCCCAGACAGTGAGTCAGATTGTCAGCCAGGACACAGACTGGGCGTCCTACTACCCTTAAACGTGAGGCAAAGACAACGGTGGTAATAAAAGACGGGCAGACCGTAGTGATAGGCGGGCTTATAGACGAGACAAAAAACAATACCAATTACAAGGTGCCTTTGCTGGGAGACATACCAATCCTCGGGAATCTCTTCAGGTCAAGGACAGAGTCATTGGATAAAAAGAACCTGTATATATTCCTGACCCCCCATATCATAGAAAACCCTGCGGAAGCGAGAGAGGTGTACGAGAACAAGAAAAGCCAGATAGAGGCCGTACAGGAAGGCGTCATTACTATGAACAGGGGGAGAACCGCCCAGACCAGGGATGAGCGCCTTTCCAATCTGGGTTATGGTTACATCCAGATAAAGGAGTATGACAGGGCGGCCGAATATTATGAAAAGGCCCTTAAAATCAATCCTGATAACCCGTTTGCACTTCTTAATATGGGGTTCATTTACGAAAAGAAAAAAGATATACAAAAGGCCATCGAGATGTATGAAAGACTTATATCCCTGGACCCGGATGACAGGGCCTATATATCCACGGAACCTGAGCAGACCGGACGCAAGCTTTCGGACATTGCCAGGGATAATTTAAAAAATCTTAAAGAATCGAATAAATAACGTAAGTCACAAGCCGCGGGGCTTATGGCATAGGGGTATAGACAGAAAAAAGCCGTTTTTTCCAGAACCATAGTACTATTCATGGTCTTATAAAAATTTGGAAGGGCTGTTTTTTGTCATTCCGGCCCCGCATCGAGTGCGGGATAAACTCCAGCCGGAATCCAGTCCAATCAAATACAGAGTCCCTGGACTCCGGTTTTCACCGGAGTGACGATTGATTGTGAAATCATCAATGTTGCCGATTATGCAAGCTGAAATTAATAATATTTGATAAA
>CAVZMS010000061.1:0-17785 GCA_963776085.1 uncultured delta proteobacterium
GCACTGTATGCTGCATTTGGAACTATGAAGCGGATGTGCGTGAAATTCGAACGGAGTAAATTTACGATCCTTTCCGTTGCTTCTGCAGAACCACCGGGACTGTGGAGAAAAATGTCCAGATCTTTTGCTTGGATTCCTTCAATAAGATCCGAAAATCCGGTAATGTCCGAATCATCTATGCTATTAGGGACATTAAATCCTCCCCTCCTCGTATTTGCAGCATAAACAATGAGTGGGCGATTTGTCAGCGTCTCTATCTTCTTGATGCATGCAATCCTCAAATCTTTATGTTGTGTTATATCTTTTATACCTTCAATTACTTCCTGAAGCGTTGACATTATAACTTCCCCCCACTGTTACGCCATATGTCGGTTTTGCCGGGATTTTTACGGTAATAGATTTCATCGCCTTTGTGTACACTTCGTTGGAGATATGAAATTTTTTCAAGATTTCATCAATTTCAGAGTGATCTTCTTTAAATTTGGCAATGGTTTTTTCAATCTCGTCTTGCATCATATCTTCCCTCCCTTCTGTAATTGAATTGATAAGAAGTTCCTTTATTATGCTAACAGTATAAGGGGATTTCGCTTTGAGTGTCAAGGCCAAAGTCATCGCATCATCTGGTTCCTCATATAAGGTGAAAATATAACGGTTTAAATCGCTATTTGCTAAAAATGCCGGTTATGGTATTTTTTGCCAAATGGATAATAAGTATAGTGCCTTCTTATCACGATCTCAAAACTTTATGATCTCTTTTTCCACTTCCGGATAGATAGTATCGATCTCTTTCTGTATTTCGATTGTCTTTTGGAGGGCATTGCAGATCCTGCAATAATGCTTCATATCACCGGCGGATAATCTTTTCCCTTTTCTGTCCTTCAACCATTTATTGCAGACCTGATATCCCCCGATCTGGTACTCCCATATCTCCCTTGGTGACTCCTTCAAAGTATTGTGTCGGGTTGTAATAGACCCGCTGGTCTTTCGCATCATATTTCAATTGTTCGACAACGTTGTCTCCTTTGCCCTGCGATTTTACTAAAGGAGCATCTAACTCCTCCGATTGAAGCAGATGTAACCGCACAAGCCTTTCGCCAAGTTTTGCCATTCTACTGAAAAGCCCATAGTCTTTAGAGAAAGGGATTCTTGGGAAATCAGATTTTAGAAATTCCGCATATTTATTTCGATAAATTTAGAATACAGCACAGCATAAATATAATAGAGAATATCTTCTGGCGGTAGTCCTTTTTAAAGGAAGATGAAAGAGTATTGAAATAATTTGGATTGATATTGGGTTGCCTTTTCTTATGTTTAATTAAAGACTGTTTTTCTCCTCATCAGGATATAAATAAAGAGGAGCTAAATAGCAGGTAGTTTTAGAGGATAAGCAACCATGTTCTACCAAACTATTTGAGTACATAAAAATGAGAATATGGAATCATTAATTCTTCATGTTTATGCAGTAATTAAGCCTAAATTCTCCTCTAACATATTTCTCATAACTTCAGGTCGTGGCATACAAAGAAATCCACGTGATTTGCCGGTATAATATGTGTAGCCATTTAACATCAAAAGGTCTATAGAGAATCAGGAATTTTATTCTTATCTAAGCCACTATCCATTAAATCCTTTTGGGCCAGTTCAACTTTCCAATCTCTTGCATCATCACCTAGTTTATAAGCTATTCTGGCTAACTCCTTATCCATCTTTGCAAAGGTCTGGATCGTGTTCCAGACTTCATCTGATGTCCACTTTATTGTAAGGTTATCTCTGGCAGTGACAATGCCCACACTGTTTACAGGAAAAATTTCCGTTATCTTTGGGAACTTTGTATCTTTCCAAAAGGGTTTCATCTCTTGGGATAAACAAATAGAATTCGGATTTAGGGGATAATTTTTTCCATTTTGTTGTTTTTAAATCATTCGTTTGAAGCCAATCGTATTTATCATCCCTCAATCCCCAGAGATCCGAATGATATACGTTACAATCCTTCCTCTTCCCTCGTTTTTTAATAAAGATGGCGATAGCCACTCCCTGGCGGATATCAAAGACATTCTGGTCTTTGGAGCCGTCCGGGCATTTCTCTTTTTTAAGGCTGTTGCCGTGGAGGTCCAGTATGTAGATCTCATTGAAGCTCTTCATCAAGGACCGGCGCATGCCCCTGAAGGTGGGATTGTCAAGGTAGCTGTGATTCGTGATGAATCCCAGAATCCCTTCACCGGCCTGATCGATCTTCCATTGGGCAAAGCGGATGAATTTCACGTAATCGTCCTGAAGCCATTTGGGGTTCTTTTCTCCAAGGGGTTGGCCGTCCACCTTGTAGTACCCCTCGTCATCTCCTCCTTCGGCCCGCTTGTAACCTTGCTTCAGGAGATCATCAATCCATTTCCCCTTATTCGCAGAATGTCCTGAGTAAGGCGGATTGCCGAGTATCACCAGGATAGGCTGTTCCTTTTTGACCTTCCCCGCGAGATGGGATTCCTCTGACAGGGAAGACATGCCGGGAAGATTCGTCTGGACAAGGTCTTCCATCTCAAGGGTATTGGTAAGGTAGAGTTTTGCCCTGTCATCTTTTTGCAATGTATATCCCAGTTCTTCAAGCAGAAAGGACATCTTTAGATGCCCGATCGCGTATGGCGACATCATCAATTCAAAGGCATAAAAGTTTTTAAGGATATAGTCTTTTATAAAACCCTCTCTCCCTCCTTCCCCATACTTGCTCACATACTCCTCCACCGCAAGCCTGGCCGCCTCCGCGGGAAAGGTAAGTGTCCCCGCTGCAGGGTCCAGGACCGTGACCGATTCAGTCGCGAATCCGTCCGAACGATTGAATTGCTCCTTCAGGATATGATGCAGGGAACGGACTATATAGGATACTACATGTTCGGGTGTGTAATAGACGCCTCGCTTCTCCCTTGTTGCCGGGTCATATTGGGCCAGAAAGGTCTCATAGAAATGGACAATGGGATCTTTACCCTTGCCTTCATGAAAAAAGGTGCGGAGGATCTTCTTGACGTCCGTGACGGACAGGACCTCTGAGATATCGTCGATAATACATTCCATCTGCAATGGGAGGTCTTCCAGAGAGATAAACCTGAAGACGTCCCTCAAGATCCCGATGGTGTGGGGGATATAATCATATGCCGTTTTCCTGCTAAAGCCGTTCTCCGCCCTTGTCCTGGCCGCGAAAAGGCCGTATGTGATGGTCTGGGAATATAGATCGGCGAAATCCTCTTTTGAGAGTCCGGCTATAAGAAATCTTCTGAATGCCTCGTAGAACCCAAGGATAAAGCCTTTTTCTTCCTGCTCTTCCTGAAGTTCAAGGGCGATGACCTCATCCCTTAAAAATCTGGTACGCTTTGCCAGCTCTATTGCCAGTGTCCTGGCCTCATATACCTTGGGCAAGGAAAATGAGAAAAACTTCTCAAGGAGGTTCAGAAAATCGGCCTCCTTTTCAACAGGCGGTGTGGTCTTGAGCTTATGTATAATATAAGGGCGACCGATAAGGACCTTGTCTGTCAGGTTGCCGTCCCTGTAAAGCCTGAACTCAAGAAAGTTCGTCAGGATCAGATTCGGGAAGGTGCTTCTGTAGCGTTTCAGTTGGTCAGTATCCTCTATCCTGTCAAGGTCTTCGATGGTCGGCGCCTTGGCCTCTATATATCCTATGATATGCTGTTTCCCGTCCCACAGGCGGAAATCAGGGTTTCCCGCGTCCGTCTTTTTCGGGATAGTCGTTATCTTGACATCCTTTTTATTAATGGATTCTGTATAGCTCGTTAAGGAGGGCCTCAAGAGTGGAATAAAAGCTTTCTTCCCTGGCGTCTCCGCGCTCGGAAATCTCATGGATCTTTTTTAGATAGGGCTTCAGCATCCGGCACACCTCACCCGCCTAATGAGCTAATCGAAATTTATCAAGTAATACAGTTGTGTCCGTCTCAGTTATTTCCTTCTCCTATTGCCCAACGTAAAGGCTCAGCGGCGATACTCCGTCCTATGCAGCCGTTTGTTGGGGGCTATTTATTGATCTTGTTTCGGCAGCAACATCTTAATTGTGCCAATTACACCTCCACCAAGAGCAACGATCGATGGAATAGCAGTAGGTATGGCCGTCAGCAGTCCTATCAGAAGGCTCTTTCCAATTGCGGCTCCCCATTCATCCTTATACTCGTACTTTTGGATGAGTGTGCACCCAATGGTCAACACAAGAGCTACTGGAATACTAATCGCCCAACCTACACCAAGGGTTGCTGCCTCTTCTCCAAAAAGCATCCAATCGATCGCAAACATCCCAAAACCAACGAGAGGATGTAACCCGTATGTTTGGCAAAAGGTTCTTAGCGCATTCATATATGATCGTCAGTTCTCGTTCGTTTCTCTGTCCCGAACATATATATTATGATGTTCCATAGTAATTCGGGTTTTTTGAAACTTGAGACATTTATAACAAAATTATGGAGAAAAGACAAAAAAGGAATAAATATAATATTAACAGATTGATAAAGGATTTTTGGGAGACAATCAGTTATTTCTGAATGGAGCTATCAGCGTTCAACTATCAGCACTCAGATAATTCAACATATGCCTCATTTTCTGGATTCCGGGTCAAGCCCGGAATGACGAGTCGCGGCAAGAAGGTAAAAGTTGGCTGATGCAAAGAATTATGATGGCGGGAGGATTGTCAATAATTTGATATTGAGGAAGAGTCTGAATCTTTCACAAGGCAGGGATTGTGTAAGTCCTTGTGGAGTAAAAACATCAGCACAGTTCTTCGATAATAACCTGAAGTTCTTCTTTAATACTTTCAATCATCTTTTATGGTCAACAGCGGGTTCAGAACCGGGGCGTCTTTTGGCCGCCAATCTCTTTTTTGCCCCCTTTCTCGATATCGGCGTTCGTTGCATTCAAGAGCGCGATATCTAATGAGCTTTTAAGGTAAATGGTCCAGGAAAGCCCTAATTTCGTTCAGTACATCGGCTTCGTTCGATCGATAAACATCGTGGGCCGCATTGGCCAATATCACTATTCTCGCTGATGGATACTTTTTTGCAATTGCATCATGGATTCTCTGGTTGAAATCGGTGGCGTAGATTACAAGAAATGGGGCTTTGATATCCGTGTATTTCTGATAGTTAGCCGAAATCAGTAGCCTTGGATTCGGCGTCTTTGACTTCTTCAAGTCCTCCAGCACGCTTTGATGCACTGAGGAATAGATATCCGAAATAGAACTGTCACAGTAAGCATAAATGTAGGCGGCATCGAGGTAGACCAATCCGGCCACCTTTTTGGGATGCCGTGATCCTATTGAACTCATTTCTTCACCGGCAATGGAGTGCCCCACAAGCACCGGCCGGTTAAGCTTGAGCGCTTTCATTACAGCAAGCACATCATCGCCCAATCGATCGGCCGAATATCCGGATAGGGGGATGCTGGATTCACCGGATCCGCGCCTGGAAATGCCATAGACATGATATCCGGCAGCTACAAGTTTGGGGGCGAACTTGTCAAATACGTGAGCATCGGCACCCAAGCCTGCCAGAAGGATCAATGCCCTTCCGGAGCCGCCCCAATCCAAAACTTCCAGCTTCACGTTCTTATCCACAGTTATGAACTGTACACTGTGATTGGACTCATCGAGCTTCCATGCTGTTTCCTTGGTTGCACGTTGGAGTTTGACAGGGAAAGAAAACTGGCCCCAGGTGTAGACACCTTCAATGGAATCCCCATCCGCACTTATCTTTCCTTCGTAATGGCCTTGGCCATTATCCCAGACAAGTTTGATATTTGAATCCTGCAGATCAACCGTATCCATCATTCCTTGGATTCCCTGATCAATGATATATGCCTTGCCAGCCCAGGCGCCGCCATATCCCTTTGATATTTTCAAGACAATGCGGGATTCCTGCGGCCCCATTTGGAGCATTGATTGCCAATTTCCGGCAATGTCTTGTTGGTTGAAAGAGCACTGTGCGATCAGCACTATTCCAAACAGCAAAATCAGATAATTTTTTTTCATACAAGCTCCTTTTGTATATGACATCCTGAGATTAATGATTCTAAAATAAATTTCTTTCAATTAAGAAAAGGATAATTTATATGGCGGGAGGATGTGCATTGATTGGGTAAGTCCTTGTGGAGTAAGAACATCAGCCCAGTTCTTCGATAATATCCTGAAGTTCTTCTTTAATATTTTCAATCATCTTTTTATGGTCAACAGCAGGTTCGGAACCGGGGCGTCTTTTGGCCGCCAGTCTCTTTTTTGCCCCCTCAATGGTCAGCTTCTCATCGTAAAGGAGCCTCTTAATCTCCATGATGACCTCCAGATCTTTTTTCTGGTAGGTCCTCTGCTTTGAATCGGCCCTTGCTGGCCTGATCTGTGAGAACTCACTCTCCCAGTACCTCAGGACGTATGGCTCCACTCCGATAATGCGGCTTACCTCACCGATCCTGAAATATCGTTTTGTCCTCAGGGATCTGCATAATATTATCAACCCCCGCTTAATGTTCCGCCTGTCTCTTCCATTATCCTGTTAATAATCGTTTCATGCAGCCGGTTTACTGTATCTCCGTCCAATGTCCCTTCCCCGGATCGGTAACTGATCCTGAAGCTCAGGGTCTTTTTGGAAGGGCCCATCTTTTCTCCTTGATACTGATCAAATAATTTAACATATTCAACCAGTCCCTTTACCTTCTCTCTTGATAATATCGTAGATCAGGGCGCTCTCTGTTTTTTGATCCACTACAATTGACAGGTCCCTTATAACCGCAGGATAATTCGTATACGGCTTGAATTTAACAGAGAGATTCCCGATTATTTCCAGGAGCGCTTCTATATCAATCTCAAACAGATAGGCGGCCTCAGTCTTTATGTCATATCGTTCAATAACAACCGGATCTATCCTTCCAAGGGTCCCCACATAAGAACCCGAAACGCGGATGCGGCATGAGAACTCAGGATCATACCCGGGCTCCGGTTTATCCTTTATAAAGGCCGCATCTCTTAGACCAAGGGCCCTGAGAAGGAGTTCAACAGCCCCTTTGATGTCATAAAAATCAACCCGTCTCGCCTCGTCATACCATTCCTTTGGTCTATACAATCCGGTCAATATTCCGGCAAGCGAGAGTTTCTCATTGGGAAGCCCCTCTGAAGCGTTGTCTATAAATATTTTGCCCCACTCAAACAGCCTCAGGTCCTTTTCTCCATATGCAATATTGTCTTTCACAATGGCAAGCATGCCGGGCACCAATGATGTCCTCATAACGGACTGGTCTATAGTCAGCGGGTTCCTGGATCTTCACGAATGCCCTGAGATGACTGTCCATTCCGGCCCCAAGTATATCAGCGGAATCCGGAGAGATGAAACTGTATGTAATAATCTCATTAAAACCTTGACCGACCATGACCTCGCTTAACTTATCATAAAGGGAAAGAGAGGGCAAATCAGGTTCCTCGGATGCCCTTATTGAAGGATAGGTAATCTCTATCTTATCATAACCCCCGAGTCTGGCCACCTCTTCCATAAGATCGACTTCATGACTTATATCAACGCGGAAAGACGGGGGTTTAACTCGAATCCTGTTATCATCCAGGTTGCTGACCTCCATCTCAAGGGCATTAAGATATGAGGTCATCTCTTCCTTTGTGAGAGAGGTCCCCAAGAGGTCATTTGTTTTTTGGATCCTCAGGTCAATAACAGGAGGATGATAAGGCTCCGGATATATATCTATTATCCCTTTATTGACAACACCCCCTGCCAGATCCGATATCAGCATCAGGGCCCTGTTCAAGGCGTTTGTCACGCCGCCTATATCTATCCCCCTTTCAAACCTGTACGAGGCCTCTGTGGACAGACCGAGCATCTTTGGACCCCCTCCTGATGGTGACAGGATCAAAATAGGCGCTTTCAATCAGTATATTCTTGGAGTCCGCGTATATCTCCGAATTTTGTCCGCCCATGATCCCTGCCAACGCAACAGGCCCCTCTGCGTCACATATCATAAGGTGTTCCCTGTTCAGTTTGCGGATCTGCCCGTCCAGGGTGGTGAAGACGTCTCCGTCTTTTGCCCTGGAGACCACTATCCTGTGCCCCCTGAGTCGATCATAGTCAAAGGTATGCAGCGGTTGTCCCATCTCCAGCAATACATAGTTGGATGCATCAACGACATTATTGATAGATCTGATGTCTGAGAGATGCAATCGATACCTCATCCAGAATGGGGATGGCTTAAGTGTCAACCCCCTGTATCATCCCCGCGGCGTATCTGGGGCAACCCTTGAGATCACTGACAGTAACGCTCGTAATCTTGGTAATGGAAGGTCCGCCCTCTTTAAACTCTATATTGGGGAACCGAATCTTTCGGCCGGTCAATGCAGCGACCTCTCTGGCAATACCGATCACCGATGCGCAATCAGGACGATTTGGGGTCAGTTTGACATCAAGGGCGTAGTCTTCAAGGGGAAAGACAGAGGCCAGTTCAGCACCCGTTTCAAGATTATCGGGAAGGATCATTATCCCGCTATGGTCATCAGTAAGGGCCATTTCATCTTCCGCAAGGAGCATGCCCATGGATCGTTCACCTCTAATCTTGCTCTCATTGACGACAATCCCGCCAGGGAGTGTTGTGCCCGGGAGCGCCATTGGTACAAGTGCGCCATCCTTGAGATTCGGCGCGCCGCAGACTACAGGGACAATTCCATTCCCTGCATCCATCTGGCAGATAAATAGCCTGTTCGTCTTGGGATGCCTTTTAACGGACAGTATCTTTGCAACCACGACGCCATTGAGGGATTGGCCCAATGCCTCGATCCCCTCCACTTCAATGCCGCTCATGGTCAGTAGATGGGCCAGTTCCTGGGGTGACATGTCAATATCTACATAATCTTTTAGCCAGTTCAGACTCAGTTTCATATATTTATCTCTTAAGAAGCCAGCAGTCAGAAGTCAGATAGTCCAGAAGAAAAAATAAAAAGACTAATATGTTAATTTGTTGTTATTCTGACTCCTGGCTCCTGTATCCTGAATTTGTGATATCTATCGGAGGTCTGTTCAAAATTGCCTTAAAAAGCGCATGTCGTTTTTAAAAAAGAGCTGTATATCATCTATGCCGTATTTGAGCATTGCAACCCTCTCTATCCCCATTCCAAATGCAAAACCGGAATAGATCTCAGGATCATAATCCACAAATCCGTATACAGCCGGATTGACCATCCCTGAACCCAAAATCTCGAGCCACCCGGTATTTGAACATGTCCGGCAACCCCTTCCTTTGCATATTACGCACTGGATATCGACTTCGGCGCTTGGCTCAGTAAACGGAAAGAAACTGGGCCTGAACCTTAAGGAGACATCAACACCGAACATCTGATGGACAAAACTGGTAAGTGTTCCTTTCAGATCGCCGAATGTAACGCCTTTATCGACCAGCAGTCCTTCTACCTGATGAAACATGGGGGTATGGGAGATGTCGGAATCACTTCTGTAAACCTTGCCTGGGGCAATGATGCTGACAGGGGGCCTCTGTTTCTCCATAACACGGACTTGCATGGGAGAGGTGTGGGTCCTGAGGACTACCCCATCGGAGATGTAAAAGGTATCCTGCATGTCTCTGGCAGGATGATCCTTTGGAAAATTAAGGGCCTCAAAATTATAGTAGTCCAGCTCAACATTGGGGCCTTCCACTATCCTGTACCCCATCTTTACAAAGATATTGCAGATCTCTCTGTTGACCTGACTGACAGGATGCAGGTGACCCCTAAAAGGTTCCCTGCCCGGCATGGTTACATCCAGGAAGATCTCTTTTTTTACTTTTTTCGCCTCAATTTTTTTACGGGCCTCTTCCAATCTATAAGAGAGCTCTGCCTTAATCTCATTAGCCAGCTTTCCTATCTCGGGTCTATCTTCAGAGGGCAATTCTCCAAGTCTTTTCATCTCTGAAGTAACCAGACCCTTTTTCCCGAGATATGCAATCCTGAATCTCTCCAGACCTGAAAGGTCTTTGATTAATTCAAGCTCTTTTAGGGCCTGTTCTTTTATATCAGGCAATTGCTTTTTCATATGAGAAGACATCGGGAATCACTGTATATAATAATTGGTGGATGGAATGACCGCAAATTATTATCTTGCCATTTCTGCGATCTTTGCAAATGCAACAGGATCTTTTACGGCCATCTCCGCAAGGACCTTCCTGTCGAGATATACGCCTTCCCTGCTCAGGCCGCTAATCAGTTTACTGTATGACAGCCTGTTTTCTCTTGCTGCGGCATTAATCCGTGTTATCCATAGTCTTCGAAAATCTCTTTTTCTGTTTTTCCTGTCACGATAGGCATATCTCCTGGCCCTATCCAAGGTAACAGCGGCGACCGTGAAAAGTTTGCTGTGCCCTCCCCTGAACCCTTTAGCCGCTTTAAGGACCTTATTTCTCCTATGTCTTGCCTTAAATCCTCTTTTTACTCTTGGCATTTGTAAAACCTCTTTATGATTATTTTAATCTTACCCTTATATTGTCCCTGCTTTATTGATAAGGCAGGAGCCTTTTTACCTTCTTCAAATTCGTAGAATCCACAAGGCCTGATTTACGCAGATTTCTTTTCCTTTTGGTGCTTTTTTTTGTAAGGATATGGCTTTTGCCTGCCTTGTTTCTCATAATCTTTCCAGTGCCCGTGGTCTTGAATCTCTTTGATGCCCCACGGCTTGACTTCATCTTTGGCATGTTATTTCCTCCATTATTTTACAACCCCTGTTACCGCCTACCTTCATTATTAGACCTTCGCAAAACTGTAAAAAAGCAGAAATTTTGTCATTTCCCGCAAAGCCGAGAATCCAGTATTATTAAATAGTTCCAAGATTCCCCCGTATCAATTACGGGGCAGGCTCAGTCAAGCCCGGAATGACGAATAAAGAGGTTATGCAAAGGTCTCATTATATTGTATAGGCACGAATTCCTTTAATGCTATCGGCACGTCACTGAAGTGCGTGCCGATTTTTTTATCAATTATATAGATAACAACCCTACTTAGGGACGATAACCATGGTCACGTTGCGACCTTCCTGTTTGGCTTCCTGTTCAATTGTGCTATTTTCCGCTACTTCATTAGCAACCCGATTCAGTAATTCAATGCCAGCCTCCTGATAGGCATATTCACGTCCCTTGAACATTACCGTTAACTTGACCCTGTTCTTTTTACTAAGGAATCTCTTCAGGCTCCTTATCTTGAAGTCCAGGTCATGATCGTCCGTATGGGGTCTAAACTTGATCTCCTTAAGCTGGAAGGCCTTTCCTTTTTTTCGTGCCTCCTGCACCTTTTTACTGGCCTCATACTTAAACTTGCCATAGTCCATGATCCTGCAAACAGGAGGATCCGCATTGGATGCAACCTCTACAAGATCCAATCCCTCCTCGAACGCTACATTTAGGGCCTCCTCAATAGGCATAATGCCGAGTTGTTTTCCGTCGCTGGAGATCAATCTGACTTTACTTGCGCGGATCTCCTCGTTCGTTCTGATTTCTTCCGGCTTACTCTGCTATAGCTGTTACCTCCTTTGTCTACATTCTTCCTGTATTTGGTCTATAAATTCCCTTATGTCCATAAAATCGAGACTTTTGCCGTTTCTTAACCTGGGAGTCACACCGCCTTTATCAGCCTCCTTGTCGCCGATAACTAACATATAGGGGATCTTCTGCATCTGGGCCTCTCTAACCTTCAGTCCCAGTTTCTCATTTCTGAAATCGGCTTCAGCCCTGATATTCGCCTCTATCAAACCCTTTAAGGCCTTTTCACCATAAGGGATATTCCTGTCGGTTACAGTAAGGATACGCGCCTGGACTGGGGCGATCCATGTAGGGAAGGCACCGGCATAGTGTTCTATTAGCACACCTATGAACCTTTCCAATGATCCGAGAATAACCCTATGAATCATGACCGGTTTATGTTTCTGGTTGTCAATATCAACATATGACAGATCAAACCTTTCAGGCAGGGTAAAATCACATTGAACGGTGGCACACTGCCATCTCCTGTCAAGGGCATCCTTGAGTTTAACATCTATCTTTGGACCATAAAAGGCCCCCTCTCCCTCATTTATCCGGTACTCGATTGACATGTCATCAACGGCCTTTATAAGCGCTCTTGTAGCCATCTCCCAGTCTTCATCCGACCCGATTGATTTTTCCGGTCGAGTGCTGACCTCAAGTTCATAATCGAATCGAAAGATTGCCATAACGTCTCTGATGAAATCAAGCACCCCTTTGATCTCCATGTCAAGTTGTCCGGGGGTGCAGAGGATATGGGCATCGTCCTGGGTGAACTCCCTGACCCTTGAAAGACCGTGAAGCACACCGGAACGCTCATGCCTATGAACCAGTCCCAGTTCAAAATACCTTTTTGGCAGATCACGGTAACTCCTTGTTTTTGACCGGTATATAAGCATGTGCGAAAGACAGTTCATGGGTTTTATTCCGTATGACTGATTATCTATTTCCGTAAAATACATATTTTCACGGTAATTATCAAAATGTCCGGAACGTTCCCACAACTCGGTTTTAAGGATCTGCGGCCCCTTGACGATCTCATATCCTCGCTTCAGGTGTTCCTGGATCTCGAACTCCTCTATGATATGGCGCAGAATGCCCCCCTTGGGATGCCAGACTATCATCCCTGCGCCTATCTCTTCATATGTGCTGAAGAGGTCGAGCTGTTTACCCAATTTGATATGGTCCCTCTTTTTTGCCTCCTCAATCTTCTGAAGATATTCCTTCAGATCTTTCCTATTAATAAAAGCTACACCATATATACGGCTGAGCATAGCCCTCTTTTCATCCCCGCGCCAATATGCCCCTGCTGTTTTAATAAGTTTAAACGCCTTGATCATGCCAGTGGAAGGGAGGTGGGGTCCGCGGCACAGGTCAGTAAAACTCCCATGGGTGTAAAGGGAGACTATTTTTTCACCCAGATCCTCTATAATCTCGACCTTATAGGTTTCGCCCTGTGATCCAAAAAATCTGGCGGCTTCATAGCTGCTTATCTCCTCTCGCCTGAACGGGAGGTCCTGCTTGATTATCTCCATCATCTTTTCTTCGATTAACGGGAGATCATCCTCTTTAAAAGGTCTTTGATAATCAAAATCATAATAAAACCCGTTTTCAATAGCCGGACCTATGGTCACCTTGACTCCCGGGAAGAGTTCCTTTACAGCCATTGCCATGACATGTGAAGCGCTGTGTCTCAAGATCTCAAGGCCTTGCTCGGAGTCGATAAATACGGGTTCCACACTTGAACCAGGCCCTATAGGGGCGGAAAGGTCTTGAAGGATATCGTTTACTTTAATTGCCGCTATCCTATCTAACCCCTTGATATTGAGAAACCTCAAGGCCTCAATACCTGAAGGAGCCCCTTCTTTTATATCAAGATGGATTTGATCTTTAGAGTGAGTTCTATATCCCATCATAAGTTATCTATCTGCGACCCCCGAGCCATCCCGATTACGGGATGGTAGTTGACTCCTTATTAGATTCTATATTGTAAATGGGTTTATATATGGATAATCGAACGATGTCAATGTTCAAAATAATAGACCTGACCGCTGTTTGGTCAGGTCTATTATTTTGCTTCTTCATGGGATTCAATAACAAAGACCAGGTCCAACCCCGTATTTTGTCATCTTTGAAAGTAATGGCCTCTCTAAGAATTTTTAAATCATCGTTGTCATTCGCTGCTTGACCCTTAGATTTATCGTTTTCGCGGCCTCCCCTATCCTTTTTTTAAGGATATCCATCTTTTCTTCATTAAGTCTTGTCTTAAACCCTACAACATATATTGCTGCCGACAGATTCCTTACTCCGGTGATGGATACGGCTACGGCCCTTACACCGGACATATATTCCTCATAATCCACTGCGTATCCGTTATGACGCGCATCTCTTATCACTTCAATAAATTGTTCCGGATCTATTATCGATTTTTCAGTATGCCATGGGAGTCCTTCTTCCTTTATTATTTCCCTAATCTCTTCGTCATCCATAATAGCCAGAAGGGCCTTTCCAGGCGCCGTGGAGAATAGAGGGAGTATGGAACCAACAGGGGATGTGATCTTTAAATCATGTCTGCATTCAACGGTGTCCAGAACCATTATTGACCTGCGGTCTCCATTCAGGGTGCATAGAAATACAGTCTCCTGCAGCTCTTCCATGAGTGATTCCATAACCGGTCTGGCAACCTCCCTCAGATCGATCTGTGTATATATCTGTCTGCCAAGTTCAAAGAGGGTTAGACCCAGTTCATACCTTCTTGTTGCCGGGTCACGCGTCACAGCCCCCACATCCTTAAGCGCCGCGATAATCCCATGGACAGTACTCTTGGCAATACCAAGGTCCCTGGCGATCTCATTCAGACCAATACCTTCTCTCGAAGAAGAGATAACCCTAAGTATATCAAATGCCTTTTTTACAGATGGAGCTAGATATCTTTCCCTCATAGTTCGCCATTGTGAATTTTTAAATGGGACATTTATATAATATTTCTACTATTTGTCAATGAATTTATCTTGTATCTAAGATGATATAACTTCTTTTCCCTTGACAATAAGGTTCGTTATGTTATCTTCCTCAATATTTCATGTTCATGTGAATGAACTATCAAAATTAAGATCATTGTTTGAACATTGCATCCGTTTTTTATAACTGATTAGGCGCGATCCGGAGGATGTGAGCTGGTAATGGATCTTGCAGCAATTATAGAAGGACCTCTCTTAAAGATTACCTTTCTGGTCTTTTGTATAGGGGTAATTATAAGGCTTTCCTTTTTTATATCCTCGATAATAAAGAGCGGCAAAGATAAAGAAAACAGGGGCAGCTATTTTTTTAAGATCTTCGGCCGGTTTCTGGCGCCTTTTCACACGGCTGTGCTTAAAAACCCTGTCTATTCATTGCTTCGCTATGTCTTTCATATATGCCTTTTTGTCGTCCCTATATGGCTGGCCGGGCATATCTCATTATGGGAGGATTCCAGTCTTGAATGGTCATGGTCTCCATTGCCTGATGAATGGGCGGACTGGATGACACTCCTGTTGTTAACCCTTGTTGTCTTCTTTATTATAAGACACTTCGCAACAAAAGAGATCAGGATGAGGTCATCCCTCGCTGACTATATTATAATCATAATAGCTGCCCTGCCCTTTGCGACAGGTTATTCTTTGACCCATGGGACCCTTGATGCGGTCCCGTTCATTGGAGACAATATCTGGACAATCCATATATTGAGCGGAGAGATAATGATAATTGCCACTGTTTTTCTCTTCTGCAGAACGAGGATGAATATACAAAAATGCACGGGTTGCGCAGCCTGCGTCCTGACCTGTCCCACAGGGACACTCGAATCCAAGGACGTTAAAAATTCGCGTTTATTCAATTACTCGCATTATCAATGTATATGCTGCGCCTCATGCGTAAATGCATGTCCGGAAGACGCCGCGGAGTTGCGTCATGAGATAAGCCTGAAAAGGTTATATAATTTCCTTACCAAACAGGAGATCAGGTCAGTGGAACTTGAATCCTGCAAGAGATGCGGGGCACTGTTTGTTCCTGAACCCCTGATGGAAAAGATACATAAGACGTTTTACTGACGAATATCTCGGATTTCTGTCCGGATTGCAGAAAGAGAAATATTGGAGAATATCTGAAAAAGATATCTCCATATCATCAAAAATTTAGGCAATATGCCTGATTTTTTAAATAAGGTGTCAATCTTCTATTGTTATTTATAGAAAGGAGTATATAGAGATGGCGGATATCGATAAAGAAGGGAAGTCTACGGCAGAAACCCTCCGTGCGACACGGACATACGGCAAATTCAGATGCCATAATCCCACCTGCATGGAAAGGCTTGAGCCAAAAAAGGGTGATAAGACCATCAAGTGCCCTACATGCGGGATGGAGTTCCGTGTTGCGTGGGTCAAGGACGGCTTCCCCAGGGTCCGGGGGCCGGTATGGGAAGTAAATAAAAAAATAGCTGAAGAGGCCTTTGCCAGAAAGATGAAAGAACAGGAAGAAAAGGCTAAGGAGGGAAAATAATATGCCTTTAAATAGGAAGATTGCCTATATTAATCTGACAACAGGAGACATCCAGATAAAACCGATCCCCATGGAAATCCGTAAGAAAATTCCTGGGTGGAAGGGGACTGGATGCCTATCTGCTTTACAATCACACTGAAAAAGGGGTGCGACCCTTATGGCCCGGACAATGCCTTGATGGTAAGCGGAGGGATACTTACAGCCACATGCGCATCTGCGACCGCCAGGACCCATGCCATGGCCAAATCCCCGCTGACCGGACTTCTGGGGAGTTCCAATATGGGTGGATTTTTCGCGCCTGAAATGGCATGGGCAGGTTTTCATCACCTCGTGATAAAGGGCAAGGCCAAAAATCCCGTGTACTTATTTATCCATAACGGTGAGATCGAGATCAGAGATGCCAAGGATCTATGGGGTCTGAGTGTAACAGACACCCAGTGGGCCATCCGTGAAGAACTCAGAGGATCAGGAGGTCAAAAGCATGGTCTGCGGACCGGCCGGTGAAAACCTGGTCGCCTTTGCCAACGTAATGACCGGCATCAAGAACTCCGGCGGTCGAACCGGCATGGGTTGTGTTATGGGTTCCAAGAACCTTAAGGCCATTGCCGCCAGGGGAACCATGGACATCAATATCGCCCATCCCGTAGAGGCCCTTGAATTTAACAAGCGTTTCATCGACCAGATCACCAGCGCCAAGGTTAATCAGACACAGGGAACGCTTGGAACCCCCTTTATATGGGGCGCGACAAATTCCTGGGGCGGCATCGATGCAGGAACTTCCAGTATAACCAGTGTGAATATGCGGATGACATGGAACCTGAACGCATTGATGAGATCTGCGAAGAGACCATGGGCCCCTACCATATGGCAGGTTGTTTCGGATGCCAGGTCCATTGCAGGGCTCAACATAAGATCCCTGAAGGCCCATACGCAGGCATATATGATGAAGGTCCTGAATATACATCCCAGGGCGCCTTTGGCGGTGAAACTGATACGCCGCGCGCCGTGACTGTCCTGGTCGGAAACCATCTGGTCGATCAATACGGCATGGACAACCTTGAGACAGGAAGCATCATCTCCTGGGCCATGGAACTCTATGAAAAGGGAATCATCACCAAAAAAGAGACAGACGGTCTAGACCTTAGCTTTGGAAATGATGATGCCGTCATCGAGATGATTGACCGAATCTGTTACCGAAAGGGATGGCTCGGTGATACCCTTGCTAAAGGAGGTATCCAGGCATCCAAGGTAATCGGCAAGGATTCCTTTAATTACCTGATACAGGTCAAGGGCATGTCAAACCTCCATTCTGACGAGAGGGCGACACCCGGGCTTGCCTTGAATATTGCCACCGCATCACGCGGGATCAGACCACCTAAGGAGCAGGCCCGCTATAGACCTCTATCATCTGCCCCAGGATGTTATGAGAAGGATATACAGCAGCCCTGTCCCCTATGACGGTCCGTTGAGTTCCGAGCATACCGAATATATCGGCAAGCCATGGCAGGTCTTCTGGCATGAGAACTGTTATATGGCCGTTGACTGCCTGGGGATCTGCAAGTACCACACAACATTCCTTGGTGCCACACTGCCGAACTTCGAGGATTGGCCTAAGGTCCTTTATTATAATACCGGGCTTGAGATGACTCCCGGAAGAGATCTGGCAAGTTGCCGACAGATGCAACATGATAGAAAGGCTTTTCAATCTCAGGGAAGGACTACA
>CAVZMS010000062.1:0-54996 GCA_963776085.1 uncultured delta proteobacterium
CTTCATATACTCGGCCGGCCAAAAAAAAACACTTGTAAAACGAAAACAAGGGAGGATCATCACCGTGGAGAAAAGTACGTGGGACCATTAAAAGAGGCCATTACAGGGGTGTTGCACGGACGGGCGGGAACATTTCGAATCCTTATGATGAAGAAACCAGCGGGGCCAAGTATTTTTCTCTGCTCGTCAATACCATGAACGCCGGGGTGGTGGGCGACGAACACAAACACGATGTGGAACATTGCTGGTACATCCTCTCCGGAAAAGGGACGATGACTGTGGACGGCAAGTCTTTTCGCGTCGAGCCCGATATGGCGGTTTTTGCCCCAGCCGACAAGTTGCATAAGATCGTTGTCGATCCTGACCAGGATCTCACCTATATCGTGATCTATGCCCTCCGGGACCCGAACAGAAACTCAAAAACTCGGTGAGCATGCCTTCGATACTCCTAAATAGGATCCGTCGAATACCTTTCGTTCTTTATTCTATGCAGGGAGATCCTGAGTCAAGAGGAGGAAAAGCATGAAAGCGAATGGAGAAAAGCGGAAAGAGATCGGCTTGGCCGTTGTGGGAACCGGGACGATTGGAAAGATACGGTCGGTCCTTGCCAGGGATTACCCGGAGTGGGGTGGCTCGGCGTCTGTGACATCAATGAGACGCTTGCCAAGAAGGTGGCCGAGGATGCCGAGGCGGATTTCTAGACGACAGACTACAGGGAACTGCTCAAACGCAGGGAGGTCAACGCGACCATCGTCGCCACCGATGAGAACAACCATGTTGGACCGATCCTTGCCGCCGTGGAGCAAGGGCATCGTCTGTTCATCGAAAAACCCCTCGCGACGGATGTGAAGGATTCCCGGAGGGTGTATGACGCCATCCAAAAGAGCGGGGTCGATACCGTGATCGGCTACACCAACCGGTTCCGGAGACGGTTTCTGGCCATCAAGGAAAAGCTCCGCACCGGGGATATCGGGGATGTCACCACGGTCACAACCCGGGCCTTCATGAACCGGATGGTCCCCCTCGCCACGTTACGACGGACCAGCGAGAGGGTCAACCTGCAGCCGATGGTCGTTTCCGGGACCCACAGCCTGGACATGTCGATGTGGCTGATGGAGGGGAAGGAGCCTGTCGAGCTCTATGCCCGTTCCGTTGATAAGGTCCTGGGGTCCATCGGAACGAAGGACGCGACCTTCGGCATCTTCACCATGAGCGACGGCACGATCTGGAGCATGAACATCAGTTGGGCCCTGCCCATCGTCTGGCCGGGGGCGGTTTACGGCCTGGAGATCGGGATCGTGGGCACCAAAGGGGTGATCACGGTGGACGACACCCATCGCGACCTGGTCCTCGCCTCGGAAAAACCGCAGTGGGCCGGTTACCGGCCGGAGGGTTACCACCCCGAGTATGAACGCCACGTCGAATTCCTCACCAGTTATCCGCCCGGCGATATCGCCTTCGGACAGTTGTGGGGACCGATGCGCGAAGAGACCAATTCCTGGTTTACCCGTATTTATATAGGCGTCGAGACGCCCCATGCAACGGCGTGGGACGGTCATCGCAACCTCGTCCTGACGATGGCGATGGGTCTCTCGGCGGAGCGGGGCGTCCCATTGAAGTTCCCCCTCGATGAGGAAGAGTTCTACAAGTAGGGCGCTTTGAATGACCCATTCCATTCAATACGCATTAAATGGCCCGTTTCGACCGGAAGAGATCCAATCGCTATTCCAATCAGCAGGATTCAATGTCCTGCCGTTGTCAAAGCTGGTCGGCGCGATTTCGGGTTCAACCGCTTACGTTACGGCTAAAGACGGCGATAAATTAATGGGCTTTGGTCGTGTACTTACAGACTATCATAGTCTCCTATATCAACTACATGGCCGTGGATCCCGCCTATCAGCGAAGAGGTATCGGGAAGTCTATCCTGCAAAAGCTTGTGGAAGCTTCAGGTGATGTGGAACGAATATTTCTGTATACCGATACCGCGGATGCATTTTACATGCACTGTGGTTTCACTCCGCTTTGAAAAACGCTTGTATCTGTTTCGCAAGAAAGGAGGCCGACCCGAATCTTATGGAAAACATCCCCTTCATGCTCCTGCTCTACGTTGTCGGCATCGTCGCCGGGGTTCTCAACGTGATGGCCGGGGGGGTCGGCCATCACCCTGCCCATGCTCATCTTCCTCGGGCTGGACAGCCCTCTGGCCAACGGGACCAACCGCCTGGCCGTCTTCATCCAGTGCATCGCCACGGTCATCTCCTTCAGGCGGGAGAACTATTCGGACCTCAAGACGAGCATGAGGCTCGCGGCGTGCGCCCTTCCGGGGGCGGTCCTCGGGGCCGTCGCGGCCGTCAAAATGGACAGCCTCCTTTTTCAGAAGGTGCTCGGCATTTTCATCCTCGTCATGGTTGCGACGGTCCTCTTCCCCAAATCCGGGAAAAACGAGACTCGGACCGGGGAAACGTCGGGCGGATGGCTCATCTATCCCGTCATGCTCGGGATCGGGTTTATCGGGGGACTGCACCAGGTGGGGATCGGTTTTTTCATGATTGCGGCCTTGAGGCACCTGATGAACATGGACCTCGTCCGGATCAACATGCACAAGGCGGCCGTTTTCTTCATTTACACCATCCCCGCCATGGCCGTCTTTGCCATGACGGGGAATATCGACTGGACGCTGGGATTCGTCCTGGCCGCCGGGAACGCGACCGGGGGATGGTGGGCGGCAAAGATCTCCGTCAGACGGGGTGAAAAGGTCATCCGGATCGTCCTGGTGATCGCCATGATCATCATGGCGGTCAAACTGCTGATCAGTTTCTGACCGCCTTCAAGCGTGCGGAGGGAGCATGATTTTCAAAGCCCTCCTTATTTTTTCGGATGACGAGGGTCCGTCACCCCCTCGGTCGGCCGTCCGAAAGAGGCCGTATCCAGCCCCTTGAGGGGATGGTTCTTCGCGTACATCGCCTTGAGTTTTTTCGCGCGCACCTCGGGATATAAGGCGTTGATCGCCGCCTGGCTCCGATCCAGGGGAACCTCCTCAATCTCGTATTCGGCCGAACCCAGGCCGTTGGCCACGCCGCCGTGAATCTGGGCCTCGATGTCCTTTCCCTTGATGATATTGAGTTTTTTCGCGCCCGTCGCCAGGGCGCCGAACTCCTCCGCCTCGGAATTGAGGAGGCCCGGAGCGGCATTCATCATATCGATACAGGCCTTGTCGACGGCCACCGGATCGTAGGAAGCCAGGATCCCGAGACCGTTGACGATGGGGGTGTCGGTCCAGCCGTAACAGTCGCAATTGGGGCTGATGTCCATGGCGAAATTGAGGAAGAAGGCCTTCCCCTCCTCCTTCGTCATCATGGCGGCCAGCGCCGAATCGGCGATGCGGCGCCCGAGGGTGGGCAGGTGGTCGAAACGCTGGATGCTCTTGACGCCCGCCATGTTGATGCAGAGATTGGCGCACGCGAAGCAGTAGACGCAGCTCTCCAGGTCCACCTCCAGGCCTTGATCCGTCACCTTGATGGACCCTTCGGGGCAGCAGTCCTCGCAGACCTGCCACCATTCGCAACTGCGTCCCGGGCAGAGTTTGGCGTCGATCACGGGTTTGTCGCCGGCCAGGGCGCCGTGCAGATTCATCTTGCCCCGTTTGCTCGCCCCGCCCACGCCGATATTCTTGAGCGAACCCCCGTATCCGCCGGCCGGGTGCCCTTTGAAATGGGCCACCGACAGGAGCGCATCGGCATCGGCGATGGCGCGGGCCACGAACTGTTTCTTCAGGTAATTTCCCCTGCCCCTGGAGATCGACGATCAACGTCATCGGTCCCGAGCCAGCCGTCCGCCATGACGATCGGGCAGCCGACCGTTCCCTGGTTGAAGCCGTTCTTGTTCGCGGTCTCTAGGTGATCCATCGCCAGGGTCCGGCTGATCCAGGGGTGGTAGGGCATGGTCGTCGTATCGGTGACGAAGGGGCGCAGCCCTCTTTCCTTCAGAAGATCGACCAGGGTGCTGATGATCACGGGCCGCAGATAGCCCACGTTATAGGCCTCGCCCATATGGGTCTTCACCGCCACGATATCGCCCCGTTTCAATCGATCCAGCCAGCCGGAACGCTCGATGATCTGGCGGCCCTTGATGGCCGTCGATTCAAGAAAACGCCTCGCCCGGGCATCCATATACCAGACTTTTGATGGACCCATGATTCCTCCTCCCTAAAATCTTGACTGCACATTGGCAGGTCCTGCGCGTTCAGCCTGACTTCTCCTTCCGTCCCTCGCTGTTTGTAAAGAAAGTATATGAAGAATGATTTTTTGTGTCAATGGAATATTGTCTATGGTTTGGCAGATTTTGGTGATTTTATCACAGTACAACGCCCCACAACTAACGCGGAAAACCATAGAGGGCCGCCGGGTTGTCGACCAGGAGTCGTTGCCGGAGCGCCTCATCGGGCGCCCACTCGGCGGTCAGGTCGAAGAGCAGGGCGTCGTCGGGCTTCTCGTCCCGCTCCGTCGGGTGGGGCCAATCGCTTCCCCAGACCATCCGCTCCGGCGCCGCCTGAAGATAAGCGCGGGCGACCTCGGTCTGGTCCGCGTATGTCGGCGGGCCGACCTTGGTGTCCTGGTAGACGCTCGAGAGCTTGACCCAGGTTTTCCCCTTGTCGATCAGCCTGCGGATGATCCCGAAGGCGGGGTGATTGAGGCCCTGCGGCTGCGGAAGACGGCCCATATGGTCGAAGACGATCGGCGAGACGATGCGCATGAGCAGCGCCTCGTATTCCGCGATCTGGTCCCCCGCCAGATGGAGCTGGACATGCCAGCCGAGGTCGTTGACGCGCCTGGCCAGGGGTTCGATCATGTCGAAGCCGGTCACCGACGTGGTCGGGATCGAAGAGGGTGAAGCGGATTCCCCGGATGCCCCCGTCGGCCATCTTCTTCAGCTCAGCGTCGGTGATCCCGGGGTTGACGACCGCGACCCCCCGGGCATTGGCCGGCCCGAACTGGGCGATGGCGTCGAGGGTGACGGCGTTGGCCGTGCCGTAGGCGCTGGGCGTCACGATCACGGCCCGCGTCGTTCCGATCCGCTTCTGGAAGCAGCGGTATTCCGCCGCGCTGGCGTTCGTCACGAGCCGTTTGGCAGGCCCGGGGGGCGGGAAGCGGCTGTCGTAGATGTGGAAGTGGCAATCGCAGGCGTTCGCCGGCGCCTTGAGTTTCGGCGCCCCTGCCGCCGGAATTGGCCACCCGGAATTCTGCAGGAGATCGAAAGGCATCTGAATCCATATCAATCTGGTTCCCTTGCGTCTGAATCATGTGTATCCAATTTGAGACTGTTAAAAAAATGTGTGATGATGAGGTTGACTTGACACCTTTCTATGGAGCCCCACGGGTAAACCCGTGGTCCCATTAAAATACCCGTCTTCGCCTCCGGCTACGACGCGGTTATCCGCCTAAATTGTGGGCGACATCGCGCCGTAGCAAGCGATCATTTGCGCATTCAACCACGGGCAAGCTCGTGGTCTTCTGCGAAGGCGGATAAAGGGACTGAATATACTGGCTCAAAGCTGATGTTGGGCGGTGATTCTTGTCGAAATGAACTTCCTATAAAAAACCGTATCGCTTGCGCAAGGCTATGGACAGTTCGCATAATAGATCCAGTATTCGCTCAGCTAATGGCACTGTAAGCACACCTCCGGCGCCGCAGCTTGGAGTGATAAGGGCTCGTTGCAAAAGTTGGTCCCGGTCGAAACCCTTGCTTACTAAAGATTCCACACCTTCTTCGAAGCGGGCTATTAGCGAAGGAATCGTTTCGGATGCTGCGGCCTCTATGTCAAGCGTCGGCACGATCCCCCAGCCCAGACAACCGCCTCGATCAAAGAATTTTCTAAGTTGGGTAGGATAAAGGGTGATTCCTTGCATATGATCGTAAGCATCGAAGTCAAGGATATCAAGATCAGTCTCCATTAGCAACGACCAGTCGGTATTCTCCTCGCAGTGGATACCGGCCAGACCACCGCGGCTATGGACAGCTGCTACCACCTCATTTATGTCTTTTATAACATCTTCTCGACTTATTGTGATAAAGGTCTGTTTCCCAAATCCAACTAACGACGGTTCATCGAGAAAAATCATAACCGGAAGACCGAATTCGCTTAAGTGAGCAACCTGCCAAAGTGCTTTTAAAACTATCGTTTTAACGACCACATCACGGAGTTGATCGTCGTAGTAGGAACAACGGCCATTCTGGTCCAACATGTTAGTGCCGAGGGTAATTGGTCCGGTAACCTGCCCCTTGAGCATTAGCGTTCTGCCCAAGGCAATTTGTTCGGGTAGACAAGCCACAAATTCGGAAAAACCACCCGCATATTGTTGCGAAAGGTGAAAATTTTCAAGCGCATCAGAATTTTCATCCTCGATTACGGCCAAATAGCGCTCATAGAAATAGGTCAATTGCCCTGAAAAGTCATTGATTGAAGTAGAAAAGTAAGTTCGATCTCCGTCTTGAACAAGTGCCGGCATTCCTTCGGTGAACTGCGTCATCATATTCTCATATCGGTTACGTTTAGGAAACTGTGCCCAGGATGGAATCTCAGGTGTGTGCCTAAATATCAAAGCAGTGCCACGCACCACATCGGTATGCGGTAAGCTTCCAATCGTTGTAGCAAGACAAAAAGGCTCAAAAACCGGCTGTGCCACTTTTGTATATTGCATTTTCACCTTTATTTTAGAATAGTTCGAAACTGATTTCATGCCGCCCAACGCTCCTCATAACCGGCTGGCAATGGAGTGCAGCGGAATTGCCAGTCCGAGTTAATGCTGTTGTTAGGAGCTTTTCTCAAATTCCGGATGATACTGTTTCATACATTCGGGACAAATGCCGTGGCTGAAGTCAGCTATGGGATGCTTGATAAGATAATACTCAATAGGATGCCAATTGCCTTGATCGTCTCGGATGCTCTTGCAGTTTGCACAAATAGGTATCAGACCTCGAAAGGATTGAAGCTCCATTAAATAATCTATCAGTCTTCTGTTCTTGTCTCCGAGGCTTTGGTTAATATGAATCATGTCAAGATGCGACTCAATCAAGTTACGGAACTTCAGCATGAGTTTTTCTGTTGTTTCTGAATACTTGTTTGCCTTGTTATCCAAGACACAAATAGTTCCAAAAGGCGTTTTGTTAGGCCAGAAAATGGGGAATCCCAAGTAGGAAATCATATTCAGCTTGATATCTGGGTTGTTTTTCCAGTTTGCATCTGCCAGGGCGTCAGAAACGAGAAGCTTATCTTGTGTCTTTAGCACTGTCTCACAATACAGACCGGAGCCGAATAACACTTCCTTATCTCCGGGATGGTAAGGGTTGCCCTCGCTATTGCTCGAAACGAAGACCTCAATATGAGGATCCTGAAATCGCATGATCAATGCGACAGGAATCCGAACTATTTGAGTCAAAAGGTTGACCATTTCCTGCCAATTTTCCAGAATGTGTGTCGGCACTTCAATCTTAGAGCTATTGTCTATCATATTCTTCTCCTCACTCCCCGCCTCACAGGATGCGGTGTTTGCGTTCCTTGTGCAGGCGCATGTTAGGCGGCAGACTCAAACAACATGACTCTCACGTTTCCTCCACCCGAGCACACGGGCTGGAAGAAACAGTAAAGCACGAACCAGCGCGAATACCGCCTCAATCGAGATCCCGATAAGCCGCAACGGCAAAGACAAAAGCCAAACGACTGGAAAGAGAACCAGCGCAAATAAGGCAATAGGCCAACAAAGCAAGAATAGTATACACCATCCGACAAACAGTATCAAAGCTTTCATAGTCAAATCCTTTCAATTTTGTGTCGAGCTTCACCCGCCGCCTAACGCCCCGCATCACCCGCTCGGCGCGACGGTCGAACTGAAACCAACTACACGACAGGAATCGCGTTGGCTCTAAGTGCATCCCACAAGGCGCGCAGCGCCGGGTCAGCTGCATGTGGTTGTTGGGCCACCTGCTCCAATTTGTTGTGTCACTGCAAACCAATAGCAGGTGTACTCTCTTCAATAAAAATCACTCCGTCATACAACTTCAGCCAACTTGTGTAATTGGTGTGCCACCCCGGATACAGTCGATATATAGCATGCAATTCTGCAAATTCATGCGAACTCTGATCCTTCTCTAACCATTCCTCAAGAACTCGGTCCTGCGACATCGTCTGAAAATCCAGGAATTGGATCGGCTTACCGACTTCGCTGAGCGCATAAGCATAATATGCCATGGATGCTGGCCCCACGCTGTATGTGTGGATAGTACTCATCCGGGACGTAAAGGCGCCATGATTAAATTCAAATCCGAGGAGATATGCCTGATCACCAAATTGCTGCTTGAGATAGTGTCCCATCCAGCCCTCACTATTAGAAATATGCGCATTGTGTGCCCATAACATAATCTTACTCTCCGCCCCAATTTGCTCCAGTATCCGGCTAACATTTGCGGCCATCACAAGGTCACGGTCGCCAATTCCGGGATCAATACCATGAAAAGTGATCTTACGCGTGGTGCGGGGGTCCGCATTATAAGTGCGCATCCAATCAAGCATGTCCATGACTTCCACTGTCCCCCATGGCCAATAGAGTACTTCTCGAGGGTTTCCAGACCCACCGGCAATGTAGTCATTGATCACTTGTGCAGTCTCGGCACTCGTTTCCATACCAAAATGCTCATACCCCATTTCTCGCACAAGGAATTCCAGCATACGGTGTTTCATCTGAAAGAATTCTCTCGTACCATGCGTCGCTTCGCCAAGTGCAACAATGCGCTTCCCTTCCAAGATAGATTTAAGTGGCTGTAAATCTTCGAAGCCACTCCCGGCCTGTACAGTGTCTATAGCTATGGTGTGTTCCCGCAAAACGTTAATCACGCCGCCGGTTGCATTGTTGGAAGCAGGGGTAAACAGTTCCAACAAAGTAGGAAAGGCGATAACGACAGAAATGACAAATGTAGAGATTAAGCTCACCGTAGCCGTAAATCGTTTAGGATGACCTAGCGCGAGCCAACCGGCAAACATCCGAAGCAGACTAAAACAGATGATTCCAAACGCAATGGCTGAGGCAAATAAGTTGATAGCAATTAGGCCGGTCATCAAAGCGGAAACAAAGTAAACTATCGCTGTACCTACACTAGCTACAGCAATTGCTAAAAGGATAAAAAAACAAAACAAGACGTTACGTAACATGTTACGATTCCCTTGTCTGTATAGTCTGAATCATTCTGTCCCCGCTGTTGAAACACGCGGCCCAACGCAAAGGTCACTAGGAGCTGGATTTATCGGCGATCCGGTGCAACGACTGATTGGGTAATCTCTTTCCTGTACTCATCCCGCTGTCGCAGTCTGTGCTTGCCACCATTCAGTATGCTATCTGCCTGTTTACGGTCCTCTCCTCCGTGCCCCTTTTTCCATTAAGATAGGGAGAATCTCATGCCGCCGACTCATCTCCACAGACCTTTGTTCCAGCTACTTCTTCTTGTTAATGTGTATCCATACTTGGCAATGGTAGTCCTTACTACTCGTATCTCCTGGTAGATAGACCTCAAGCTCATGAGTAGGGTGTTCGTAGCCCGTAGACGGGAACCACTCGCTGAAGATCCGTGTCGTGACGTCGTGTATCGCGTCCGGCATCGGTCCGATAGAATCGAATACTGCCCAAGTGGCCGCTGGAATATGAATAACCTCGAAACCCGGCGGAACCGTTTTTGCGGTTGTCTCCACTCCAATAGCGTACGTAAACTCATCCATTCCTAGTTCGCACATCGATACACCCAAGGAAATGGACCCGCTAACCGACCCTGGTTTGTTCTGGGTCAACTTCATGAGAACCTTGTTTCCCTTCTCATCGTTTACAAATTCGTCCCAGAACTGCGGGATTTTTATGACATTTTCACCGTTCGCCTCGGCAAATTTCCTAGATCTGCCGATGATGTCAAACACTGGTTTCTCGATAATCTGGCAGTCCATTTCGTTACTTCCCCCTTACCTAAGATTTGATCCTGTGCTGTGTCTTGTTTCCTTTACCCAACGGGCTGATCAGCGGAGGCCCTAGCCTTCCGCTGAATTAGCTAGTCAGGCGTATTTACTCGACATACTTTGAAACAATCATGACCTGTCGAGAGTAATCAACAGTGAGAATTACTTGTGAAAGAATGTCAGATCCGATGCCAAGCAATATCGGTTCTGGTAGACCCTCACTGACACCTTTGAAATCAACCTGTTTCGCCGATGGCACGGAAAAGGAATATGGACCTATTTTGACTTCGTTAAGTCTATATCCATTTTCTGCCTCTGGCAATTTATCAAAAACCACTAGACTAGGATCAACGCATGTACGACTCTTGCCGGTGTCAATCTCCATCAGCACTTTCCGACCATTCACTGAACCACGTACGAGAATATACCCTTGTAGTTGTGGCGACTGGATCAAAGGGAGGACACCGTCCGCCTTTGATCCTCTGAGGAGCGGCGTTTTGGAGATTGCGATCACTTTATTCCGGTAATCCAGAGTAAATCGTTTATTAAGCACAAAACGCGGCCCAATTAGGCCAACAAAATCGCTTGTTCTGAATTCTTGTGTTGGTACTTCGGTCCAAACCTCTCCGAAAGCGATCAACTCGCTTACATTGAATACGTTGAATGTTCCAATCACCTCTCCAGAAGAGTCAAAGGATTTACTTTCGCCAATAATAGGTAGCTTCATACGTTCTGCTATATCAGAATTCAGCGTTAATCCAGCCATATTACCTGTGTCCCATACCAAGTTCAATTTTTGTCCGTTCACAGAAACCGTCACATAAGGGACTCCATACTTACCAATTGAGATTGGGTAAATATCGTTCGTACTGTAACCCAGGTCCTGCTGCCAAGGAATGGGAAACTCACCAGCATGTAAAGTGCAACTGATCAATGATAGACATATAATAGTTATTTGTAACATGCTATTGAGAGGGTTATTCATCTTTAGCTCCTGTAAGTATTGAATCAGACGTCTAACGCCGCTAATCAGCCGTGCGGTTTTTTGCGTCGGCTGCATTTGCAATGTTAGGATTATTTCATAAATTCACTCAATAAATCGCCCAATTACACTATGTTTTAGCTTGATTTCATGAATAAGGCGATCATAGCGTCGCATTCGAATTATTGAACGGATTATCAGATAAGCACCAAAACCAATTAAAGCAAGACAAAGTGCTCCTAACGGAATGAGAAAATGTATAACATGGAGGACATCATAATATTTTGATGTAGCGATCAACACACTCATAACTGACAGGGGCAAAGCTAAAACAGCTATACCTGTACGCATCACAGCTAAAGATGTGCGTTTTTCTGCTAATATAAGTTGCACTTCATTGATTACGATTGAATCAATCGTGTTTTTATCGTTGGTCAAATCTTATACCTTTTAAATAGAGCTTTTGTTTTGATCCTAACGTTAGTGATAACCCGTGAGTAATTAGCCGGCCCGGAAGGGCCGGCTAATTGGGAATCGGGTTAATTGCATTGTTATGGGTATATGTTACACCCCGTAATTCACTAGCCAGTCGATCGCTTCTTGCCGTTCAGCGAACATTCGCGCGTTCCATCCCCTATTAAGACACACAGTTTCATAGAATCGCGCATCTTCTCGGGCTTCTTCTGAAACAGGCGCTACCACCGCTATAGATATTCGCCTAGTGGACTTCTCGTCGTAGGAAGATACTCCGTCCAAGATGTTGATAGGAGAGAGAGAACTTTCGTAGTTAGTGAGGTCGAGCAGGAACCTGTCAGTGTTATGCTCTTCGGCTAAGGCAAAGCTCGGCGCCTGCTCGGCTATCAACTCATCAGAGGAAGCCTCTCCTTTGCAGGTAATTTCGATTATGCATAAGTCGGCATTGTACGTAACAGTAATAGCCATGTCCTATGCCCTCCTTTCTTCATAACAGCTTGATAACCAGCTTGGCAGTTTTGTAGCCAAGTCTGGTTTATTAAGAGGTTATATAATTACATACGCCTGTATTCAATAAAAGTTAAGTCTTTGGTATCATGCCAAGTTGTTTCATCATACTTAGAGTATCCATTGTACCCCATGATTCCACTAACTTACCATTGATGATTCTCTTTATACTTGTATTTATCATTTCAATCTTGTTGCCAGTTGGAGCGATACCCATAAAAGGACCTTTATGTGTCCCTTTTTATAGTCGCCTGGTAGGCAACTTTATCTTTTTCAGCGACTATATTCTCAATAGTAAAAATACTATCCGGGAATGCAGTGAAAAAAATAGAGGTAGTTTTTTTAAGTTGCTCTAAATTATAATCCCCATTTCGTGTGTGTTCAATGTAATCGGGGTCATAAAGTTCAAATAATGCAACCATATCTTTTTGAGAGCTGAGTTCATAAATACGACGAATAAGGGCTTTGCTCTCTTCGATAGACATCGATAATACCTCCTTTTAATACTTTTTTGATATAACGATAGAACTGAGCGACGCGGGCGGCCCAGCGCGTCCACTTCGCCAAGCGAGGTGGCCCGCCCGCGTTCTCTCCAGTGATCTTGTTCGGCAGCATTTCTACATTGACCCGCCGGACGTCTTTGTGACTGTGTCGCGCTGCGCTGCTCTGTGCAGCCACCAACTTGACAAGAACAATATGGCCGCGATCGCCCATAGGAGGTAGGGACTGGCAAGAAGCCTCCAATCGAAGAATACAACTAGAACCACATACGCCACGAGCGCCGTGAGTCCTCCCAAGAGTTCCCATTTCCACGCAACCGCGAGGCCCAACAGCGAAATCCCCATCGCCGTTAGACCGATGTAATCCCTTGTCTTGAGAGATGGTTGCTCTCCATACCCGAGGAGGCCCGTGATCAGGAAAAGGCCCCAGAGAAGGATGATGGGGGTGCTGACTATGCGAGCGAGCCACCGAACCGTTTTAGCCGTTCTGTTCATAGTTGCTTCCTTTCTTGCGTGCATGACCGATGCGCCGCATCGCGCTCTGCCGAACGACGCGGTTGAGTTGCCGCGCCGAATTACTCTTCCGGCCACCGATATGACAGACACAGTCAGCCGGGTCCCCATCCAAGCCCAGCGGTCAACTCCAACCGCATGTTAGCCTGTTATTATATTCCTATATCCTTCTAAAGCGTATGTTGATTACTTTCAGAGTTATATAGACCTTATTCTCAACAATTTCTACTTCATATTCGTTTTGAATCAATGATTCAGTACGTTTGAGAAGAGATTCATAGCTTTGATTCATTTCCCTTGGAAACCTAATTGTACTATAGAATTTCTTATCTACTAGGAAGTGCCCTTTTTCAAACAGATCAATGAGTTCACTTTCTCTGTAATATCTTACATGTCCATCGTTTTTCAAGCTTGCGAATGAATTCACAAAATCTGATGCATCAACAGAACTGGTAATCGGATCTGCAACAATACAATAACCATCTACTTCTACTATACGATATATCTCATTTATTGTTCGTAATGGTATGGGAAAATGATGAAAAGCATAGCGGCAGATTACTGTATGAAATAGCTGGTCTTTGAATGGGAGTGTCATTCCATCGAATAGCATAAACTGTAGATTGTTTCGGGATTCATTTTTTACTCTAGCTTTATTATCCGTGATAGCCTTTTCTACTATATCAATTCCATAAACAATCGATTGTTTGCTAGAATTTGAAAGATAGAATGCAACATATCCAGTTCCTGTCGCAAGATCTAGATAGTATTTGTTTTCCAATAGATCACAGAGTTCTGTCAGCTTGATCAATTGTTCTGGATCAGATGTCACTTGTATATGAATTGGATCAAATAGATCCTTTTCGAATCCATTTCTTGCATACTGGATTACTTCGTTCTCTTCAGTTTTCATAATAGAATCTGTTTGCAAAATACTTTATTCTCTCTCAATAGTAGGCTCACAGTGCGGATAAGCTGCGAGGCTCCGATATGCTCAGGCTTCGTCAGCTTCATCCGCTTGCTAGGCTGCGTCATGTTTCTTCTCACTGGCCGACTTGGGCTTGTCGTCCTGCTCCCAATGAAACTGGTGAAGCAGCCGATGGATAACCGGAGCCAGGATGATCCCCGCTGCGACCAGGAAGACCAAGCCCGAATAGAGAGCGTACAGACCAGCGAATAGCTTCCCGCCGAAGGTAGCGGGAGACTCGACCGGGCCCATCCCTCCGAGCAGCATGGCCGCGTTTAGAAACGCGTCTGCTAAAGCCAAGTGTTCGAAGTACATGTAGCCTATCATGCCCAGGCCAAGGGAGCCCACTACTAGAGCAATGGCCACGCCGAAGTGAACTGCAACACGCTTGATGAACTCGCGCATCGTGAGCGGTGTCGTACCTTTTGGTTCGTAGATCCCCACTCTCCTCACCCTCCAATCGCTCTTCCTGCAAGAAGCCTAACGCTGAACTATGCGGTGCGTCTTTCTGCATCCGCACCAGTGACAGGTTAACTGGTCATTTAAGTCATTTATGCATGAGCGTATGTTTTTACTTCCCGATCCAACCTTTCTCCCAATGCCTGTGAAGTTACATCAAGATCATATTGGGCCTGTAAGCCCAGCCAAAACTCCGGTGAGTTCCCAAAATATTTTGCCAGCCTTAGAGCAGTATCAGCCGAAATACTCCGTTTTCCAAGAACGATCTCGTTTATTCTCCGTGCAGGGACACCGATGTTTAGGGCTAGCCTGTTCTGGCTCAAGTTCATTGGCGCAAGAAACTCCTCAGCCAGGACTTCCCCAGGATGTATTGGTTTAAGTGTTTTTTTCATGGTCTTCCTCCTTAATGGTAGTCGACTATTTCGACTGAATATGCATCTCCGTTTTGCCATACGAAACAGATACGCCATTTATCGTTAATTCTTATGCTAAATTGCCCTTCGCGATTGCCTTTCAGCTTCTCTAACCTGTCAGCTGGCGGGATTTTTAAATCAATTAAGGTTTTTGAATTATTAATCATCCTTAGTTTCCTTAGTGCCACCTGTTGGATGTCCCGAGGCAGTTTATTTGACCCCGCTCGGCTATATATCTTTTCAGTTTCTATGTCTTTGAATGATTTGATCATTTATTTGCTTGCTATAAGATTATACCTATCTGCGTTTAACGTCAAGCGTTATATTATTGATCCAACTTATATATATCATTTGACAGTTAACGTTCCAAAGCTGAGCCACAGCCACCGGCGGCCAGGCTCCGAATGCAATGTTGACTTCCAAATCTCATAACTCAATCGCAAACTGAAGGGGCAGTGGCTGTTGGCTCCAGCGCGGTGTTATGCACTTGGGGTCGCTCTCCTTTTCTTGTACCAAGAAACGATGAATAGTATTCCTATAACCAACAGTGGAATTGCCATGACTATAGCCATACCGCTGTCTCTATGCAAAGTCGTCGAGACCCAGATGGCCATACAAACCATCAGAATGAACCAAAATAGGAATATCAGCCCAGCGATTCTTCCGTTCTTCCAAGTATAGAAATACCCAACAAGGAAAACGACAAAAAGGAGTTTGACAAATATCATTTCGAGATCCCACGGATCAAAATTCGGGTTGTCGCTGATAGGATTTCCCGCGCCGGATGGACTGAAACTCACAATAAAGAAGATCAGGTACAACAGTCCATAGATTGTGGTGGCTACTTGAAGCGCAGAGGGAAATCTTCTCTTCTTTGCGTTTGGTGTGCCAATGAGATCTACCATTGGATAACTCCTTTCTTTGTTTGATTGTGAATGATAATTACGACGCAAAACATTGACGCATAACGGTCGGGTTCAGGCGTGTTGCGGAGCGCAGCGGAGTAACGTCGCCAGTAATCCGGTGTTAGGCCGCCTGGGTTACGAAGGCCGGAACTCTAGCGAGCTGCCTGACGCCCAATGGAGACACCTATCAGTCAGGTCGCTAGCATGTGCAGGACGACCACCGCCAGGATCAGCCCAGCAGCCAGTGTCGCCGCTGCAATCATTAGCGTGGCAAGCTGCCCTCGGAGTGCGCCAGATGGTTGCCGGGCGGCCCGGCGCCGTTCAGTCTCATCGTTCCAGATCCCTAGCAGCGTGACGCATCCGATGAACAGGGCAGCAAGTGGCAAGCCGATGAGCAACACCCAGAGCGTCCAATACCGAACCGAGTACCAGCTCACGATCTGTTCAGCGATATGTGCCAGTTCGGATTGCGGCGGCTGCAGGTAGCGTGCAAGGACCGCCGTCAAGAACAGCGCGGCCGGAAAAATGAGCACAAATTCCGTGGCTGCGAGGATGCGCTTATTGGTCACCATAGCTAATCCTCCTCTATCACACTCGCCTCAATGACGGTTTCGGGCGCAGCCTAACGCCCGGTTTCACAGGGCGCGACGATCTATCAGCGCTCCTGTGCAAACCGATGTTATCCTTTTCCCCCATATTATCGGTTTTTCAAGTATTGCTTTAAATCTCGATAGTAGTTTTCATGCGGTCCAAGCATAATAAGCTCTAAGTCTCTTTCAACCTTTCGATATGCAAGCAGGTACTGCGTTGTTTTGGTTTTAAACTTGTAAACGAACATACCTCGTAGATCACCTTTCTTTTCTTCCCCAATAGCCGGGTCTTCCACTATCTTATTTATTTCTCTATCTAAAATGTCCTTTTCGGTCTTGGACATCTTCTTAACTTTTTTTTCAAATGACCTCGATTGGTATATTTTCATTGCCCACTATCCAAACTTATATTCGGTTTTCTCGTTTTCATCCAACTCATCCAACCCAATAAGTATCTCCTTTATAAGGGAATATGGCAGGTCAGGATTTTCCTCAGCACATTTGCCCATACGAGCCCAATGTTCAATCTGACCAGCTAGAGACCTATGATCAATCCGCCCAAATCTTTTTGCTTCATCTACAAGTTTTTCAGATATTCTTACTGCTGTGGCCATGATAGCTCCTCCAAGTAAAATTGTTGCAATATGATATTCTTTTATATCATATTATTGCATTATGCAACTATAGATTGCTATCAATTTTAGGGATAACAATAATTAGATTGATCCATATAAAATGAATATCTTCAATTTACTATAGATATAATATGCCATCGATTCTTCAGAAAATCAAGCTATAATTAATGTAATCTTAATCACTTATGACTCATAGTACTATTTATCTCAGCATCTTATGCGGATCGGCATAAAACAATCTCCCTAAACCGGTGCAAAGACCGTCTATAGGACTGCGGACCCCTGCCGGTCCACGGTTAAGCACATGGGTATAGATCATCGTTGTCTTCAAGTCGCTATGACCTAAAAGCTCCTGGACGGTTCGGATGTCATAGCCGCCTTCAAGCAAATGGGTAGCGAATGAATGCCTGAAGGTGTGGCAAGTTACACGTTTGGTCAAGCCGACCCTCACCACTGCGTCCCGCACGGCCTTCTGAATAAGCGATTCATCCACGTGATGACGCCCTTGTTCCTTTGTTTTTAGATTCATCCAGCGATTTTCTTGGGGAAAGACCCATTGCCAACGCCACTCTTTCGGGGCATTGGGATATTTGCGGTCCAAGGCATCAGGCATCAAGACGCGGCCCCAACCTTCGTTCAAATCCTTTTCATGAATTGTATTGACCTTCTTGAGGTGGTCCTGGAGCTGCGCTTTGAGCGATTCCGGGAGCATAGTAATTCTGTCTTTCGCACCCTTTCCGTCACGAACTAGGATCTCGTTGCGGGAGAAGTTAATGTCCTGTACCCGCAGGCGCAGGCATTCCATGAGGCGAAGACCGGCACCATACATTAATGAGGCCATGAGACATTTGTCACCAGTGATCTGCGAAAGCACAGCCTTTACTTCATCCCTCGTCATGACTTCTGGTAGACGTGTAGGTTTGCGGGCACGTATGACCTCGCCTAAGTCGCCGACTTCGTGACCGATCACGTGACGATAAAGGAACAGTAGCGCAGAAAGGGCCTGGTTCTGTGTCGAAGCGCTGACCTTCTTCTTGACTGCCAGGTGCGTCAAGAAGGCATTAATCTCAGGCTCGGCCATCTCAGCCGGATGGCGGACTTTGTGGAAGTGGATAAATCGCTTGACCCAGAGGATATAGGTTTGTTCTGTGCGATGGCTGTAATGGCGCGAACGCAAGGCAGCGCGAAGCTGGTCAAGGAGCCTCGGCTTCTCGCTGTTCATTGATATAGCCTTTTGATTACGGGATCTAATCTCTCCAAGGATATGGGTTTCTGTTGTCTTCACAATTTTAGAGTCCTTCTTGTATTACCACCAAAACGGTATTCTTAAATATAAATCTTTTTACAATATCTGTGCCAGAAAACATTTGTCAGGAAATTTTTTAAAAAATATATTATTATCGAACAAGCGATACCGATATAATTTAATTTAATCTCATGGCAGTTTAGCAAGATTCGGGATCATTGGATGTCTTGATTAATAATTATGGATATTTTCATTGAGAGAAAAATTGCACATTAAATTGTGTATTAAGACATCATAATTTGTGCAAGCACCCCTGGGAGCGCATTCCAAGGCATTATTGTCTTGCGCAGGATAAGGCTAAGTGATAAAAATTTATTAAAAACAATCAGTAAAGGAATCGAAAGGTTCAAGTAGTCACATGAGACCGTCATTTCATCCCAGATTAATAAACGGGCCATTTTCCGACCCCGGACTATTTATACCCTTTCTTTTCGAAAGAAGGGCCCTTATCTTCGACCTTGGCGAACTTCAACCCCTTTCATCGAGAGATCTCCTGAAGATATCCCATGCCTTTGTCACACATTCACATATGGATCATTTCATTGGGTTTGATTATCTCCTCAGGATATTTTTAGGACGTGAAAAAGAGCTTCATATATTCGGACCGCCGGATTTTTTCAGCCGCGTGGAAGGGAAGCTGTCCTCATACACATGGAATCTTGTGGCTGAATACCAGAACAATTTCAGCATCAGGGTAACCGAGGTCCACCCGGAGAGGACCCTGACAAGGGTCTATTCATGCCGTGACCTGTTCGGCTTTCAGGAAACGGAGACGGACGAATCCTTTTCCGGGATCCTTTTAAAAGAGCCGTCCTTTTATGTGGAAGGGGTCTTGCTTGACCATCGCGTCCCTTGCCTGGGACTTTCTCTTACAGAAAATTTTTCCGTAAATATAATTAAACAAGGTTTAAATAACCTGGAACTCGATGTCGGCCCATGGATTAACCGCTTCAAGAAGGCCCTGTATGAAAAAGATGATCCGGAGGGGACATTTATTGTCACATGGAAAGATAAAGGTGCAATAAAAAGGGAGAAGAGATTTGTGCTAGGTAAACTGGCAGAGGAGATAGCGCAGATCTCACAGGGACAGAAGATAACTTATATTTGCGATGTAATCGCCAGCGCCGAGAACAAGGACAAGATAATAAATCTTGCAAGGGATGCCGACCAGTTATTTATCGAGGCCGCCTTTTTGGAATGCGATCGAGAAACGGCAAAGGAGAAATATCATCTTACAGCCAGGGAGGCCGGGGAACTGGCCAGGGAGGCAGGCGTAAAACACTTCACGTTGTTCCATTTTTCCCCCAGGTACACCCACATGGCCGAAGAGATTCAAAGGGAGGCAATGGATGCATTCTTAAAGAGGTGAAATAACCTCAAGCATCTTCTGGTGTATAAAAGGATTTGCAGCCACAATGCTCTTTTGAAAGGGAGAATATTTCTCCCCTTCGTAGTTGCTGACCATTCCCCCGGCCTCCATTACTATCAGGCTCCCGGCGGCCGTGTCCCAGGGCTGCAACCCCTCTTCCCAAAAGCCGTCCAATCTGCCGGAGGCCACGTAGCAGAGGTCAATTGACGCTGAACCCGGCCTTCGAACCCCCTGAACAAGGACTATCATCCTTTTTAACAACTCGATTATCGATCCGGGCTCTTTATACACCCTGTAAGGAAATCCGGTGGCCACCAGGGATTCCTTGAGATCTTTGGCCGAAGAGACCTTGATCGGGGTCTTATTCAGAAATGCCCCCTCCCCTTTTACGGCCTCGAAATATTCGTCCATCAATGGATTATAAACCACGCCCAAGACAATTTCATTATCCACCTGCAGCGCTATGGAGACGGCGAAAAATGGGAAAGAGTGGGCAAAATTGGTCGTTCCGTCCAATGGATCAACTATCCATAGACGCTCAGAATTCCTGCCATGTTCACCCGATTCTTCCGTGAGGATATTGTCCTGAGGAAAATTTCTGCCTATTATCTCAACGATAATATTTTCAGATAACAGATCCGCCTCTGTTATGAGGTCTATCTCACCTTTTTTCCCTATCTTGGTTATCTTGCCGAATAGATCATTTAGAATCATGCCAGATTCCCTGGCAGCCTGTCCTGCAACGACCAGTTCTTTTTCCCACAAAGTAGATACCTTTCTTCTAATAAATTCAAAAAATTAAATAGATTAAAGAACAGAAAATGGGGAGATACGTTACAAATTATCATTCCCAAAATTACTTGACAATAGGCATTTTCAATGGTAGCCAGAGTAACTTAAGTTTATCAGCTCCTTGTTCCGTCTGACCGAAAATTCGGCCCTTGGCTGTCAATTAATTCGCTCGGTTACGAGGTTTAGCACCAAAGGGTGAAAATAAAGCCATCGCGGGACCAAATATCTTTAAATCAAAGTCCGAAAGGAGAGTTTGTGTATGAGACATTATGAAACCATCTACATTCTCAACCCCGACCTCAGTGATGAAGAGTATCATGAGATAATCGATAAATTCAATAAAGTGATAGAGAACCAGAAGGGGATCATCATCAAGAGACAGGAATGGGGTAAGCAGAGATTGGCCTACGCGATAAACAAGTTTAATAACGGCTTCTACGTCCTAGTCGGTTTCTGTGCGAACCCGGGTGTCACCGCTGAACTTGAGAGGAACTGCAAGATCGACGACAGGATTCTCAAATACCAGACCATAAAGATAGCCGACAACGCGGATCCTCAGGAACTGCTCCTGAAAGAGAAAGAGGCCTCAAAGGAGATCAAAGAGAAGGCTGTTGATAAGGAACAGGATATGGATGAGGAGTATGGGTTCCAGGAGGATGAGGAACCCGTAGAAGATGTAGAAGATAGCGAGGTGGAAAATGGAGATTGATAATGAAAAGCGTCCTTCTAGGGGAATGGCCTTCCACAGGAGAAAGGTATGCAGATTTTGCGCGGACAGCAGTCTTGCAATAGATTATAAGGATGTGAAAATGCTGAGGATGTTCACCACAGAGCGTGGAAAGATCGTCCCTAGAAGGATATCAGGTAACTGTGCCAAGCATCAACGAATAATTTGCGTGGCCATAAAAAGGGCCAGGGATATCGCCCTCTTACCACATACAACAGCGACTATCAGGTAATCATATCGGAGATATGATAATTTCAAATATAATCGGGTGTACCGGAGCAGTTATTTTTTTCCTCTTAGTCTCTGTCTGGGTACCTCTTGTTGGGCCTCTTTTTAGCTTACTGATACCGTTACCATTTCTATATTATTTAAGCAAATCGGGATCTTAGTCAGGGGTGGAAAACCGGTTTAATATCCCTCTTAATCATAGGCCTGATTGCAAGGCTGGCAGGTTATCCCCAGTTAATATTATTTTGTATTGCATTAGGCGTAATCGGTCTGATTATTTCCGAGATATTTAAAAGGGAATTCACATTCGGCCTGACCATATTATGGGGGACTGTACTTGTGTTATTCATCGGCGCGGTCTTCCTTTTTTTTATAGGTCTTTCCAAGGGAACGAGCGCCGTTGAACTGATCGTAGACTATCTCCAGGGTAATGTTAATAGATCCATTAGCCTTTATGAGGAGATGGGATTGGATCAGGAGACAACAATCCAGTTAAGACAGTTTGGAACGGTACTGAACAGTATAATTGCACGAATCTATCCGGCCTTGTTAGTAATCGGTGCAGGGGTTATAATATGGATCAACGTGGTGGTAAGCAAGCCGTTATTTAGGCTGGGGAGGGTTAAATATCCTGATTTAGGTCGAACGGACATGTGGCATGCCCCGGAATTTATGGTATGGGGTGTAATTGCTGCGGGATTTTCTTTATTTTTTCCAATAACGGGTATAAAATTCATAGCATTAAATACCCTGATCGTCCTACTGGTTATATATGTCTTTCATGGCCTGTCCATTATTATGTTCTTCTTTAACAGGCACAATATTCCGCTATGGGCCAGATTCGGCGTATATCTCCTGATCATGGTCCAGCTGATTTTCCTGGTTGTTCTGGCCCTCGCCGGACTTTTTGATCAATGGATCGATTTTAGAAAAATTCATAAAAAAGGGTTGGAGGAAATTCAATGAAGGTTATCTTAAAAACAGATATGGATTCTTTGGGCCTGGAAGGCTCCACGGTTAATGTGGCCAAAGGCTATGCCAGAAATTACCTGATTCCGAATGGGTTTGCCATAGAGGCCAACAATCAGAACATCAGGCTTATGGAGATGCAGAAGAAAAAGATTGATGCCAGGAGAATCAAGACGAAAGAGGATGCTGAAAAGATCAAGCTGGAGATAGCGAATACTGTGGTTACCCTGACCCAGAAGGTTGGTGAGGAGGACAAGTTATATGGTTCGGTAACCAGCATGGATATAGCCGCCCAGTTGAAAAATCTGGGAATCGACATCGATCGAAGAAAGATACAACTGGATAAACCGATCAGGACTCTTGGTGAATATAATGTGTTGATAAAACTCCATCCGGAGGTAACCGGCTCAATTAAGGTGATAGTGGCCCCTGAAGAGTAGATCCCGTCTGTTGATCAGGGTATTGGAATTTATAATGAGTCTTCAACTTATAACTCTTTAAAAAGGCCTCGGTAAGGATAATTGTTTATGGCTCAAGCAAAAGAAAAGACCGTTATAGACTCCATCAAGATCCCTCCCCACAACATAGAGGCTGAACAGGCCATATTGGGCGGCATACTCATCAATAATGATGCCATGAACCAGATCATGGATATCCTGTCCCCCGAGTGTTTCTACAGGGAAGCTAATTCATGCCTGTTTCAGGGTATGGTCGATCTTTACAATAATAATGAGCCTATCGATCTTATAACACTTTCCCATCATCTCACTGAGAAAAACCTGCTGGCAAAGTCCGGAGGAACCGATTATCTCACGGCCCTTGTGGACGCGGTCTCTACTTCAGCCGGTATCGTCTCTCACGCAGAGATCGTGCGTGACCTTTACATGAGAAGGAGGCTGCTTACCCAGTGTTCCGCTATCTCAGAGTCATGCTTCCAGGGCTGGCAGGCCACCGATGAATTGCTTGACGCCGCTGAACAGTCAATCTTTGATATAGCCGAGGATAAGGTCGGTGAAGGATTTATCCAGCTAAATGCCGTTATCAAGGAGAGCTTTAAGAAGCTTGAGAGCGTGTCGGAACATGAAGGTTTTATCACCGGCGTGCCCACGGATTTTTATGAAATGGACCGTCTTACCGCCGGTCTACAGCCCTCGGACCTGATTATTATCGCCGGCAGACCCAGCATGGGGAAGACGTCCCTAGCCATAAACATTGGTTATAACGCGGCAAAAAGGACCAGAAAAGGAGTTGCGATATTCTCCCTGGAGATGTCAAAGATGCAGTTAGGCCTGAGATTGCTGGGGTTCGAATCCCTTATCAATGCCACAAAGCTCCGCACAGGGACCTTAAGGGATACTGACTGGACAAAATTGACTACTGCCGCCGGCAATCTTGCGGAACTACCAATATTCATCGATGACTCTTCCGGACTAAGCGTCCTTGATATGAAGGCAAGGTGCAGGAGGCTGGTTAAAAAATCGGATTTAACCCTTATTATTATCGATTATCTTCAGCTGGTACAGGGCAGAAGGTCGGCGGAATCCCGACAGATCGAGATATCGGAGATCTCCAGGTCGCTCAAGGCCCTCGCAAAGGACCTCAATGTGCCTGTTATAGCGATCTCCCAGTTGAACAGGAAGATTGAGGACCGCCCGAATAAAAAACCCCAGCTGGCCGACCTGAGGGAGAGCGGGGCCATTGAACAGGATGCCGACGTAATCGCGTTCATCTACAGGGATGAGGTGTATCATGGCCCAACATGAAGAGAACCGGAATGTGGCAGAGATCACTCTTGCAAAACAGAGGAACGGACCCACCGGCTATTTTAAATTAACCTTTCAGCAGGAATTTACCCGTTTCAGGGATTACGCCGAAGAAGAGCACATATAATCAAGAGGCCTGAACCATAGAGAAAGTGCAAGGCAAGACCGGCGGCCTTAAGGCCGGTCAATTAAAATACCTCCAGAATATCTACCGACGGAGGATATCCCGTCATGATATCATACCACGAGAACTTCTGCGCCTGATAGCCTCCATCTCATCCGAAATAAAGAGACAGATCGCCCTGATCGTAACGCGGCGGGGTGATATAGTCTATGTGATCGTGGGAGATGATAGGCATATATTGATACCTGACCTCGGCAGGTTCAGATCCGGGGCCGGCCGTCTCAGCGGTCTCAGATGCATACACACACACCTTCACGGCGAACCGCTTTCAAAGGAAGATATGACGGATATGGCCCTTCTGGGCCTGGATATCATGGCATGCGTCCAGGTCAACGCTGAAGGGATCCCCGGTCCTATTCATTATGCCCATATCCTTCCTGAAAACCGCCAGAATCAGCAGTGGCAGGTAACAAGCGTCCCTGACGTGGGGCAATTAGACATCGATTTTGAAGAATTGATACAGTCCCTTGAGGATGAGATCGGAAGGACCGGCAGGAAACAAACTCCGGCAAAAGGCGAGAAGGCGATACTTGTTGGTGTAACCGCCGGTCCTGTAACGGATGCAATGGAATCATTGGAGGAGTTGAAGGCACTGGCGATCTCAAATAACCTTGAGATAGCGGACATCGTCGTTCAAAAGATAAAAGAAGCCTAATCCCCGGTTTTTAGTGGGCAGGGGCAGGTTAAGCGACCTGGTCCTCCGATGTATCCAGACAGGGGCTAACCTGATGGTATTCGACAATGAACTGACCCCTGCGCAGGTAAGAAGTCTGACCGACTACTCGGAGATGAAGATCATAGACAGGAGCCAGCTCATCCTTGACATCTTCTCCAGGAGGGCGGTTACAAGGGAAGGGAAGATACAGGTGGAACTCGCGCAGTTGAAGTATCTCCTGCCCAGGCTGGCGACGAAGAACAGCGCTATGTCCAGGCTGACCGGAGGGATCGGCGGCAGGGGTCCTGGAGAGACCAAGCTGGAGATCAATCGCAGGAGGGCAAGGGAACGGATCTCAAGGTTGAACAAAGAGCTTTTAAAGATAGGCAAGCAGAGAAAAGAAAGGAGAAGACTCAGAAATGATACGGGGATTCCTGTCATCTCAATAGTGGGATATACAAACGCCGGCAAATCAACCCTTCTTAACAACCTGACCTACAGCAGTGTCACTGCCGGGAGCCGCCTTTTTGAGACGCTGGACCCCAGCAGCAGGCGACTCAGGTTTCCCAGAGAGAGGGAGGCCATCATCACTGATACGGTAGGTTTTATTCGAAATCTTCCGGAAAGCCTTATGGAGGCCTTTGCATCGACATTAGAGGAACTTCATGACGCGGACCTCCTGCTTCATGTGGTCGATGCGGCGAGCCCAGTGATGGAAGAGCAGATAAAGGTCGTTGAAGATATACTGACACAACTGGGCCTGCAAGATGTCCCCTCTATCCTTGTTCTTAACAAGGCCGACCTATTAACCGAGGATCAGGCGGCCGCCCTGTCCAGGATGTGTAATGGCATTGCCGTATCCGCCCTTGATCAGAAGACATTACACCCCCTGCTTTTAGAAATTGAAGGCTTTATCTCCTCTTTGCCTGTCCCTGAAAAGATGTATAATAATGCTTGACTTCTATTAGGAAATAGATTAAATTGCACTAACCTAATAAAGGCCCGCCTTTTTTAGCGGGCCTGTTTCGTTCTGAAGGAAAGACCCGTTTGTTAAAAGTGGCATCCTGAAGTAAGGAACATTAGAGTAAATTTTTGAAAGGAGGATGTCATCATGGCAAACGGAACCGTAAAGTGGTTCAGTGACAAAAAGGGATTCGGTTTTATTGAACAGGAAGACGGTGGAGATATATTCGTTCACCATACAGCCATCAACATGACCGGATTCAAGAGTCTTCATGAAGGTGACCATGTAAGCTTTGAAGTAGAACAAGGCGCTAAGGGTCCCTCGGCCAAGAACGTCACTGTGGTGTAATCCGTAGAAATACACTCATAAGGGCATCTTGTCGCATATAGACAAGATGCCCTTTCTGTCTCTTACCTGATCCATAAGCTTCAACTCGCTCTCCTCTCTTGTCCCCTGGAATTCCCTACTTAGGCATTTCGCTTGGGCCCTGGAATCCTTGACTCCTTGAATCCTCTACTTATTTATTCCATTTTTGTTTTTTCTCCATAATTTTGATATAAATATCTCACGTTTCAAGAAACCCTAATTATCATGTTTCATGATAATTTATATGTTATACCGTTAGAGAAAGGTAGTCGATGAAACTGATTGTTGCAACATGTCAATTTCCTACTAGTGCAGACACCAGCCGGAACTTACGTTACGTGTTGAAACAGATGCATAGTGCTAAGTACAAGGGAGCACATGTAGCGCATTTCCCGGAGGCGTGTCTGTCGGGGTATGTTGGACATGATACCGAATCCTATAAGGACTTTGACTGGGAATTACTTCATACATCCATTCTTGAGATAATTAACCAAGCTCGCAAGCTGAAGCTCTGGGTGATTTTAGGGTCAATACACCGCCTCACTGGTCGACATAAACCTCACAATAGTCTCTATATCATCAGCGATCGAGGAGATCTCGTCGACCGCTACGATAAAATGTTTTGTGCAGGAGATCGTTCGGGTAGATCCGGTGAGTTACTCCACTTCAGTCCTGGAAATCATTTCAGCGTTTTCGACATTCGGGGAGTTCGCTGTGGAGCAATCATTTGCCACGAATACCGTTATCCTGAGCTTTATCGGGAGTACAAGCGCAAAGGTGTAGAACTTATGTTTCATTCCTATCACGCTGCCAATATTGGGCAGAATCGTTATCGGGCGATGCAGAAACAGGTCGGTGGTGAGTTCCATAAATTGAATCGAGGTTCTACCTTACCTGAAATTACTATGCCGGCATCGATGCAAGCCGCATCTGCAAGTAGTCACATTTGGATTAGTTGCAGCAATTCTTCAGCAAAGGAAAGCTGCTGGCCTAGCTTTTTTGTCCGACCGGATGGTGTGATTATTGGCCGTCTTCGGAGGAACATACCAGGAGTTTTGATTTCAACGGTAAACACTAAGCAGAAGTTGTATGACTCCACGGCCGCATGGAGAGATAGGGCAATGCGTGGTATCTATTATAGTGGCAAATTGATTAAGGACAAGCGTTCAGATGAGCGGAGATTGCTGTAATACGTATAACCTTTCACTGCAGCCGACCGCAAAAAGGCAGTGCCGGCTGAGTTCGGGCGTTAGGCGCAATCTTGTTGTCTTGGGAGCTTAAATGACATCCGAGCCATCACAACGGGCGACACGTTCGAAGTGGAAGAAGCTGATCGCAGTTGCGGCTATCTTGTGCATCGTAGTTGTCCTACTGCCCCAATGTGGCGGGCCTAGAGACTCGGACCGTTCCAGCCCTCCCCCTCGTGCTCCAAAAGGAACCACGGTTACGTCGATGAGCGTCAATGGGCTGGACGGTGATTTCTTCCGCCGAGCTTCCAAGAAGCCGCAAAAGGCGCTGATCCTTTTGGGAGGATCAGAAGGAGGCAAGAGTTGGAATGACCAGACTGAGTTCATTGAAGAGCTGGTTGAGCAGGGCTTCTGCGTGCTGTCGCTGAGCTACTTCGGAACCGGCAATCTCCCAAGAGACCTCCGAGGCATTCCGCTGGAGTATTTTTCCAAGGCGTTTCTTTGGCTATCGAAGCAAGAGGGCGTCGTGGTTCCCAACGACTACGCAGTGATGGGCGTTTCTCGCGGAGCAGAGTTGGCATTGCTTCTGGGCAGTCGTTACTCTGATGTTAGTGCGGTCATCGCAATTGCACCGAGTTCAGTGGTCTTCCCGGGACCTCCGACTGGCACACTAGATGCCTTGCGGTCCCAGCATTCGGCTTGGAGCTTCAATGGCCAGGAGTTGAAGTTCGTGCCAATGCCGTATTCCTGGACCACGCTGCGAGGCTTGATCACCGGTAAGCGGACGCGGATGTTCGAGAAAGCACTCCGCAACTCCGGGCGTGTAAAGGAGGCGGCGATTCCCGTCGAGAGAATCCATGGTCCGATCCTTCTGGCCTCATTCACACGAGATCAAATCTGGCCTTCCACTCTCATGTCCGAGCAGATCGTGCAACGCCTGCGTGAAAACCAATTCCGTTTTCATTTCGAGCACGCAGCGTACGACGCAGGCCACTCCCAGTGGTCCATCAAGCCATGCCACACCAACATCTTGAACTTCCTGAGGGAACAAGTATTGACTTCAGCCCGGGAGGGCCTTGCCCCAGCACCAAAGGACGTGCTCGACCCGTCTGCTCAAAAACGCATGGCCGAACCAAGCGGTCCAGCGAACGGGAGCCAGCCGATTACCCCAGAGACAAATCGAACGTCATCGGCGATTCGCTCCCGTCGCTGACCTTTGTGTTAGCGTCGGTCGGGTACAGTAAAGTATGATACTTTGCGAACATAGAATTCGAATGGAGGAAAGCAATGTTGAATGAACTAAATACTGATAAATTGGCGATCCGCGAGATTGTTGAGAACTGGGTATTGTGGCGAGACGCCGGCGATTGGGAGCGGTTTGCGACGGTCTGGCATCCAGACGGCTGGATGACGGCCACTTGGTTCCAAGGGACGGCACAAAAATTCATAGAAGTGAGCCGTGAAGGTTTCATTAAGGGCGTCAACATCTTGCACTTTTTAGGGGGATGGACGTGCGAGGTTAATGGTGATCGTGCCATCTCGCAAACCAAGATGACGATAAACCAGCGCGCTCAGGTGGATGGTGTTCTCGTCGATGTTGTATGCACCGGACGTTTTTACGATTTTTTTGAGAAGCAGAAAGGACGCTGGGGCATTGTCCGACGGCAACCCATTTACGAGAAAGACCGGCTCGATCCGGTAGATCCATCAGCGGTTCTCAAGCTCGATCCTGAATGGCTTGCGCGCTTTCCCGAAGGATATCAACATCTTGCTTATCTGCAGTTAAAGAATGGTTTCAAAGTTAAGAGCGATCTACCCGGCTTACGTGGCCCTGTGGTCGAGAAGCTTTACGCAGAAGGCAAAGCTTGGCTATCTGGTTCCGTCCAGCCCGGCGAGCCGCTTTGAACGCTTTATCTAAACATTCCCACTGCATTTGAGCTGGGATTGTTCGGAGGTATTGATGTAAATTGATAACTGGTTGAATAATTTACGGACTGTAGAAAAGAGAAATTAAAAAACGCTAACAGCCGGCTCCAGCATGATAACTGCTTATGCTGGTAATGAAACGGAAGTCCTGAGTTGCACAAAGCGTATTGGGTTTTGGTCGTTGATCTCAGAAGTCGCATTCACAGCTGAGCCGTTAGTTGGGCACATGGATCCAGCTGGCTAAAAATGTGTCCTGTAGTGTCAAAAAAGGGAATATATTATGCTCAAGATGGAAAACGTCGCCTTGTTAATTGTTGATATTCAAGGCAACTTAGCACACGCGATGCATGGGAAAGAACTTCTGTTCAAGAACGTGCAAAAGCTTATCAAAGGGATCCAGGTTTTAGGAATTCCTATTCTCTGGACAGAGCAGAATCCTCAAGGCCTGGGGCCGACAATTCCTGAAATTGCAGACATCTTGTCCAATATTAAGCCTATCAGCAAGATGAGCTTTAGTTGTTGCCAGAATAACCTCTTTGTACAAGCACTGAAGGCTCTGAATCTCAAACAGGTCTTGATTGCAGGTATTGAGGCACATGTCTGCGTCTATCAAACAGCGGTAGATCTAGTAGACCTAGGGTATGAGGTTCAAGTTGTGACTGACGCTGTATCTTCAAGAAACATGGAGAACAAGGAAATCGGTTTACAGAAAATGAGAGATTCTGGTGTCAGTTTGACGAGTGTCGAAACTGCTCTCTTTGAACTGCTTAGGGTGGCGGAGGGAGAACAGTTCAGACAGATTCTCAAGATTGTGAAATAATTGGCTTGTATAACTTGTTACTGCACGAGACGGCGCGACAGCCGCGCCGGTTGTGAGTATGGCGTTAGGCAGAAATAGGAGGTGAAAACATGGAAGATCAAAGACACTCAGGGTTTGGAATCGCATCGTTCATTACAAGTATCGTTTCAGGAATTCTGATCTTTCTGGTTATAATTACTGCCGGGGTAATACAGGTATCTACGCCGAGGGGGTTGAACGAACAATCCGCTACTGCGATGACGATTGGCATGTTTCTATTTGTATTCTTATTCGTGTCGCTTGTAGCACTTGGGCTCGGTATCGTAGGGCTCTTGCAGAAGGAGCGGAAGAAGATCTTCGCTATCCTTGGAACTGTGTTCTCAGCGGTAACGATAGTAGCAACGATTTCCATAATTTTCCTCGGGATTGCAATGAAATGACCTCAGGAGGGCATTATGTCTAACATCGGTTTGCATAGGAACGCAAAACACCGTCCTGTGAGGTGCGACATTGACAGGAGAAACGGATAATGATCACGATAGGAATTTGCGGTGATGATTGTCTTTACTGCCCCCGATATATAGCCACAAAAAACGGAGGCAACAAAGAAATGGAGGAAGTCAAAGAATTGTGGGTTCGTCTTGGATTGAGAGAACCAGCCTTTCCCGCCAAGGAGCTGGCTTGTTTCGGGTGCAGGCCAGAAAACAAATGCGCTTATTTGGAAGTCCGCACTTGTGCCTATGAAAAAGGAATTGAAAACTGTGGTCTTTGTCAGGTGTATCCGTGCGAATTGATAAATACGGTATTCGAGAAATCTGAAAAACTATCCTCTCTTGCGACCAGAATTTGTACATCTGAAGAAATAAACAAACTCCAGAAAGCGTTCTTTTCCAAACGCCAAAACCTCAATCAAATACATTTCGAGAAGCATGAGGACGAAAGAAAATAGACCGGCTGATTTCTACGTTAGCATCATGACCAAATCAAAATTACGCGAAGGATATATTTGTGACATATAATTTACATGACTCTCAATTGTCGAAAAAACTCATACCTACAAAGGCGATGACAGATATGGGAGCCGTGGAATATGTGGAAATTGGCGACGGCCCGGTTGTCGTTGCTTTACATGGCGCAATGGGCGGCTGGGACCAAAGCCTGATTCTTGCCCAAACCATTGGCGATTCTGACTATCGCTATATAGCCATGACCCGTCCTGGATATCTCGGTACACCGATGAGTTCAGGAAAAAACTCTGAGCAGCAAGGTGACCTTATTGCATCATTATTGGACACGCTTAATGTCACCAAAGCAGGTGTAATGGCTGTCTCAGGAGGGGGACCTGCCGCAGTTCAGTTTGGCCTCCGACATCCTGCCAGATGCACAGGGCTCGTATTGATATCAACTTGTGCTGACAAGATTAATACCCCGATTCCTTTTTCTTTCAAAGTAATGAAGTATCTCGCTCGCTGGTCTTTTTTTGCCGATAGGTTCCGCAAAAAAGCCGAACAAGACTTGGAAGCCGTGGCCAAGCGCTCTATTCGAGACCCTGAAATTCTAGCTCGCACGGTCAATGACAATGACACATGGCCATTATTTACGACAATGTTACTCAGTACTTTCGACCGAATGGGGCAGCGTATTGAGGGTACCGAAAACGACATTAAGATTAGCCATACCACGACGTATTCGTTAGAAAATTTGAACGTACCGGTCTTGGTTGTTCATGGGACTGAGGACCAACTAGTGCCATTTGAAACGAACGCGAAGATATACAAGACGCGTGTGCCAAATGCTGAACTTCTGTCGATTGAGGGTGGCGAGCATGTCGCTATTTTCACCCATCGTAATATGGTCAGACCGAAGGTAATTGAATTTATGCAGCATCATTTCAAGACATAGCTATTGAATGGGAACATATTGTAATTCCATATGCTAACCAATCACTGGTGCGGACGCAAAAAAAGCCGCGCCGCACAGTTCAATCGTTATGTGTGAATATGGTAATCCGGAAGTTGAGCTTCAAAAATATTACCCCTTGACATTGATACCAATATTGATACTATTATACCATGTCTAAAATCAATGAAATAATATCTGATATGAGTCGAAATCCAAAGGGAATCAGTTTCAGCGATTTATGCAAGGTTTGTGATCATTATTTTGGGAAACCGCGTCAAAGTGCCACCAGTCACAGGGTCTATAAAACGCCCTGGCAAGGAGATCCTCGAATAAATATCCAAAATTATAAAGGGAAGGCAAAGTCATATCAGGTGAAACAGGTGCTTTTGGCGCTTGAAAAATTGGAGGTAAATCATGGCATTAAAAAATGATCGATATACATACAGAGTAACATGGTCAGAGGATGATAAAGAATATGTGGGTTTATGTGCAGAATTTCCAAGCCTGAGTTGGTTATCTGCTACCCCGGAGGCGGCATTAAAAGGTATCCGAAAAATAGTAGCTGAAACCATTGCAGATATGGAATCAAACGATGAGATTATCCCCGAGCCAATTGCTTGTCGACAGTATAGCGGCAAGTTTATGGTTAGAGTTCCTCCAGATGTTCATCGTAATCTTGCCATTCGGGCAGCTGAATCCGGAATAAGCCTTAACCGGGTTGTTAGTTCAAAACTCAGCCAATAGATCAAAACCTTATAACCATCTGCTGCACCTGATCGCTGAAAAAAATCGGCTCCAGGCAAACCGTGCGTTAAACTTTTTCTCTAGGAGACATAATGACACCCATCACGAAATCTAAGCAAATCCTCGGTCTCATCGGGTGGCTAATACTTACCTTTGTTGCGGCGGCCATTGGGGCTGTCGCGTCCGCTGAAGCCGGCCTCTTTTATCAGCAACTTACTCGCCCCGAATGGGCGCCGCCAGCATGGTTATTCGCCCCGGTCTGGGCTGTCCTGTACATCCTCATCGGTATTGCTGCCTGGCTCGTTTGGCGAGTCCACAGCTTCCATGCTGCGCGCAGCGCCCTGTCCCTGTTTATCGTCCAACTGGCCGCAAACGCGCTTTGGACGTGGATCTTTTTTACCTGGAGACAAGGTGCACTGTCGTTTGTTGAAATACTCGTCCTTTGGGCCCTTATTCTAGTCACGGTTGTTTTCTTTTGGCGTACGCGACCGCTTGCAGGGATTTTACTGCTCCCTTACCTGGCGTGGGTGACTTTTGCGTCCGTACTCACATTCACAATATGGAAACTTAATCCTCTTCTCCTGGCCTGAGACGGAAAATCATGCGACTCTGGACGCTTCATCCAAAATATCTTGACCGTGCAGGTCTCGTCGCGCTTTGGCGGGAAGCCCTCCTGGCAAGCGCTGTGCTCAAAGGAGAGACCCGGGGCTACCGCCGTCATCCGCAGCTTTATCGTTTCAAATCCATCGATTCGCCGCTTTGTGCTATTAACGCATACCTCAGCGCCGTTCTCCTTGAAGCCGATTCGCGTGGATACTCTTTTAACCGCAATAAAGTGGGGCAGATTCACAGCCGCGTTCGGATAACCAGCACCGACGGCCAGCTGGCGTACGAATGGCAGCATCTACTGGGAAAATTGCAGACCCGGAATCCGGATATTTATCAAACACTGCTGAGTGTGGAGGCCATCGATCCGCATCCGTTATTCATTATCGAGCCCGGCCAAATAGAGCACTGGGAACGCCTTGGTTCTTAAGGGGGTTGCAGCGGGAATTAAGCGAGAGAGGGAACAACCTTATAATTATATGACCGCAAATACCAAAGCCAATATCAAAATACTCTTTGCCTTGACACTGGTTCATTTTACAGGCGATTTTTACAGCTCTTTCATAAGTCCGCTGTATCCCCTCTTTATCCAGAAGATGGGGTTATCCCTTACTCAGATCGGGTTCATATCAGGGGTCAACCTCCTGTTGGCCTTTATCGTCCAGCCTTCTGTGGGATACCTCGCCGATCGCTATGCCACACGCAATTTTATCCTGTCTGGGCGTACTTATGCCCGTGATATTTATCCCCCTTTCCGGTATTACTTCCGGATTCTGGGCCTTGCTTCTTGTTGTAGCCCTGGGGTCCATCGGCTCATCCATGTTTCATCCCTCGGTAACAGGCATGGTCCCGCTCTATTCCGGGAATAAGGCCGGATTTGCGATGTCCATATTCAATACCGGAGGGACCCTGGCCTTCGGTGTAGGGCCGCTGTTCATTACCTGGTATGCCGAACGCTTCGGACTGAAAGCGCTGCCTTTAACCATAATCTTGGGGCTTGGCGTGGCCTGGTATCTGTACCTGATTGTGCCGGTTCCCCAAAGCGAAGGGCTGCGCCGGCTGGGTTTCCTGGGGTCTGTCCGGGAAAGCCTGGGCAGCGTCTGGAAGACAGTTATATGCATATGGCTGGTAATGGTATTAAGGGCGATCATCTCGCAAGCCTTCTCGACCTTTATACCGGTCCTCTTTGTCCAGAAAGGCTATTCTGTCATGGCCGCGGGGGTAATAATATCCATCTTTACAGTGGCCGGTTCTATAAGCGGTCTTATTGCCGGTCACTTGTCCGATCGCATAGGATATAAGCCTGTTTTTCTTTTTACCTATGGTCTCATGGCGCCTGCGCTTATAATATTTTTAAGACTCCAGGGCGACTGGGTCTATATCGGGGCCTTCATTGCCGGTGCCATGATATTAGCCACAATGCCCCTGGGCGTGGCCATGGCCCAGATCCTCGCGCCAAAGGGCAGATCAATGGTAGCAAGCCTTATGATGGGATTGGCCTTCGGTGTGGGCGGTGTTGTATCTCCTGTAGTGGGCAAACTGGCCGATATCTATTCCATACATAGTGTACTGGTCGGTGTATCTTTCTTGCCCCTGCTGGCGCTTCCGCTGATAGCATTTTTCCCTCGTGTAAGATAACCTTGCGTGTCTTGTGATATCGTAAGCTCTTAATATGCCAATTCTCTATTTATTGGTGTAAAAATAACGTATTCAAGAAATGGCGCAAATTTAAAAATTATGTAATAATAACAAAAAAATTTGAAACCTAAACGCGCCCCTCATTCCACGACTAAATAATAAATAAGGATGATAATATGAAATTTAACGAACAAGTCGTACTGGGGAGGACCGGACTCAAGGTCGGCCGCCTGGGCGTAGCTTCAGGCTATGGCGCGCCGGCCATGGCCATTGAAGAGGCGTTTGAACGCGGCTGCAACTACCTTACATGGGGGACATTTATCAGAGGTTATTCGCCCCATATGCGCGAAGCCCTCCGCAATATTATCGCCAAAGGCCGGCGCGACCGCCTGGTGCTTGCAATGTTCAGCTATGCCCATCAATCATTTCTGACCGAACATTTTCTTTCAAAGGGTCTGAAGTCCGCGGGGCTGGATCATGCTGACGTCCTGATCTTAGGCTTTTCCCTCGGAATGCCTTCGAGGCGGATAATCGACGGCGCCATGAGACTCAGGGAAAAAGGCCTGGTGCGCTTCATAGGCCTTTCAGGTCATAACCGGAAGTTGTTCCCCCGGCTTCATAAAGATGGGATATTTGATGTCTTTCATATACGCTATAATGCCATGCACAGGGGCGCGGAGGCTGAGGCTTTCCCGTTCCTGACGGGACAAACAAGGCCCGGAGTTGTAAATTTCACAAGCACAGCCTGGGGCAAGCTCCTGAATCCCAAGAAGATGCCGCCCGGCGAAAAAGCACCCACAGCCTCCGAATGTTACCGCTTTGTCCTCTCTAATCCCGCAGTCGATGTGTGTATGACCGGCGCCAGAACTATTGACGAGATGAGGCAGAACCTGGCAGTTCTCGAACAAGGGCCCATGACGGATGAGGAGCTGGCCCGCATGCGCCGTATAGGAGACCATATATACGGCCGGCGATAGTAATAGTAGCTTAGTCAGGTTGGAAAGCAGACAAAGTTTATTGAAAATATAAATGCGCATAAACCTTTAAAACACATTTTAAAAAGGATAAAATACTCGGCAGCACAGTTTAACCATTAGTCAGGCCGGGAGAAAGTGCGATCTTTCATGTCTATGGAAAAGGCGGTTGAGTGGCTTGGAGTCATTTCCCCTGAAGAATGAGGGCAAGTTAGAAGAGATGAATCGGAAAGTAACATTAATAAGTCTTTTATAAAAGGAAATCAGTGACCATACAGACCCCGCCAAAGACTATTGAGGATGCCTTAAAACTTTTATTAAGCATCCTGGATAATGAAACCAAAGAGATGTTTGGAAGCAGGTCGGAAGAGGATATCAAACACTATCACTGCACTGCGGGGGTTCTGATAAGAAAACAGTTTAGACTTACCGACGGGAACGATGAACTTATAGAATCCTGTCGAAAATATTCGGGGCAATATGACCTGGATGGCAAAGGCGCGTCCATTGTTATTCTGGAAGCGTTATGGAAGAGCCTTAGGCATACGACGCATTGAAGGGTTGATATAAAATATGCTGATCCCTTTCATATATGTCTTCGCCTCTAAAAAGAGATCTTATAAGACATACCTGAACTTAAATTTTTATGCAAAATCCTAAACCGGACAGCTATTATGATAGACACACATTTAAACATTATCAATTTAATATATACTTGGAGGTAGGCACATGATTAAGGAAATCACCGCGCAGGGGCTTAATACGGAGCGTTTCATCAACGAGAAGGTCAAAGAGATCAAGGATATTGTCGGGGACGGAACGGCGATCAACGCCCTCTCAGGAGGAGTCGATTCTTCCACCGTCACGATGCTCGGGCACCGTGCCCTGGGGAAGCGCCTTAAGACCCTATTCATCGACAACGGCATCATGCGCGAGGGCGAGGCTGAACAGGTTGTGGGTCTTTTCAGAAATCTCGGCGTCAAGGTTGAAGTAATCGACGCACGCAAGGAGTTCTTCTCGGCATTCAAGGGAATCACTGACCCGGAAGAGAAGCGTGAGGCCGTTACCCAGACCTTTTACCGGGACGTGTTCGGACGGATGGTTAAGGAAAGCGGGGCTAAACACCTCCTTCAGGGGACTATCTTGACTGATGTCGATGAGACAGTCGCTGGCATCAAGCGACAGCACAATGTCTTTGAGCAGCTCGGAATAGACCCGGAGGAGACCTTCGGCTACCGTATTATCGAACCTCTTATCCAGCTTCGCAAGGATGGTGTCAGGAAGATAGGCAGGGCCCTCGGCCTTCCATCTGAGATTTTCGAACGCATACCGTTCCCCGGGCCGGCGCTCGCGGCGCGCGTGATAGGCGAGGTAACACCTGAGCGTATCGAAACGGTCCGTAAGGCAACCGCCGTTGTGGAGGAGTTGTTAAAAGACACCAGTGCATTTCAATATATGGCGATCCTTCATGAAGACCGTGTCACCGGCATGCGTGACGGCAAACGTGATTTTGGCCAGCAGATCGAGTTACGCTGTTGGGATAGCATTGATGCGCGTATCGCGACACCAACGCGACTCTCCTTTGAAATACTCGAAAAGATCGCCGGTGAGATTATCCGCAAAGTACCCGGCATTGTAAGCGTCACCTATAATATTGCCTCCAAGCCTCCCTCAACGATCGAGGCAGTCTGATCTCTGTTGATAATTAAGGGTTAAGAATTCAAGGGGTCGAGGGGTCGAGTTGAAAATCGTTAAAAGAGAATGTTGAATATTGAACAAGGAATTTAGAATTTCGAATAGCAGAAAAAACTTCAAGATTGAATATTCCCTGTTCAACATTCAACATTTCATTTTTTTAAGGATATGGGCGTTTAATCATAAATACAGAAAGGTAAAGTGATGGGTATTATAAAAATCATGCCGTGCCTTGATATGAAAGACGGCCGCGTAGTGAAGGGGATCCATTTTGTCGATCTTAAAGATGCGGGCGACCCTGTTGAAAACGCTGCCTTTTATCAGCGTGAGGGCGCTGATGAACTGGCTATGCTGGATATAGCGGCAACAGTGGAAGACAGAAAGACGAGGCTTGAATGGGTTAAAAATGTCTCTTCGGTAATTGATATCCCTTTGACAATGGGCGGAGGTATTTCCACTTTAGAAGATATCGAGATGGTTCTAAACGCCGGCGCAGACAAGATCTCCATGAACAGCGCCGCAGTTAAAGACCCTGAACTTGTAAAAAAGGCATCGGCGCAATTCGGTCCTGAAAAGATTACCGTGGCCATCGATGCGAGAAGGAACAAAAAAATGCCCTCCGGTTTTGAACTTGTGGTCTCCGGGGGCACAAAACCGGTTGGAAAAGACGCTGTTGCCTGGGCAACCCAATGCCAGGAACTTGGGGCAGGGGCAATCCTGCCGACAAGCATGGACGGAGACGGCACGCAGGCCGGTTATGATCTGGAATTTACCAGGGCCATCTCAGATGCCGTGGACTTGCCCGTTATTGCCTCGGGCGGGGCAGGAACCCTGGAGCATTTCTACGAGGGGGTTATTCAAGGAGGGGCACAGATCCTATTAGCCGCTTCAGTTTTCCACTATCGCATCCTGAGTATCAGAGACGTAAAGGAATATCTAAGAGATAAAGGTCTGAAAGTTATATTGTGATAAGAATAATTTTGGAGGTTTCAGATGAAAGACTTGCGAATAAATGGCGCCCGAACCAGCAATAAACTCCTGATAAGGTGGATTAAAGAGATAGCTGAACTATGCACGCCAGACCTTGTGTATATCTGCGACGGCTCACAGGATGAAAACAGCCGGCTCTGTGAACAGATGATCCAAAACGGTACTTTTATAAGACTCAATAAAGAGAAACGGCCAAATAGTTTTCTATGCCGTTCAGACCCTAAAGATGTTGCGCGAGTTGAAGACCGTACATACGTTTGCAGCATCAGTAAGGATGACTCAGGTCCCAATAATAATTGGATGAGCCCCCATAAGATGAAAGAAAAGCTTACCGCTCTTTTCAGGGGATGCATGCGCGGACGGACAATGTATGTCATCCCGTTCAGTATGGGACCTTTGGGTTCCCCTATTTCTCATATAGGGGTGGAGATCACTGATTCCGCTTACGTTGTAGTTCATATGAGAATCATGACAAGGATGGGACAGCGTGTGCTCGATGTCCTGGGAGAAAAGGGGGGATTTGTACAATGTCTCCATTCTGTGGGCTCACCTCTCAATCCGGGCCAGAAAGATGTGCCATGGCCATGCAACCCTGATAACATCTTTATCACCCATTTCCCCGAGGAAAGGGCTATCTGGTCGTTCGGCAGCGGCTATGGGGGAAACGCCCTTTTGGGCAAGAAGTGCTTTGCATTGAGAATTGCGTCAGTTATGGCCAGGGCTGAAGGATGGATGGCTGAGCATATGCTTATCATGGGACTCGAAAACCCGAATGGAAAAAGGAGCTATGTTGCTGCCGCGTTCCCAAGCGCATGCGGAAAGACAAACTTCGCCATGATGGTACCTCCTAATGGATTTGAAGGGTGGAAGGTATTCACCATAGGCGATGATATTGCATGGCTGAAGCCCGATGTCCATGGCAATCTACGGGCGATCAATCCGGAGGCTGGCTTTTTCGGCGTCGCTCCGGGGACATCAATGAAATCCAACCCTAACGCTATGTTGACCCTGACCAAAAATTGTATCTTCACCAACGTGGCCCTTACTGATGAAGGGGACATCTGGTGGGAAGGAATGACGGATGAACCTCCGGCCCATTTAATTGATTGGAATGGCCTGGACTGGACCCCTAATTGTGGCCGGTTGGCTGCTCACCCTAATGCCAGATTTACCGCTCCCATTGCACAGTGCCCCACCTTTGATCCCGAGTGGGATAGTCCGAAAGGGGTGCCTATCAAGGCATTCATCTTCGGAGGCAGGGTCACTAAAGACATACCTCTTGTATTTGAAGCATTTAACTGGTCTCACGGAGTATATCTGGCCGCGACCATGGGTTCTGAGGCTACAGCGGCAGCCAAGGGACAACCTCCCATGAGGAGGGATCCTATGGCAATGCTCCCCTTTTGCGGTTACAATATGGCCGATTATTGGGGTCACTGGTTAAACATGGGCCGTGTGCTGTCTGATTTTCCCCGAATCTTCCGAGTAAACTGGTTTAGAAGGGATGAGAAAGGAACTTTTCTTTGGCCGGGCTTTGGTGAAAATATGCGGGTACTTAAATGGGTCTTTGACCGTATTCATGGCTGCGGCAATAGTGTGGAAAGCCCTATCGGATTCATGCCTCGTCACCAGGATATACATTGGGACGGGCTCGAATATGATCCCGAACTATTTTATAGGATCATGTCGGTGGATCATGAGCAGATCAAAAGAGAGCTTAACGCACATGAAGAGCTGTTTGATAAGTTTTATGACCGTCTACCTAAAGAATTCATTTATCACAAAGAACTCATGAAATCCAGATTATGGCGTTCCCCGAAGGTCTGGGAAATGCCAAGGCAGGTATTTTAGAGAATAAATAACCTATCCCTAGTTATCTTTTCAGAGGAGGCCTGAGCGTGAGTCAACAATCCCTTTTTGATCAAAGTCGGAGTAACATTTTATCTGAGGCAAGTCGTATTTTTCTTTCCTTATTCCTGGCGTCAATTACTATTCTTACGCTCCAAGGATGCGGCACCCTCTCCAACGGTCGAGGATGGGGGCAGGATGCCACTTTTACACCCGGATGGGACCGTATTAAGGAGTCGGCGGCCAACGCCGCCTTATCGCCTGAGACCTGGATCCCTGTCGCGACATCCCTCGCATTGCAGGTTGGCGACATGGATAAACGCATATCCCATTGGGCATCAGATAATAACCCGATATTCGGCTCTCAAAATAATGCCGCAAAATGGGGCAACTATCTGGAAGATAGTTCGGCGGCCGCCTATTTAATTACTACCATAGCCACACCAAGCGGAGATGATCCTTCGGACTGGTTGACAGCCAAGGCAAAGGGCCTTGCTCTCGGAGTAACAGCTAGTGTGATTACATCGGGAAGCACATCATTGCTGAAAAACCTATCCGGCAGGACACGGCCTGGCGGAGGGAGTAATAAAAGCTTCCCGTCAGGTCATGCCTCCGGCACCGCTGTATTTACTACCCTTACGAGGCGAAACCTTGAATCGATCTCATTATCTCCAGGTAGCAGGCTTTTTGCCGATATCGGGATCATAGGCATCGCTGTAGGGACAGGATGGTCAAGGGTAGAGGCGAAGGCACATTATCCATCCGATGTACTTGTCGGATACGCCCTGGGGCATTTCTTCAGCTCCTTTATAAATGACGCCTTCTTAGGTCTGGATAATGGAAAGGCACCTCTCTTGAACATGGAGCGATCAGGAAAAGGGATCTTGATCAATCTAACTTGGGTGTATTAGATAGGTTTAGCAGCGAAGGTCGGCTGTCTATCTATTTTTTTAGTTGCTTTAAGAATTTTTTTTAAAAAAATGTAACCATTTCTGTAACTATTACGACCAAAAAATAAGCCTTTTGCAATAAATTACTAAAAGCAATTCAGTCGAGAATCATTTCTTGAAGTCCAAAATCAACAGGTTATTTTAATGGTCTGGGAAATGCCAAGGCAGATATTTTAATGCCGAAAGAATTCAGCGATTCCCGGTTAGAATTTCTCATAAAGGTTTAAGTGCAGGTATGTCCTACGGGGATCTCTTTTTAGAGGCGAAGAAATAATCTGCAAGGAATAGGCATAAGGATGTCGTCAGGCGGGTGGCGAATTTCCAGGTAGGTAGCTACGTATCCTTCCTGGTCTATTTGGCTGGAAGCCCTCCGCCCGCCTTTGCTACAAGTTATGCAAAGTACCGGGTACTATACATTTCGCCTTAAAAAAGAGATCCCCGTGGGACATTATATCAACATGCAAAATTCTAATCGGGAATCGCTGTGAATAGATTAATTTAAGGGACAGGATCAGGGTCAATTAGCTGTAGAGATACTTTGCTAACACGAGCAAGAAAAATAGTATCGTCACCGGTAAGGAAATACTGCTCCCTGTTCTCCTTCCAAAACAGATCGAATCGCCAGGGCCTCTTCCTCGCCTTAGGATAGGGTTTTAAACGAGGCATCAGACTGTATGTGCAAGACGCATAATCCCTGTAGTCTTCGCCAAAGATGCTTTCCAGCCTTGCCATCTCTTTTCTATACTTCCGAGGCATGTAGTTGAAAAAAAACACGCCTAATCCAATAAGGAGTATAATCCAGTTATATCCCCATCCCATGACGCAAAATCCGATCAAAAGGAGCAACCTGCCTAAATAGAGGGGGTCCCTGAGATAGGCATAAGGACCGGAGGTCGTGACTTCATCATTCCTGATGAGATGGCCGCTCGCCCACACGCGAATCCCTTCACCTGCAAAAACAATGATGGCGCCGAAGATGATGGAGAACTCGTTGGGACGGGCAAGGAGAAGAACCATGGCTAATGCCAGAATCATAGGGATGGACTTCAGTAGTCTATTATTCATTTGTGTCCCTTTACAAGCCGGTAGAGATAAAACATGTCAGGAGGTGTCCCTTTTCCAAAAAATCTTTTTTCTATCTTATACAAACGTTCAAGATCAAGAAGCTTAAAAATCCTGAATAATCCTTTGTCAAGAAAGGGAAGGCGGCCTCGGGCATAGGCCGTGGAAAAATCTATAATATAAGCTATATCCTCGTGAATCAGGATATTTCTCATGTGAAGATCGCCATGGGCCACGCCCCTGTTATGGATCTGATGAACGAGGTCTTGGAGGCGATAGAGGCATAATTCGCTCAGTTCTCCTGACTTCAGTTTATCAAGAGGACTACCAGGAACCCTGGTCATCCTGATCGAATTCCTCGTCGGCCTCCCCAGGTACTCCGGTACGCCATCGATCCCTTGAAGCCTTTTCAGCGCGACCTCCTCCCAGTGGAGGCAGATTCTCGCATATAAACGAGAAGGCAAAGGTGCTCGGCCATAGTCTTTTTCAACCCATCCATCCTCAAACCTTACTTCCCCTTTCCAAAAGTTCCTTGGCCTGTAAGGGGCGATCATGTGATCCGAGGCCTCGGTTTCAAGGTCACCTGAAGTTCTATGTTTCCTGATACCCATTAGAAAAAAATACCACTAAGGCATGATATTTTACAAGCATTTTATCATCTACCTCGATCCGATCCCTCTTATATTGACCCGGCTCCGTACATTGAGACGGATTCAAAGCCCCATCCGGAAAGCAGTGACTTCACCCATAGAACGAGGTATGCGGAAAGCCCCCTAAAGGGAGATAGATTTTCGACGTGTCCTGTTCAATCTGACTGCTTCAGGATATGATGCCCTTCCAGGGATCTTCTATCGGATATCCGCAACCATATAAGGGCTATGGCCCCAAAGACAATGGTTGGGAAGAAAAATGTGGCATGAAGCAGGATCGCCGCGGACAGCGCCTCCTCCCTTGCCACTCCGAATAACAGAAAGCCGTATTGAACTGCCAGATGAAATGTGCCTATATATCCAGGCGATGAAGGGATCATTACACCGAAAGCAGCTATGGCCATGATTATAAATACTGCAATGAACGGGATTGATAATCCTATAGAGGACGCGATAAGCCTAATCTGATAGAGGGCTGAAAACCATAATAGAAAAGAGTAGAATATTGCCATAGTCCATCCATAAAGGTCTTTGATAGGGACCAAACCCAGTGCAAAATTTCTTACACCTGTAATTATCCTTGACCGAAGAGATTGAGAAAAAGGGAAAAGGAGCCTTTCAAGGATGGCTACAAAACGATCCGTCCTGTATTTAAATCCTGCTAAAAAGAGTATCAACAAAATATATAACAGGAAAAGGGTAAGACCCGTGGCCCGAAGGCCGCCGGACACGGCATTCAATTCTTCCGTCAAGGTGGCGCCCAAAAGGCCGATCAGCAATATAAGGAGCAGTATTAAGCCGTCAAAGATCCTTTCAACCACGATAGTCCCGAATGCCGAGACCCGGCTTATTTTTTCTGTGTAGCCCAGGTAATTAGCCCTAATAAATTCTCCCAACCTGGCAGGTAGAATGCAGTTGGCGGCAAAGCCGATTAGGATGGATAACAGTCGATTTGAAAAATCGGTTTTTTTTACGGTCTCAAGAAGTATGTACCATCGCCATGCCCTTATAACGAACTGAAAAAAGGTGATGATAATGACCAGGGCGATAAGCCAAAGTTCAGAAGCGCGGATGACAATCCATGTCCGGTAAATATCGACTTTTCTGAAAGAGAGGTAAAGGAAAACGGCGCTTATCAGCAGCCCTATCCATAACTTCCAGTTAATGGATCTATTTGGATTTTTGACCTGATTCATGAAGGCCGAACAGCTCTCTCGTTCTCGTGATATCTTTCATAATCTGAGCAGCCAATTCCTCTTTACTGCCGAAGATCTTCTCTTCTCTCAGCCGGTGAAGAAACTTTATGGTGAATTCTTTCCCGAATATATCCTTGCTGAAATCAAGGAGATGTGTCTCGATTGAAAGGGCATTTCCGCCGAAGGTCGGATTATTCCCTATGTTGCACACCCCATAATAACTCCCGTCCTCCAAATCCACGATAACGGCATAGACACCTTTCTTTGGGATCAATTCATCGATTGCCAGAAGGTTTGCGGTGGGTATCCCCAGGAGCTTTACACCTCTGCCAGCGCCTTTTATAACCATGCCCGATATCTGGTAGTCCCTGCCCAGATATCTCTTGGCTTCGGCAAGATCCCCTTCCAGGAGAAGATCCCTGATGTATGTGCTGGACACTAATGTCCGGTCCAGATAGAACGGTTCAATCACATGGACCTTGAACCCTAATTCCTTTCCCATCCCCTGCAGGAGTTCAATACCCCCCTGGCGCCCGCGCCCAAAGGCATAATCATAGCCCACAACGATCTCTCTAGCCCCTATCCTGTCAACGAGAATCTCCCGGACAAAATCCCGCGCCGAGATGGCCCCGAACTGTTTGTTAAAGGAGATACAGAATATAACATCGATCCCAGCATCTGATATCAGTTTTAATTTCTGCTTGATAGGGGTTATCAGAATGGGGGCGTTTCCAGGTTTCATGACCTTGACGGGATGGGGATCGAATGTCATTACCACCGATTGTCCGTTGATGTCCTTTGCAATCTGTTTGACTTTATCAAAGAGCGCTAGATGGCCTTTATGAACTCCGTCAAAGTTTCCTATAGTTAAAACAGGGTTTTTTAAAGGACTTTTAATCTCTTTTATATCTTTAATAATATTAATCAATTTCTTATAATCCTTATAAGTAATGAAATGTAAGTCAGCTATCATCCCGTAATCGGGATAGCTTGAGGGTTCAAGGATTCAAGGGGTCAAGTGATCATAAGTATTTTTCTATCAATCCCCAAAAGGAAATAATATACACCATAATTTGATTCTTCACCTATTCTAAAAACTAGCCCTATAAACTTCTTTATTGACAGAAATTAGGGGATAATATAAATAATTGTAAAAAATATCAACCCTAATCCGTGCCGAAGTGGCGGAACTGGTAGACGCGCTAGGTTCAGGGTCTAGTGGGGGTTCCCCCGTCGGGGTTCAAGTCCCCGCTTCGGCACTCTTATCGTTAAAAATATCAACTATTATCCTCTTCACCGTTGCAATTGTTGAGAGACCTTTGTATAAATCCTTAATTCGTCATTCCGGGCTTAACTTAGCCTGCCCCGTACTGGATACGGGGGAAGCTTAAGTCGGAAGAAATCGTCTCATTACACTTGATAATACATGCCAAGATAGGATAGATATATCAAAAAAAATAATAGGGGATATTGCCCTAGCGTATAGAAAATGCAACAAATGTCACGAATCCTCCTAACAATCATTTCCGTGCTTGCTCTCCTGAATTTCCCGATGGACGCTTCCTTCGGGCAGCAAAATAATGCCTCTATGAAAAGGGCAAAGGATATACTGCGCCAGATAGATGATATGTGGCGCGGCACGTCATCCCATTCCGTGCTGACAATGCAGGTTAAAACAGCGCACTACACTCGTGAGATGCGGATGGAAGGGTGGTCAAAAGGAAAGGATAAGACCCTTGTGCGCATCCTATCCCCCTTAAAGGAAAAGGACACGGCCACCTTAAAATCCGGGAATGAGTATCTACAGCTATCTGCCGAGGACCGACCGAACCATTCAAGCCTTACATCCAGCATGATGATGGGTTCCTGGATGGGCAGTCACTTCACAAATGACGACCTGGTTAAGGAATCGCGAATGGAAGAGGATTATGATCCCTCAGTCTCTTTTGAGGGTGAATAGAGACGGCATGGATATAATTGAATTCACGCTTATCCCAAAACCTGATGCCGCGGTAGTCTGGGGCAAGATTGTGGCTATCGTGCTTGCCGAAGATTACATGCCTTTAAAATACTACTATTACGATGAGGAAATGAATATCGCCCGCACCATGACCTTCAGCAGGTTTGAGATGCTTGGAGGAAAGATCAGACCAAAGGTCATGAGGGTAGTGCCTGCGGATAAACCGGATGAATTTACAGAGTTGGTATACGAAGAGCTTGAGTTGGATATCAGCCTTGAAGATGATTTTTTCTCTATCTCCAGTTTGAAGAGGATATGAAGGACAAGGTATAAGGTGTAAGGTATACGGTATAAGGTGTACGGTATAGGATAAACAAAATTCGTTAGAGGCTCTCCAATAGAGAAGAATGAAGATCACTTTCAATTGCATCAAGGAATGTCTTTAGAAACTGGCGAAGGACCCTGGTAACCACGCTGGCCATGGGATTTGCCGGATTCATCATGATACTGTTCGCCGCATTGATGGACGGGTTGCTCCAGGCAAGCGAACGAAACGCAGTCGCAATGGATCTCGGGGATATCCAGATACATGCCAAGACATACCTGGATGATCCCGACCTGTACAAGCGCATCGAAAATGCCGATAACCTGGTCCGCGCTCTAAAGCAGGCGGGCTTCCATGCCACCCAGAGGATCTACGGCTTCGGGCTGGCGGCAGCTGGCTCCGCATCTGCCGGGGTCCAGTTGCGCGGGATAGACCTTTCAACAGAATCTGATGTCACCCAGATCCATAATCACGTGTTGCAGGGAAGCTGGCTCGATGAAAAGGATCCCAAGGGGGTCGTGATAGGAAGAAAGCTTGCCAGGACACTCGGTGTAGGTCCTGGGGATGAGATGGTTTTCGTGGGTCAGGCTACCGACGGTTCCATGGCTAACGATCTCTACACCGTTAAAGGCATACTCAAGTCCGTTGGTGAAGAGGTGGACCGGACCGGTTTCTTACATGATCGAAAGCGAGTTTCGTAAATTGATGGTCCTTCCGACAGGGGCCCACGAGATCGCTGTTATGCGGCCTGACAGGAGCAGCGATCTCAAAGAGGCCACAGCGCGGGTCTCGGCCCTGGCCGAGGGGTATGAAACCATGAACTGGAGGGAACTTAAGCCTGTTATAGCAAGGATACTGGACCTGGCCGACTCGCAGATGATCATCTTGATTATTATCACCTATACAGCCGTGGCTATGGTGGTCTTAAACGCCATGCTTATGAGCGTTTTTGAACGGATCAGGGAACTGGGCATTATGAAGGCCGTTGGAGTCACGCCATGGCAGCTCATGTTGCTGATATACGCTGAAATGATTATACAGGTAGCTGTTGCAAGCATTATAGCCTTCCTTTCGGGGTGGTCCCTGTCTCTCTATTTTCAGAAAAACGGCATCGATCTTTCCAGCCGTTGCCGATGGCGCCTCCTTCGGGGGGGTTGCTATAGACCCGATCTGGAGGGCCTATCTGACGCCCGAGGCCATTGTGATTCCGATAATCTTCCTTTTTATTATCGCTTCCCTGGCCGTTCTTTATCCGGCAGTAAAGGCCGCTGTTATTCAGCCTGTATCTGCTATTCACCATAGATGAAGGATTGGGGAGGATGTCTGAACAGGTTTCATAGCGATGTAAAAAGATGTATCAGAAATGTCCTGACAGGATTTTACGTAAAAAAGATATTATTGAAAATATGTCCTACGGGGATCTCTTTTTTAGAGGCGAAGAAATAATTTGCAAGGAACCGGCGTAAGGATGTCGTCAGGCGGGCGGCGAAGTTACGGGTAGATAGCTACTTCTCCTTTGTGGTTAATTCGCTGGAAGCCCTCCGCCCGCCTTTGCTACGAGTTATGCATAATTCCAGGCACTGAAATATTTCGCCTTAAAAAAGAGACTCCCGTGGGACATTAGATCAACATTTTATGCAAAATCCTGACGGGATAAATCTGGGGATGCCTGCAACTTTGAAAATTACTAACCTGTTTCGGGTAATGACTTTAGATGAATATCTGTAAAATGGCATGGCGAAATATGTGGCGACGAAAACGCCGCACATATATAACGGCCTTTTCAATAGGGTTCGGCGTGCTGTTGTCAGTCACCTTTACCGGCGTCGCTGATAACAGCTACACAAAGATGATCAACACAAGCGCCGTCATGGGACTGGGGCATGTTACTGTTGAGCCCAAAGGATATAACGAGACCCCTTCACTGGACAAGAGGCTGTTTAATACCAATAGGGTGAGGGACAGGCTCCTGCGAATACCGGGGGTAAAGGACGCCCTTGTAAGGATAATGGGCCAGGCTATGCTGGCGAGCGCCAACAAGAGTATCGGCGGAGTCTTTATCGGTATTGATCCGGGCATGGAATCCGGGGAGCAAAATCTCTTTATCCGCTCCATTGTTGAAGGGCAGCTCTTTACCGGGACAGACGGCCTCGGAGCGGTTGTAGGGAATAAGGTGGCAGAGAAGCTTAATATAGGCATCAACAAAAAGCTGATCTACACTACCACCGATGTAAACGGAGAGATAGTAAGCGAGATCGCCCGTGTGACAGGGATATTTGAGACGGGCGTAAGCGAGGTGGACGGTTCCATGATCCTTCTGCCTATCGACAGGGTCCGCGCCACCCTGAGCTATGGACCGGAAGACGCTACACTTATCTCTGTCGTGATTGAAGACCAGCGTCGCGCCATAAAGATGCGCGATATGATCAATTCCCAGGTGGGCGACCCGGCAAGGGAGGTATTGAGCTGGAAGGAGACACAGTCTGAACTTGCATCTATAATTACCCTCGATAAGGCAGGAAACCGCATTATCCAGGTACTTATAGGTCTTCTTATCGCCGCTGGAATCCTGAATACCCTGCTTATGAGCGTTATGGAGAGGACGCGGGAGTTCGGGGTCATGATGGCCGTTGGCATGTCCCCATTCACGCTTTTCAGGCTTGTAATCATGGAATCGATCTGGTTTGGGATATTGGGCTTTTACTGGGTGTAATAATTACCGCGCCATGGTATGCATTTATGTATCACCACGGCATAGATTTCAGCGGCATGGTCGGCAGCTGATTACAGCGCAAGCGGCGTGCTTATCGATCCCCTGGTGAAGATCAGGCTGTTCAAGGAAAGCTCCGCGGCTATCATGACCGGGGTATTCACGCTTACTATCTTATCCGGCATCTATCCTGCCTGGCACGCCGGCAGGGTTCCGCCGGTTGAAAGCCTTAAGGCGATATAAAGGTATAGAATATGGACTAGGATGCTGGATTACTGAAGATACTTCAGATACTCGGAAGCAAAAATACAAAATTTTATTATCATTATCTATTACTAGTATCCAGCATCACATGTGAATTCCAATAAAGCATACAATCACAAATAATTATTAATGGTCTTAAGATTTTTACCGATTCAGAAAGTGAAGGATAAACAATGAAGGATCAGGCGATAGTCAGGCTTGAAGAGGCCTCAAAGATCTACTGGCAGGGTCAAGATGGAGGTGCGGGCCGTGGATGGTCTATCATTTGACATCCATAAAGGGGACTTTGCTGCGCTCTGTGGCCCGTCCGGATCAGGAAAGACGACGGTACTGAATCTTATCGGCGGACTTGATATCCCTACCTCCGGAAAGGTGTTTCTGGAGGGGCAGGATATCGGCCTTTTAACACGCTCAAAGATCTCCGCCATCCGCAGGGACAGGATAGGGTTCGTATTCCAGGCATATAACCTTATCCCCGTTATGACGGCCTATGAAAACGCCGAGTTTGTCCTGACATTGCAGGGGGTATCGGGACGTGAATGCCGCGACAGGGTAATGGCTATCCTTAAGGAAGTCGGCCTTGATGGACTCGAAAACCGCCGACCTGATGAGATGTCTGGAGGGCAGCAGCAGAGGGTGGCCATAGCAAGGGCCATCGTCACTCAACCGGCCATAGTGCTGGCAGACGAGCCTACCGCAAATGTCGATTCAGCCACCGCAGACTCACTTCTGGTCCTGATGGAAAAACTCAACCATGAATCCGGGGTTACATTCCTCTTTTCCACCCATGACCAGAGGGTAATGGATCGGGCGCACCGGATTATAAGGCTGCTGGACGGAAGGATAGAAAGCGACGAGGTCCTCAGTTGAGACGCCCAATAAATTAGCAATGTTTAAAGGTGTATGCACGCAGGAAAGCAGAAGAACGATTGAATGTTGAATTTCCAATATTGAATTATAAATTTTGAAGTGAAGAGTAGACTTCAAGATTCAAGATTCCCTGTTCAACATTCAACATTCATTAGTTATGCTGCAAGGCTTTCTGTAGCAGAGCGATTCATCGTAGCTGAGAGGTCATAGCGAATGTGCAGACCAATACCCATAAAAAACACTAATCTTAAACAGTTGATTGCATCCATACTTTTTATGTCTGCCGTCCTCGGCGTATTTTTAACTCCCGCATCTGCATTTTATAAATGGCAGGGAGATGGAGCCAACATCGACCTTCGCGGTATGTTGCAGATCTATGGCACTGCCTATAGATATCCTGAAAATACTGTTTTTTATCAAGACCGCAATAGATCCGGTCTAGGGGGATTGGCGCGTCTTATTATGAAGGCGCAGATCGGAGATAACTTAAGTCTTGAGGCTGATGCCTACCAGACCTATATCCCTGAAGTGCTCCTGACCGGCCAGACGGCTCTAATGTTACGATCCAGGATGTGGAAAGAAGTTCGGCACTGGAATGGAGTCTGAGCGACAGAAACTACGTCCATACTGCCATAGACAGGTTCAACATCCGATGGTCCAGAGATCGTCTTGATCTTATCCTGGGACGTCAACCCATAAACCTGGCAACCACGTTCTATTTTTCACCAAACGACTTCTTTGCCCCTTTCGCGGCCCAGGTATTCTATCGCGTGTACAAGCCCGGTGTCGATGCACTGAGGGCAGAGGTGCGGCTGGGCGACCTTTCGCAACTATCCCTGATAAGCGTCCTTGGCTACGACCGGGATCCTGATAGTGACACTGGGTGGAGCGATACCCCGGCAGGCAGTCGCACATCCCATATCGGCCGGGTCTCCACTGTATTCAAGGATTTCGAGTGGGCATTATTAGGCGGGACACTGGGTGACAGCGATGTCGTAGGCGGCTCCCTGCAGGGTGACGTTTTTCAGTGGTTAGGCATTCGGGCTGAGGGTCATATCCGTTATCCGGATGATTTGCCGCATGGATCCTATACCGAATTTACCGTTGGTCTGGAACACCATTGGGAAAACAGCCTGGATGTGAGGCTGGAATATTTCTATCACGGCAGCGGTCTTGGAGCTGGCTACGATTATTCCATCATACCGGCCCTTTTAAGAGGCAGGAGCGCATATCTGGGCAGAAATTACACGGCCCTTGGCCTGGGATATGAGTTTACGCCGCTATTAAACGGCCAGATGTCGTGGATAGCCAACCTGGATGACAATTCCGGTCTTTGTTCATTTAATGCCGTATACTCCCTGTCAAACGAGGCAGAGCTTGCAGTGAACCTCGGCCTACCATTCGGCAAAAGGCCTGAAGGAACCCGGATCAGGAGCGAATTCGGCCTGTATCCATACTCGATTAATCTGGAAGTTCGATACTATTTTTAGGCCTTTTTAAACCTTATGCACGCCCTCCATCTTCTTAAATCTATCCTCCAATAACTCCCCCCCTACCCCCACATTCTCGGCCGGCAATTCTACGAGATAAACGACAAAGGCAGGTTTTTCTATCCCCGTTATCTTGCTGGCTGTTTCGGTAAAAGATCTGACCATCTCCCTGCTTTTCCTTTTATCTAATTTTGGGCCATAGAAAAATATTGTCGGCATAACGCCTCACCTCCTTATTATTAAAAGTCGATACAACGTAGATTATATATGCAAAACATAATACCTAAGCCAGACATAGATCATGCAGATGATGACCGACTCGATCATAAGCGGCATGCCGTAGAGCATCCACTGTCTGAAGGGTATGGGGTGCCCCATCTTTTCCGCCATACCGCAGACGACGACATTGGCGGAGGCCCCGATAGCTGTCCCGTTCCCGCCGAGGCAGGCGCCCAGCGCAAGCGACCACCACAGGGGCATTAGATCCGGATGGTGGAGGAGTGTCTCGACACCGGTGAGATTCGGCCAGAACTGCTGCGCCATATTGATGATCAGAGGGTTCATCGTGGCGACGATAAGGGATATTATCAATGAACGCCGATGCAAAGGCAGAGAACCACATGACGATCATGCTCATACCAAAAAAATTACCATGGGAAAGATCGAGCACCTTGATGGCCATCCATTTGATGAGGCCTACCTTCACGACAGCGCCAATGATAATAAAGAGGCCGATAATGAAGAAGATAGTGCCCCATTCCGCCTCCGCAAGGACATGGCGGGGATCTTTCATCCCGGAAACGAGGAGGAGGATGCAGGCGCCGGTCAGCGCTATGGTCGCCAGTTCCAGGTTCAGGGCGCCGTGGGCCACAAATCCGGTTATTGTTATCGCCAGGACCACGAGAGATTTCCTCAGAAGCACAGGATCCTTGATCGACTTGTTCTCATCCATTGCCATAAGCTTCTGCCGCAGTTCTTCTCTGACGACCATCTTCCTGCCGAAGATAAACTTGATGCTGATGATAAACGCGATCAACACCACGATGATTACAGGTGACAGGTTGTAAATAAAGGGTATAAATCCTAGATGGGCCTTGGAGCCGATCATGATCATCGGAGGGTTGCCGTCCCCCCGATATTAGAAGCGAGGGCCTCTGTGAGGAGAAACGGGACAACATCCAGCTCAAGGGCCTGGCAGAGGACGAGTGTCACAGGAGCGATAAGGAGGACGCGGTGACATTATCCAGAAATGCCGAGGCCACCGCCGTTATAATGGAGAAGATCGCCATGATCATGAAAGGCTGTCCCTTGCCGACCTTGGCGCCCTTGATGGCGAGGTTACTCAAAACAGCCCGTAGGCCTCATGATATTGATAATGACCATCATGCCGATCAAGAGAAAGATCACGTTCCAGTCGACACCGAGATCTATGGAATGTAAAGGCCTCTTCCTGTGAGAGGATGCCCACGACAATCAGCACGGCCGCGCCGAAAAGGGCAATAATAGTCTTATGTATCTTATCCCAGATGATAAGACCGTACGCTAAAAGAAATACGATTGTGGCAATCCAGAAGGAGGTTCCCATAACAATCTGATTGGCAACGGTTTCGTGCGTCATTTTACATCTCCATTATCTTCCTCAATCATCACTTTATTTCTGTCTCCCGCTTTCCATTCTCTTCAAGGCAGGCGCCCCCTAACTGGAAGCGACAGGATTTTGCCCTCTGTCAGATACACCTGTCAATAAAAAAACAGTAGTAAATTATAGGAGAATTGTATGATTCTGCCAACTTAATTGGGAATGCTGGGATTTTTATCCAGGTCGAGGTTGGAGCCCTGTTTACATGGGCTTATTGCGCTTGTCGCGAATGTAGATTGATTTGGAATGACCGTCACTCTGTACCCTTTTATCCACATCGAAGAGTTTGATCGCTGCGGCGAGTTCGCCAAGTTTGCTGAAACCGTAGTTCCGCGGGTCAAACTCCGGGGCCTGCTTGGCGATATTACTGCCCACAGTGCCCAGATGAGCCCATCCGCTCTCGTCGGAAGCCGCCTCAAGAGCGGATCGGAGAAGTGTTACCAGTTTGGTATCTCTTTTCAGCTCGTTTGCGGTCTTCGGTTTAACGGCAGTGTCGGCATTATCCTGGAACCGAAGGACTTCGGTGAAGATAAATTTGTCGCAGGCGGATACAAAAGCTTTTGGAGTCTTCTTCTCCCCGAATCCGTACACGAGCAGACCTTCCTCCCTGATGCGTGAGGCAAGACGAGTGAAGTCACTGTCACTGGATACTAGACAGAATCCGTCAAAGCGTTTCGTATAGAGCAAGTCCATTGCATCTATTATCATTGCACTGTCTGTCGCATTCTTCCCCAAAGTATACCGAAACTGCTGAACCGGATGGATAGAGTGCTCCAGCAGGACGGACTTCCATCCGGTTAAGCTTGGGGTTGTCCAGTCGCCATAAATGCGCTTCACGCTTGCGACTGCCGTACTTTGCAACTTCAGACAGCAGGCCTTCCGTGATGGAAGGTTGTGCATTGTCAGCGTCAATAAGTACAGCAAGCCTGTTTTGAGATGTATCGATTACATCCATCTATTATTCTCCTTTGGCGCCTGCAAAGTTTCATGTGTATTTTTTCCAGTAAACCTGTGATACATATCTTCCCTAATTTCATGGAGAGGCCACACTTCAATCGGAATGCTTTTCCTCGTCAATGTCTTTTATAGTCTGATCCTTTTTCCCTTGCCGACGGGCCAGCTTTTCCTTCGCCTTTTTATCTCGCTTAAGCTCTTTCTGCAGCTTTTTAAAACTATAAGTATTGCGTTTGGCCATGATCCTCCCTTTTCAATTACTGTCCTTGATGCCGACTCTCAATTATACCCCATAGTAATATTAATAATCCGTCGGGAGATGTCAGGCTTGATCATCGATCCGGCTTATTAATAACGC
>CAVZMS010000063.1:0-3584 GCA_963776085.1 uncultured delta proteobacterium
TGGCCGAGCAGATGCACCTGGACCGGGTAGTTAGACTTTGGGAAGAAGGGACAGATACGATCTTGAGGGACGCGCCCGCCGTAATATTGGCCCATGCAGAAAAAGACATTCGTCTTGCGCCTACAAGCTGCGTAATCGCGTTGAGCTGTCTTGAAATGGCCGCTGTCGGAATGGGCATGGGATGCTGCTGGGCGGGCTTATTTTTCAGGGCCGTGACCAGCTTTCCTCCAATGATGGAGGCATTAACATTTCCTGATGGGCATGACTTCTATGGGGCCATGATGGTGGGCTATCCCAAGTACAGGTATCACAGGATACCTCGACGCAAGCCACCCAAGATCACATGGCGGTTATAGATAGATATCGCAATAATGAATTTGTAATGTTCAAAAGTATTGGCATGGGTATTGTGAACCGATATGAAGATATGCATCAGTACTATCCCAAATGTCCCATGGGGGTCTCCCTTTTTTACAGAGGTGAAGAAGTACAGTGCCCGACATTTTGCATAACTCGTAGCAAAGGCGGGCGGAGGGCTTCCTGCAGACTAACCACTAAGGAGGGGTGGCTATCTACCCGGAGCTTCGCCGCCCGCCTGACGACATCCTTACGCTGGTTCCTTGCAGATTATTTCTTCACCTTTATAAAAAAGGGAGACCCCCATGGGACATATCTGCACCGGTCAGATATGATAATGACAATACTTTTGAACGTTACAAAATAATCAGCTTTTATCAAATGATTGCATGTAGGCGATCATGCCCTGTCTCATCCATTCAGGGACATCAATCTTTTCAAATGTATCCCTCTTGACGCAGACCGTGACATTATTCCCCTCCACAACAATATCCTCTTCGCCGGAAAGTACCCCTGTATCCCCAGGTGATCGAGCTCCGGCCGATATTGAGGATCATGACCTCCATCTCGATTGTGTCCCCGTATTTCAAACGCCGTCATGAAATCACATTCCAAGTGAACAGTGGGACAGGCGACGTTACGTTCGTGCAGCACAGCCGAGAAATCTATTTCCATCACATTTCTGAAAAATTCTTCCATTGCCAGGTGGAAATAATGGATGAAACGGGGATAATAGACAATGCCCGCATTATCAATATCAGAAAAACAGACCTTTATGGTCGCACGAAAGGCCATATTACAGGACCTCCTTAAGGATTAGTGGTCTTGATAAGTGTTTTTAAACATTGGAATAAAGCAAAATTGAAGTCAAGGCCTATTTATAAGTGGTCTTTCTCCCTCAATTATCTTGATATTCTATCATATTTAAAAAACAAGGGTATGATAATTGGATTGCTGCATTTTAAGGTTTGTCCAGTTTGGATTGCAGTCTACTATCAGATTGGATAATATCAGTCCGGCAATTATGATCAGGAAGATAAATTTATCATATCGCCAAATTTAAAAAAGATTAATGTTAGTCGCCAGAAATAAGGAGGGAATCGACATGAAAAAAATTTTAAAACTCAATTGGGGATCGATGGCAAGTGCTGCGTTTGCCCTGAGCATGCTCGCAGGCTCTGTTTCTGTTGCACAGCAACCTGCAAACGACGCACAGATTGCTGAAATACGGTCCGCGTTAAGATCGGCTAATTACCGGGACGCTTTAAAAAAAGTCACGGACATCCTTGGGAAAAATCCCACTAATGTTACCTCATGGTGTCTCAAGGGAGAAGTCCATGCTCGTCTGAACGAGGCGTCTGCTGCGCTGGAGTCATTCGACAAGGCCATCAAGATAAAAAAGACGAGTATCTGTGCCATCGTCGGCAAGGCAAATGCGCTTGGGATGTTGAAAAAGGAGGCCGAATCATCAGGATTATTACGCCAGGCTGTGTCCATGAAACCTTCCTCCCCCACGGATTTTTTGTCACGCGGGGCAGCGTTCAAGGGCTTAACGCAGTATGACAAGGCTCTTGCCGACTTTGATGAGGCCTTGAAACTGGATCCATCTTTCGCAGAGGCTTACTTTAACAAAGGAATGCTCTTCTGGAGTGAAGACGACTTTGCCGGTGCTATTCCTCTATTCACGGCCGCAATCAAACTCGATCCGAACTACGCGGAGGCCCTAACCAACCAGGGCGCGGCATACAGCAAGAAAGGAGACATCCGATCAGCAATCGCGGACTATTCAAAGGCTCTACAGGTCAACGCTAATGATGCAATGACATTTTATAATCGTGGAGTCGCATATCTGAAACAGCAACTCTCTGAGAAGGCTATTGCCGACTTTTCATCAGCACTTAAATTGCAACCAAAATATGCCGAGGCCTACGCAAATCGAGCCGTTGCGTATACTATGCTCAATAAAATACCGGAGGCCAAGAGGGACTTTGAAATGGCTGTAGAACTGGATCCCACAGGGCCGGCCGGTAAAAACGGCATACGAGGACTGGAGATGTTGAAAAATTACTAAAGCGCAGAACCAGTCGTTCGAACGAACGTGAATAGGGGATGCGTCCCCTATCTTCCGATTAAAACGTAGAAAACTGTATTATGCCTACAAGTGTGAGGGGGATTAGTTTTACAACTTATTGATTTTATTATTTTTGGCCAAAAAAAGTTACGATAAACATACTATTTCTTTGCGATAAATCACGTAAATAAAGGTTCTTTCCTCTATTAATGAAGTCATCAAAAAACCCGAAAGAGCTGTAAATCTAATTTAAAAAAAGGGTCATGACTGGAACAGAGGGTGATAATGTTGTATAAGTTCTAGTTATGAGCCTTTAAAAAATATATTCTCAAAGAAAGGAAAATGCGATGAAAGATTATAAAATGGCTGTTGGTATTCTGATATTTTTTCTAATGTCTTCCTTATTATTTTTAAACGGCTGCAAGGAACCTGTTGATCTCCAAAGTAGATGGCTTGATAAAGAAATCGTTATTGATGCAAACGATATTGATTGGCAGGATTATCCGCTTTTTTATGATGAAAAAACCCGTAGCTGCATCGGGGTATATAATGATGATGCAAATCTTTATCTGTGTTTTCAAACCATGGATGAAGATATTCAGAGGCAGATCTTAAGCCAGGGCTTATTTGTATGGTTTAATAAAACAGGCGGTAAAGACAAGGAATTATGCGTGTGCTTTCCGACAGGAAGAGGGTCAAATGGACCTGGTGGTCCTCCGGGCAGGTCGCCGGATATGCCCGGTCCTCCTCCGGAAAGATCATCGGATATGTCAGGTCCTCCAACAGACAGTTCATCAGGCGACCGGAATATGCCTCCCGGACGACAATTTGGCCGTGATTCAGATACAGTTGAAGAAATCCGACTATTTACTTCTGATAAGGATGAAGGCTGGCCGTATACGTTTCAGGAAGCTGCTAATTTAGGTATATTTGCCAGATACATGGTCGATCAGAGAAAAAGGTTTATTTATGAGCTTAAGATCCATCTGGCGGAAAGCGATAAAACCACTTACGCTACCGTGGCATCGGCAGCGAATAAAATCGGCATAGGTTTTATGACTTCTAGATCAGCAAATATGTCAGAAGCAGGCGGAATGGGCAGAGAAGGCATGGGAGGAGGCGATATGCGTGGCGGCGGCAGGCCAGCAATATTGGT
>CAVZMS010000064.1:0-39426 GCA_963776085.1 uncultured delta proteobacterium
TTCCAAAAAGAGAGTTGATCAGTCTATGGGAAAAAATCATTATTAATATCAGGAAGAATAGAATGAAATAATACATTGAGAGTAGTGAGTCGAAGTTTAATTGTCCTCCCCAGGGTATGGGGACCGTGGTGGGTCTGGGAATACCTGCCAATCCATTTGCGCCTCCGGTAAGATCCACCCAGCAGATCAGGACCCCGCTAATAATTACCGAGAATCCGAGGGTGACTAAAATGAAATATGGACCTCGCAGTTTAAGTGCTGGAATGCCTATAAGAAGTCCTAATAGGCCGGTGATAACAACAGCGGCCAAAAAAGCAGGCCAGAAATCCATATGAAGTCTGACTGTAAGGAGGCCAAAGGTATAGGCCCCTATCCCAAAAAAGGCGGCCTGACCTAATGAAAGCTGGCCGGTGTATCCGTATATGATATTTATACTGAAGCACATGATTGTCCATATACAGATAAGAATCAGCAGGCTGGCCAGATATCCTCCGACCAGAGCGGGCACTATGATCGCGGATGCAAGCGCCAGAAACCACCAAATTGTCTTCAAATAGAATATCCTTTTTAAGGTCTCCATGTTTCCCTGCCAAGCAGACCTTTCGGTCTGAATAACAGCATTAAAATCATAATGCCGAATACAAAGGTCAAACTATAAGTCGCGCTGATATAGCCTGAGGCAAGGCTTTCTACCAGACCGAGAATAAAGGCCCCTAACACCGCACCGGCAATGCTGCCCATTCCTCCGAAAATGACGGCTGAAAAAGCCACAAGCAACGGCCCCATCCCCATAGTAGGGTCCAACAACACGGCGGGTCCTATAAGCACCCCGGCAATACCGGCCAGTCCGGTGCCTATCATAAATGCCAGTGCCGAAACGCGGATCACTTTTATACCGCAAAGCATTGCACCCTGCCTTTGCTGTGCGGTAGCCTCCAGTGTCGCGCCGATCGTGGTTTTTTTTATAAACAGTTGCAGGGCTGTCATGATAACCAAGGTGATAATAATTACAATAAGACGCTGAACAGGCAGAGCAAAGTCGCCGAAGGTTATGACTTTCCGGCTATAGGGAACGACATACCATTTAGTCTCTGTGCCGAAGAAATAGAGCGCCGCGCCTTCGATAATCATTAAGAGTGCCATGGCAGCAACGAAAAGGTTTACCTCAGGGGCATCGCGCATAGGATAAAATACAAACCTGAATAACAGGAGCCCTATAAATCCCAGTGCAACGGTTGCCAGAATCAAGGCAAGCCAGTAGTTCATCGCCAGGGACATGACCATGTAGAATCCAAGATAGGCGCCGACCATATAGAGATGTCCCTGAGCGAAATTAGGCACGTTAAGGATGCCGAAGATCAGGGTAAGTCCGGAGGCCAGAAGGATATAGATACATCCCTGTGAGATGCCGTTTAATAAATATTGACAGAATTCTACCGTGGCTATCACCTCATTTCCATCAACGATCACGCTTAGAACCAAGGATGTAAGCACATGGTTGAAAGCGCACCTTCAGTTATTCCAACATTGTTTTGGGTACCTGAAGCTCCTGAATAAGGGTGTAATCGCCATTTTTAATCTCAAGGAGAAAGTCAGGCGCTCCATAAATCAATCCATTTTTCAGGACATCCGTATTTGGGAAGATTAAAGGCAGTTTGCCCTCCTGGAGGGCCTTTGGGGCTGCTGCGCGTATGGCAGTCGCGTCCGATACAGTACCGGCGATCTCCATTGCCCTTGCGACCATATACACGACCCCATAAATATGGGCGCCTGGCTGCGCAGGTATATTGTCGTAGGCCTTCTGATACTGTTTAAGATATACTGTGAGGTAACCCTTTTTATCCTCTTCAGGGTATGCCTGGTAAAACATCCACTGGGTTGCTTCCACTAAAGAACCCTCCAGCCTGTCAAGACCTACGATATTTTCGGATTTTTTCCCCCAATCAGAGTTAAGGAAAAATTTACCCTTGTAACCGATATCAAGGGCGTGGGAAGCTGCAAGGGCCTGGGGCTCTTCGTACAGACTCAGAAAAATAATATCCGCGCCCTTGGCTTTAAAGCTGGTCATAATGGAGTGGTAGTCTGTCATAGCCTTGCTGTCAATGGTCTCGAAACCGAGGACTTTTCCACCAAGACTTTCGAATTTTTCTTTAAATCTTTTTGCCCATGACGTATATGCCTCATTTACATCAGCAATAATACACGCTTTCTTATACCCCCTTTCGAAACAGGCTTGAGCCATTGGATCTCCCCAATAAATCGCAGGAAGACGCTCCTGGAAATAAAGGGGATTTCCTTTTTTTCGGGAAAGATCAGAGGCAGACATGCCGCTGAAAAGAACGCCCAGTCCCACATTGATTTCCTGACAAGCCCAGGTAGCCGGAGTCCCAAAAGGTCCGAATATCACCGGGACCTTATGCATCTCGACGAGCCTTCTCATGCCTGCGACGCTCTTGGCAGGATCTCCGCCGTCGTCATAATTTACGACCTCTAATTTATAGCGCTGACCATTAACAAGGATGCCGGGACCTCCTCCTAATGTACCCTTTTCATTTATATTTTTCGCTGCCAATTCAACTGAATGAAAAACGCTTAGACCGAAGTAAGCAACAGAACCGCTATGTGGACTGACAACCCCGATCTTAACCGTCTTGAAATCTTGCGCCAATAATATTTGAGGACCAATTGTTAAGGTTATGATTATTACAACGAGAAAAGCGGATATTCTATTCATGTCTCCTCCTTATACATACCCGTCCAGGTTGGTGAGGACAATAATAGCAGGCTCCGACTGAAAATCAACATATATAGTCATGATATTTGATGGTGACTGAGAGTATTCCTGACGTTAATATGCTACTTGGTGAATTTGTAATTAGTTCCCTAGTATCGCAGGCAATGACCATAAGGCCACTCTGATACCGGAAAACATAATAGAAAATGTGGGTCTCTGAAAGTTCTAATAAGGAAACGATGTAAGTCCTTAAAATAATACTTGATGACCAGAGAGGATTTATTTAGATTGCGTTCATGAAAGCCTTAAAAATCGCACTCGGATGCATCTTCATAGTCGCTATCATTTATTTTCTTGTTCCATCCTCTTATGAAATCAGGAATACTGAGCCTACAGGGGAAACCACTATCTGTTTTAGCGACTATAGCATCAAGGCTTTTAGAATGAGCATATCTGATTGATTGAGGTCTATATTGAGGTATATGCGCTGCAGTATTCTACTTTAGAAAAATCATACTTCTTGACAACTGGATTTAAATCAATTAATTTTCCTATTTAGGAATTAATAGAAATAATCAGAGTTGAGCGATGAACTATGAAATCCATGCCAATGCAATCTTACTGACATTGAAACATCGTTCCGAAAGTCCGGACTCAAGGTCACTCAACAACGTATGGAGATCTATCGCGAACTGCTAATGGCAAATGATCACCCAACGGCGGACATTTTGCACCAGCGCCTGAGAGATAAATTGCCCACAATTTCCTGGATACGGTATATAGAACCCTTACCACACTGGCTAGGTAATGGACTCATCAATAGAATTGAGACGCCTGAGAGTTTGGCACGTTTTGAGGCGACCCAGGTAAGGCACCACCATCTCATTTGTCGCAAATGCGGAAAGATCATGGATTTTATCTGGCCGCTAATTGATGAACTCGATCTTCCGGATGAAATTAGTGACTGGGGAAAGATCGATAATAAGAATGTTGTAGTTTATGGCGTATGCAAGAAATGTCTTAAGAATAAATAGCATTTCACCATTAATGTTCATTTTATCCGATTTCTATCTCGCACTCATTCTCCGATAACTTAAGACTTGCCTTGCCTGAAGCAAATTATTTTCAAAATATCCTTGAGATTTTTTTTAAAAAAACATTAAAAGAATAAAAAATATATTGCTTTCTATATAAAGATAAGATAATTTCCTAATTAGGAATATTAATGGATTAAACAGGGCCGATATATTTGAATAATAAATCAGGCCTTATAAGCAACAATTTAGCCAATAAAAGGAGAGAACAGATGAAAAAAGAGATAAAAAAAGGAAAAAAACTAACAACCAGAAATGGTGCCCCAGTTGTCGATAACCAGAACATAATGACAGCAGGACCTCGAGGTCCTGCTCTCCTGCAGGATGTATGGTTTCTGGAGAAACTCGGACATTTTGACAGGGAGGTTATCCCGGAACGTCGGATGCATGCCAAGGGTTCCGGGGCTTACGGCGATTTTACTGTAACCCATGATATAACCCGCTATACAAAGGCCAAGATATTTTCCAAGATTGGCAAGAAGACCGATCTTTTTATACGCTTTTCCACCGTGGCCGGGGAGCGAGGCGCCGCAGACGCGGAGCGTGATATTCGGGGTTTTGCGATGAAGTTTTACACCGAAGAAGGAAACTGGGACCTGGTAGGGAACAATACGCCAGTATTCTTCCTGCGTGATCCACTTAAATTCCCTGACCTCAACCACGCCGTGAAACGTGATCCCCGGACCAACCTGCGTAGCGCCCTCAACAACTGGGACTTCTGGACATCATTACCTGAGGCACTTCACCAGGTAACCATTGTGATGAGCGACCGAGGCATCCCAGCTAGCTATCGCCACATGCATGGCTTCGGCAGTCACACATTCAGCTTCATCAACTCCAAGAACGAGCGGCACTGGGTCAAGTTTCACCTGAAGACCCAACAGGGTATCAAGAACCTGACCGACCAGGAGGCCGAGGCGCTCATTGGCAAGGACCGGGAAAGCCACCAGCGTGACCTCTACGAGAGCATCGAAAAGAAGGATTTCCCCAGGTGGACCTTCTATGTGCAGATCATGCCGGAGAAGGACGCGGCAACTTGTCCTTACCACCCCTTTGATCTGACCAAGGTCTGGTACCACAAGGATTATCCTTTGATCGAGGTGGGTGTCCTTGAACTTAACCGCAATCCTGAGAACTATTTTGCCGAGGTCGAACAGGCCGCCTTTAATCCGGCAAATATCGTACCGGGTATCGGTTTTTCACCTGATAAGATGCTCCAGGGTCGACTTTTCTCCTACGGTGACGCCCAGCGCTACCGCCTTGGCGTGAACCACCACCAGATCCCGGTCAATGCGCCCCGCTGCCCATACCACAGCTATCACCGCGACGGCACAATGAGAGTGGATGGTAATTACGGCAGCACTCTCGGCTACGAACCCAACAGCTACGGAGAGTGGCAGGAGCAGCCGGACTTTGCCGATCCACCGCTGAAGTCTGGAGGGGGCGGCGGACCACTGGAATCTTCCGCAAAGAGGATGATGACTACTACTACACAGCCCGGCAAGCTTTTCCGTCTGATGAGCCCTAAACAGAAAAAGGTACTCTTTGAAAACACCGCACGTGCAATAGCTGACGCACCGGATATGGTTAAGGTCCGCCACATAGGCAACTGTCTGAAGGCGGATCCTGCCTATGGCAAGGGTGTAGCCGAAGCGATTGGTATCCCTCTGAGCAAGGTGACAAAGGGATAAGAACAATATATCTGCCAACTTAAAGATGAAAAGGGGGCCATCGACATAATGGCCCCCTTTTTTATAAATAGGAACGGGCAGGGTGTGATAACCCTGCCCGTTCCGGTATTTATCTGAAAATCTTAATACATGTCTTCCTGTGGCATAGCCGGCATCGCTGGTTTCTTCTTCTCTGGTTTTTCTGCAACCATGGCCTCAGTTGTCATGAGAAGTCCAGCAACCGATGCGGCATTCTGAAGTGCAAAACGGGTCACCTTTGTCGGATCTATGACACCCGATTTTATCAGATCCTCATATTGGCCTGTTTCCGCGTTAAATCCATAGGCGTCTTTGCCGTTGATCACTTCTTGAACCACGACAGAACCCTCAAAACCCGCATTATTGGCAATCTGTCTTACAGGTTCTTCAAGTGCACGTTTGATGAGATTAACTCCCAGTTGTTCTTCTCCCGGAAGTTTGGTCTTTTCAAGGGCCTTCATAGCGCGGATAAAGGCAACGCCTCCACCTGGCACGATCCCTTCTTCGACCGCCGCTCTGGTAGCATTAAGGGCATCCTCGACCCTGTCCTTTTTCTCTTTCATCTCGGTCTCGGTTGCGGCGCCCACATTTATTACCGCTACTCCGCCTATCAATTTCGCAAGCCGTTCCTGTAGTTTTTCCCGGTCATAGTCGCTTGTTGTGTCATCTATCTGGGTCCGAATCTGTTTTACACGGCCTTCCAATGCCTTTCGACTGCCGCCGCCGTCCACGATAGATAGTATTGTCCTTATCGATGTTGATCCGCTTAGCGGTTCCCAGATCATTAAGGGTCATGTTCTCAAGCTTTATTCCAAGATCTTCGGTTATTACCTGTCCTCCTGTCAGGATTGCGATATCCTCAAGCATGGCCTTTCGCCTGTCTCCGAAGCCGGGAGCCTTTACCGCTGCACATTTGAGGGTTCCGCGTAACTTATTCACTACAAGAGTCGCGAGGGCTTCACTTTCGACATCTTCGGAAATAATTACAAAAGGCCTCCCCATCTTTGCCACCTGTTCCAGGATTGGGACCAGATCCTTCATGATACTGATCTTTTTCTCATGTAAAAGGATATATGGCTCATCGAAATTTATCTCCATCTTTTCAGGATTGGTTACGAAATATGGGCTGAGATAACCTCGGTCAAACTGCATTCCTTCAACAATCTCGAGGGTCGTTTCCATGCTTTTTGCTTCCTCAACCGTTATAACACCCTCCTTGCCCACCTTTTCCATGGCTTCCGCGATGACATTTCCGATTGCGCTGTCGTTATTGGCGGAAATGGTTCCGACCTGTGCAATCTCTATTTTTTCCTTTGTTGGTTTTGAAAGCTTTTTCAGTTCATCGACAACAATCTCAACAGCCTTATCAATCCCCCGCTTGATAGCCATAGGGTTGGCTCCTGATGCCAGCAACTTGGAACCCTCACGATAGATCGCCTGGGCAAGGATAGTGGCCGTGGTCGTACCGTCACCGGCTACATCGGAAGTCTTGGAAGCGACCTCTTTAACCATCTGTGCGCCCATATTCTCAAATTTGTCTTCCAATTCAATCTCTTTGGCAACTGTTACGCCGTCCTTTGTGGTCTTTGGCGAGCCCCATGATTTTTCGATAAGCACATTCCGACCCTTTGGTCCGAGGGTTATCTTAACAGCGTTGGCCAAAGCATTTACGCCTGCCATTATTTTTTCTCTGGCATCCGAACTATATTTTATCTCTTTGCTTGACATGTATCATTACCTCCTGATAATAAATTATTCAAGAATCGCAAGGATATCATCCTCGCGCATTATTAAATGTTCTACACCATCCAGCTTAATCTCGTTGCCTGAATATTTTCCGAAAAGCACGCGATCATTCTTCTTCACATCCAATGGCACGCGTTTTCCCTTTTCATCTAATTTGCCTGCCCCTACGGCAATAACCTTGCCCTCCTGCGGCTTTTCTTTTGCCGTATCGGGGATAATAATGCCACCTGAGGTCTTTTTTTCCTCATCGATCCTTAAAACCAGTACCCTGTCGTTCAACGGCCTTATTTTCATGATTTTAAACCTCCTGTTAAATTACTTTTAAGATAGAATATTTTGTCGATATATGTAATTCTATAAATTTGCGCGGTATTAAGAGGATAACCAGGTGATATTATATGGTTTGTATGAAGACGGAAAAAATATATACACATTCTTGAAATTGTCAAGCCCTAGGTCATTTTTATATGAGAATATTTTCTTAGATATATAAGACCAGATCGATTGACCCTGCACTGAAGGATTAGATATTTCTATGTGATGTCTCTCTTCAAAAGATCCATCTTGGTCTAAACCGATTCCAGGCCCTAGGGTATCTAATCTACAAAAAAGTAAAATGGTTTAATAATAATTTGGGATATTGGATCTTATTGATAATCTGGTATTTTTTAAATATTTATTTTGACAAATCTACAATGAAGACTATATAAAAAACGACATTTTATAAATGGCCTTTTTATTATCATTATTAAATAGTTAATAAATCCTTTTATAATCTATTAATGAACGGTGGCACTATATGGTCTTCAAGGTGCTTTTGTATTTAGCACTTGCGGTTTTTATAACAGGCTTGATCTACAAGGTCTCTACCTGGTTTTTCAGAACAATCGGCACTTCGTCCAGAGATATCACCCCATCTGACAGACTTCTTGCGTTTGTCAAAGGTTTTATCAGAACCATCTTCAGCAAAAAGATCATCACGCTTATAAATACCCTTGTCCTCGATGTAATCCTGCAGAGGAGGATACTGAAAGAGGATTTCATCCGCTGGCTGATGCATATGCTGATATACGGCGGGTTTATGCTCTTGCTCCTGATGCACGCGCTTGGTGAGATCATCACGGCATCTATTTTTAGCGACTACTATTCCACTCTAAACCCATTTTTTTTCCTGAGAGACCTTTTCGGCATAATCGTAATTATTGGTATCGGGATAGCCGTATTCCGCCGATTTATCCTGAAGATTCCGCGCTTCAGCTCCAATGCGATGGATCGCTATGCAATATTTATCATTGCAGTGATCATTATCTCCGGGATCCTGCTTGAAGGTATGAAGATTACGTCTTATTCGGATTTTACTAGGATGGTGGAAGAATATTCCGATTTGGATGAAGAAGAGGATATAAGGGCTCTTGAAAGCCTGTGGGTCAAGGAATTCGGCCTGGTATCCCCGAATGTGTCAGGACCCTTTGAACAGGATATCCTGGAGCAGGGAATGGAAAAACATGAAATGAATTGCATGGGGTGCCATTCCTCGCCTAAATGGGCCTTCACAGGTTATGCAAGTGCCAAAATCATGGGCCCTGCGGCCCTCTTTCTCGATCGAGCCGGGATCATCGGTCTCCTGTACTATATTCATTTTTTGGCCTGCTTTCTGGGCCTCGCGCTTCTTCCCTTCAGCAAGATGTTCCATATTATCTCCACTCCCATCAGCCTGCTTGCCAATTCCGTTATGGACAGGATGACTTCACATCCAGCAAATATAATAACCAGACAGGTCATGGAACTGGACGCTTGTATGCATTGCGGTACATGCAGCCGTTTCTGTTCAGCCATGATGGGCTATGAAGCTAAGGGCAACCCATATATCCTTCCTTCGGAAAAGATGGGATTCCTAAAAAGCTATTCAGATGGAAAAGACCTCAATGAACAGACTTTCATGGCCGTACAGGAGGGCGTATATCTGTGTACAAATTGTGATCGATGCACGGTAGTCTGTCCGGCAGGGATAAATATGAAAGAGTTATGGTTAAGCGTAAGGGAGGGTATCCTTCAAAAGGGAGTGCCGGAGCCTTTAATATTATCACCGTTCTCTCTGGTCAGGGGTTTGAACAGGAAGGTATTTCCTGGAGTCGATTATTTTTTGCCTCTTAGGAATGCCCGAAGGGCCTTGGCGGGTCCATTTGATTCGTTGATGGATATTGAAAAATCGATCTCGCTCCCGGTCACTGAAGGGAATAATGATTCTAATCTAAAAATCATAGACAGCACATTTGCCTATTGTTTCGGATGCCAGAATTGCTCAAACGTTTGTCCGGTGGTGGATAATTATGAAAATCCGCAGGAGATCCTGGGATTACTGCCTCATCAGATTATGTGTTGTCTTGGCCTGGGCCTTGATGAAATGGCGTCAGGGTCTAACATGCTTTGGGATTGCGTGACATGTTATCAATGCCAGGAACATTGCCCGCAGAAGGTAAAGGTAGCCGATATCCTTTATGACCTTAAAAACATGGCGAAAAGGAATCTGGATAAGAGATCAATGGATTATCAAGAGGTGAAGAGGCGAATATGAAATACGCCCTGTTTATAGGCTGTCAGATACCGGCCAGGGTAAGCCAGTATGAAATGGCTGCCAGGACGGTATTAAAGGACCTGGATGTTGAGCTGGTTGATGAGCGGCAGTTTAACTGTTGCGGATATCCTATGCGTAACACTGACCGGAAAGGATTTCTATTGTCTTCGGTCAGGAATCTTGCACTGGCCGAGAGTTTGGGCCTCCATATTCTGGTAATGTGTAAATGCTGTTTCGGCAGCCTTAAAAAGGCTGAAAACTTTATGAAAGATAACGATGATCGTAAGGATGAAATAAGAGATCAACTCATGAAAGAGGGCCTTATTTATGAGGGAAGAACAGAGATCAAACATCTCCTTTCAGTGCTCTATCATGATATCGGATTGAAGATCCTGGCGTCCAAGATATCCAGGCCTTACAAAGAGTTGAAGATCGCCACCCACTACGGATGTCATGCCTTAAGGCCCAGCAACATTACACAGTTTGATGATCCCATTGCCCCGACCATTTTTGACGAACTGGTTGAGGTGACCGGCGCAATCAGCATAGATTGGAATAGGAAACTGGAATGCTGCGGTTCACACGCAATGGGAATAAATGATGATCTGTCCGTGTCGTTGATGAAAAGGAAGCTGGACAGTGGCATGGAAGGGGGAGCCGACTATCTATGCACGGCTTGTCCATACTGCCAGATCCAGTTTGACACGGTGCAGGAGATGATTTTATCCGATAACGGAGGGAGGGCGACTATAGGGTCTATCCTATACCCTCAACTCCTCGGTCTTTCCATGGGCATAGATCATGAGAAACTGGGAATCAATATGAATAAAATCGATATTAGCGATATCAGATCCTACTTGAGTGAGGTGTAGAAAATGCCGAAGCAGAAGATCGGCTCAGTTATGGTCGTAGGCGGCGGGATTTCCGGAATGCAGACCGCGTTGGATCTGGCCAATTCCGGTTTTTATGTTTACCTAATTGAGAGGTCAAGTTCAATAGGCGGGAGGATGTCCCAGCTTGATAAGACCTTTCCAACCAATGACTGTGCCATGTGAATTATCTCGCCGAAACTGGTCGAGGTCGGCCGGCAAATCAATATAGAGTTGCTTACACTGTCCGAGGTCACGGGCATCTCCGGAGAGGAAGGAGATTTTTCAGTCAATGTGACACAACATCCGCGGTACGTGGACATGGAGAAATGCATCGCGTGCGGGCTTTGCGCGGAAAAGTGTCCTCAAAAGGTGTCCAATGAGTATAATGTTGGGCTGATAAACCGCAAGGCGGCATATGTGAAATATGAACAGGCAGTACCATTAAAATACGCCATTGATCCGGAACAGTGCATCTACCTTAGAAAGGGCAAATGCAGGGCCTGCGAAAAATTCTGTCCCACCGGCGCAATAAATTTCAAAGACCAGAACAAGGAATTGACCCTTCATGTGGGATCGGTTGTCCTGTCCCATGGGGAAGAGACGTTTGATCCGGGAGTCAATGATACCTATGGGTACAGGAAATATCCCAATATCGTAACCAGTCCTGAATTCGAGAGGATTTTATCCGCTTCCGGCCCATATGGCGGTCATCTAGTTAAACCCTCGAACGGGAAAGAACCTGAGAAGATCGCATGGCTTCAATGTGTCGGGTCCAGGGATGAACAGTTGGGCGCCAGGGGATACTGCTCGGCGATTTGCTGCACGAACGCCGTCAAGGAGGCCATGCTGGCAAAGGAACAGAGTAAGAACCGACTGGATGCGGCCATTTTCTATATCGATATTCGCACCTATGGCAAGGGTTTTGAGAGATATTATAACCGCGCGAAGGATGACCTTGGTATCCGGTTTATCAAATCAAAGGTCACCAATATACTTCCGGTAAAAGAGACGGAAAGGCACCTTATCAGCTATGTGGATGATTCCGGCAGGAGACTGGAAGAGGAGTTTGATATGGTCGTGCTGTCCGTTGGACTGGGCGTGACCAAGGAAGGGGCTGAGTTGGCCAAGAAATTAGGGGTCGAGATTAATCACTATGGCTATGCCTACACCGGTAGTTTTAGTCCTGTCGAGAGTTCAATGCCAGGGATCTATGTTAGCGGTACATTCCAGGCTCCAAAGGATATTTCTTCTTCGGTCATAGATTCGAGCGCCGCCGCTGGCGTTGCCGGAAGCAGATTAGCCGAGGCTAGATGGAGCCTTACAAAAAAAAGGGAGTTCCCGGATGAGACGGATATGCGTGGTACGCCTGTCCGGATCGGGGTTTTTGTGTGTTGTTGCGGGACCAATATCGCGGGTGTCGTGGATGTGCCTACGGTTGTTGAGTTTGCACGGAAACTTCCGGGTGTGGCATATGTGGAACAAGATATGTTCAGCTGCTCCCATGATTCGCAGGAGAATATCGCCCGGAAGATAAAGGAGCAGGGATTGAATAGGATAGTTGTTGCGGCCTGCACTCCCAAGACCCATGAACCCCTTTTTCAGGAGACTTTAATCAATGCCGGTGTCAATAAATATCTATTCGAAATGGCAAATATAAGAAATCAATGCTCTTGGGTTCATAAAGACGACCATGAACCGGCCACGGAAAAGGCTAAAGACCTAGTGAGGATGGCAGTGGCCAAGGTAGCACTCCTTGAACCCCTGACCGACCCGGTTTTGAAAGTTAATCAGACCGCCCTTGTCATTGGAGGAGGTGTGGCGGGTATGACAGCGGCCAAGAACATGGCTGATCAAGGATATAAAACTCTATTGATTGAAAAGAGCGGATCTCTCGGAGGTAATGCACGTTTTGTCCATGAGACGTGGAGAGGGGAGGATGTTCAAGGATATCTAAAGGAGCTTATGAAAGAGATACAGGCCAATAAAGATATCGAGGTCTTCCTTAATTCCCGGATCACGCATGTGGACGGGTTTGTAGGCAATTTCACGACTACCATTGAACAGGGGAGGGAGAGTAGGGATTTTGAACACGGCGTTACCATAATAGCCTCTGGAGCATCCGAACTCAAGCCCGACCAGTACCTCTATGGTAAAGACCAGCGTGTGGTGACAGGGCTGGAATTGCAGCAGAGATTCATTGACGATGATCCTTTAATTAAGGATCTCAATACCGCGGTATTTATACAGTGCGTGGGGTCGCGTATACCGGAGCGGCCTTATTGTTCCAAGATCTGCTGTACCGCTTCCATCAAAAGCGCTATGAGGCTCAAGGAGATCAATCCCAGGATGAACGTCTATATCGTATATAGGGATATGCGCCCTTACGGCCTGAGAGAGGATCTTTACCGTGAAGCCCGTTCTAATGGGATTTCTTTTTTACGATACGACTTTGACAAGGATTTTGATGTTTCAAAAGAACAGAACCATCTTGAGGTGAAATTTACCGACTTCGTGCTCAGGCGGCGAATAAAATTACAAGCGGATCTTCTTGTTTTGGCCTCCTCGATTTTGCCAGAAAAGAAGAATCCCTTAGCAAAATATTATAAATTATCCCAGAATGAAGATGGTTTTTTCGCGGAGGCACATGTCAAGCTGAGGCCAGTTGATTTTGCCACAGACGGGGTATTTCTGTGCGGGCTCGCGCACTCGCCGAAACCCCTAGATGAATCGATAACACAGGCACAAGCAGCGGCAGCAAGGGCAGTAACCCTACTTTCCGCCAAGACAATATCTGTTAGCGGAACGGTTGCAACAATAAATCCTAATTTTTGTACCGGCTGTGGAATATGCGTGTCAATCTGTCCCTACTCATCTCCCAGATTTCATGAAAAATCCGGCAAGGCCGAGATCGAACCGACACTATGCAAAGGATGTGGACTTTGTGTTGCCTCTTGCCGATCAGGTGCTATCTGGCTGAGGGGTTTTGAGGCTTCACAGATCATATCAATGATCAATGAATCTTGATCATTTTTTCTTTGAAAAAACCAGTTTCAAAAAGACCATAAAAAAGGTATCTTGTATGAAAAAATTTTCAGCATTAAAGATCGTCTATTTCGGGTATGGATATTGATTATTTTACAGGTATTTTATTATGGCCAAAAACTGCTGTTGGAACTGCAAATATTATATCGTTAAGGGAGATAACGAGCCAGCGATATTAAGCAGCGCAGCCTCAAATGTCTGTGTATATGGTGAAGGTGAAGACGATGAAAAGAACTGGATAGAAAAAGCATGTCCTACGCCTCCCAACTATGTTTGTCGTCATTATAAAGAAAGATTCTATTAAATATCAACCATGCCTTTTTATGAATATCAGCGTATTACGTGCGGCACTTAATTCCATGTCCTGAGTATGCAAAAAAGATCAGGAAAGGAGTTTGATCTGCCAGGAATGCGGCAAAACATGAATCGTGTAGGAGATATCGTTCTTATATATTCCCAGGAAGAGCCCACTATCTATGCCCGTATTGAGGCAATAGAACCGGATATAAAAAAGGATTGGTATAACGTTACGCTGTTGATACTCTCGATTCCTAAACAGATAGTCACCTGGACCCTTCGTGAAGAATATATCGATGGAGCGGCCTTTACTTTGGACGGAAATTCAATGATGCTGAAAAAGGTCGAAAGGATTTCATATGAAGATAGACCCGAAGATCATGCTCAAGGTGGGAATCGGAAAGGCAAGGGCAAGCCTAGCAAGATTATCCCTTTTAAAAAAAGTCCTAAATAGCCACGGTGGAGTCATAAAATATTTCTATATATTTCTGTTACGCCTTTTATTATCCTTTATAATGGCATACATTATAAATCTCTTATTCTTTAACAGGATTAATTTGTTAAAGGTGTCTCTGTTGGCGGGGATAATGCTTGTGCTGGCTTATATGTTTGAAAAAACAAGAAAGAGAGACAGGGGAGAAGTTGATGGGGGATGAATAATATCTTTATTAGATTAATAGACGGGTGAAAGATATCAGCCTATTGCCCGTAATGAGAGAGATCGTATAATTTTTTACTAAATTGTGAAAGACTTTCAAACTTGTAACCAGAATTTTCTTCAGGGTTTTCAGAAATCTTTAATATTTTGTTATCGATTAAAGTAATTGCGTTTTGAAAATTGATACGTGAAATCGCCCCTATATGTTCTATGATTCCCAGCTTGTGGTATCGCTTGCCCAGATAATTGATATTTTTTAAGAGACTTTCCTCTGTCACTTCCCTGTTTTTTTCCTGCCCCATGACCTTGGCGCTTACCCAGTAGGATTCAATGAAGGTTTTTGTTAGGGCAGCCCAGGCAGGTAGTTTATCAAATCCCTGCTTCGTAATCTTATATCCTTTATCTATATCAGACTGAACCAGGAGGCCTTCATCCATAAAATATTCGATTATTGAGCTGATTCTTCCATGGATATCATCCTCCTTGTCAAAAATAAACTCCTTGCTTAAAAGTTCTTTTAGAAAAATATAGTCGGAGATTATCGACTCCAAACTCTTTGTCTCCTCGGTCCCGGTTAAAAACGAAAGGGCAACAAATGAATGGTGGATGAAAAAATGTATGATATTGTTCTTATAATATTCAAGCTCCAGCTTCTTATCATCTTCCACGAAATAAAATGTCTCTTCCTCTCCAGACGTGTCCTCCATAAAATCTACCACCTTCCAGCTGATTAAAAGGGAGATCGTTTCAATGACAGCTTTTGAAGGATTATTGAGTGTGGTGGAGACAGGGACATCATACCTATTTAGAAATCTCATAAGGATTTTTATTGACTCCTGGAGCTCTGAGATAAGAAATCCTTTTCGATGATTGGTCAGAATGGCGGTGCTGATAAGAGAAAGAGGGGTAACGAGAGAGACTTGATTAATTGAACTAGTAATATGCATCGCAAGTTCCTGATGAAATTCCATTAATTCCGGATTCATTTTTGAAATGTATTCGTTTAGGGAAAAGGGTTCATTAAAACGGATATAGATTTTGCCGTATCTCCTTTTCAGGAACCGCCTGGCACCTATGAATTGTTTCAGGTCTTCCTTCTCTTTACTGACGCCACTAATCTCTTTTAGGTAAGAATTTTCTTCGATAATCCGATCATAGATTATTGAGGTGGGGACGAATATAAGATCCTTACAGAAACCTTCATAATAAGCCTGAAGTAATATAGAGAGGAAACCCATCTTGGGAAGTGTCATCTTTCCGTTTCTACTTCGACCGCCTTCTATGTAGAATTCAATAGGGTGTCCCTCTTCCAGCAATGCCTTAATATACCTGGCAAATACTTCTGAATACAGTTTTGCCCCTTTAAAAGACCTCCGGATGAAAAATGCGCCGGCCTTTCTGAATATATGGCCAATTGGCCAGAAGGCCAAATTTTGACCTGCCGCAATCCTGGGAATATGCATATGGTTTTCGTAAAGGACATAATTAAGCACCAGATAATCGATATGGCTTTTATGGGAAGGGATGAATATTAAAGGCCCTTTCCTTGCAAATTCCCTTACCTTGGCAATACCCGGCTGGTCTGTATCGATTCCTTCAAAGATCCTTTTCCATAGCCATCTCAACGCAATACGAAAGAAATAGATATATGTGTTATTATAATCAGCGGCTATCTCATCAAAATATTCTCCAGCCTTTTTCCGTTTCTGTCTCAATTCTTTAGCATTGCCGGAGGCCAGTTTTTCTATCAGGTCATTGAGATTCTTATCTTTCAAGACAATCTCTTTGAAGCTGCTGCCTTGATTTCATAATCGGGCCAAGGATAATTCTTTTCTGGCTATCAATCCTTTCAATGAGATCATCCCTGATTTCAGTAGCCATTTCATTGAGAGGTCTTGATGGCGGTTGGCTTTCCAGATAGGCCTTCAGATCCAGGGGTTGGCCGAAATCAATAAATGTACTTCGATAATATCTGAAAAAAAGGATAATCTTTCCAATAAGGCCAACATGATCTTTGTATCCAAAAAGTATATTGAAAAGGCTTGAAGAATTCTTTTCAGATGTCTGCTTGAAGAGTATCAGCTGTGGGACGATGAATATGGGGCGATCCATCTTCCTCTGGGTTTCAAGAAGAAGCTGCAGGTGATCCATCTCCGAATGGATAAATGACTTGATGAAACTCTGCGGGTCAACCAGAGATATAAGTGCTGGTGTCCTCCTCTTGATGGCCCTACCGTAAAATCTTGTTTTATAAGGGCTTGGGATTTTGCCGTACCTTAAAAAGGATAAGAACTGTGACAGAAAGGCCTTAAATACTCTCCTCAGAGGAAGGACCATGGATATATTCAGATCAAATGCGACCTTAGGATAAGGCAGACGTCTTCTTCGAAAAGCATAGTGATACAGGAGATAATCCAGGAGTCCACGGTACTTTATTGCATAAACCACTGTCCCTTTTCTCTGCATCTCTTTCAGGGCTTCTTTCATGTTTTCATCGAGATGGACTTTTTTAAAGAGTCTGTACAGAAACCAGCCCAGAAAAAAACCCGGTTTATGATCAAGGACGTAAGGATAGTATATTATTTCTTCATCTTTCTTTATCATGGTAATTTTTTATAACCCCTATATGATAAAAATGCCACAAAATTCTTAAATCGACTCAATTAAGAAATAGTATCCAGATATATAACAATAGGAGTCTATCCAATGGTAATAAGAAAGTTGTGTTGACAAACATATAAGTATGGTTAAAAATATAAATAGAATCTTATACAATAAAGGTCTGAAGGGAGGCAATCATGTTAAAACCCATGATAATTTCAGGATTAACGGTCGATCCTCTGACAAATAGCCCCATAGTCATACTTAAGGAGATCGACGGTGATAAAACTCTGCCTATATGGATAGGTCTGCTTGAGGCTACAGCTATAGCCAGTGAGTTGGAAGGAATAGAGTTCTCAAGACCGATGACCCATGATCTCCTGAAGAATATACTGGAAATGGTAGATGTCAAGGTAGCCAAGATTGAAGTATGCGATCTAAAAAATAACACATATTATGCCCTGATCCACATTTCTCATAAGGGTAAAGACATGACGATTGATGCCAGGCCAAGTGACGCCTTGGCACTTTCTCTCAGAGTAGACGCACCGGTCTTTGTTGCTGAAGAGGTTATAGAAAAATCAAAACAGATAGACCTGAAAGCAGAGCCTGGGGATAAATCAGAACAGGGAAAGAAATGGCAGGAGATCCTGGAAAATCTGAATCCGGAGGATTTTGGGAAATACAAGATGTGAAGATTTCATAATCATTGTGAATGAGAGTTTGTTGCCCATATTGTTAGAGTTATCCCATCGCAGACAGGTTTGGCGTTTAAACGATATTAAATAAGTTGGTTACTAATGATAGACCTACATACACATTCCATATTCAGCGATGGTGAGTTGATCCCCTTTGAACTTGTAAGAAGACTTGAATTCTTGGGCTATCACGCAGTAGCCATTACGGATCATTCCGATTCTTCAAACCTTGATTTTATTATCCCTAGGATTATTCAAGTCGCGGATGATCTCAACAGATTACAACCTGTAAGAGTAATACCGGGTGTGGAACTCACTCACATTCCTCCAAAATCAGTAGGCTCCTTTGTTTTAAGGGCGCGGGAATTAGGGGCTCGTCTTGTTTTAGTCCATGGTGAGAGTATAGTCGAACCGGTCGCGCCTGGGACTAACAGAGCTGCGATTGAAGCTGGGGCGGATATACTCGCACATCCTGGTCTGATCAGTGATGAGGATATAAATTTGGCGGCTGAAAGGGGAGTCCTGATGGAGATATCGGCCAGGGCTGGGCATTGCTTTACGAACGGTCATGTGGCACGTCTGGCTAAGAATGCCGGCGCAGGACTTGTCCTGAATTCAGATGCGCATTCTCCGAGTGACTTTCTGACGAGAGAATTTGCTCACAAAGTAGTTGAAGGGGCAGGTCTGCCTTCCGGTTCATTCTCCTCTCTTTTATCCAATGCCCGTCAATTATTGGAAAAGATCGGATACCCTCTTTGAATAACTGGCCTTATTCGCATTTTTTTAGATTCCAAGGGCTCAGCAGATTCCATCCTGATATCAGAGGAATGAAGATCCATTCCATCGTTAAATATCGAATATCCAATGTCGAATTATGAATGTTGAATTGAGGACGAATACACACCTGGTCATTGGAAATTCCTTGTTCGATATTTTATTATTGTCTCTTGAATCAAGGTATGTTTCTAAGCTTATTAGAAAGGCATCAGGATTGAATTGTTTGGGTGGGTTGAGAGTAAATAATATTGCCATACGGAGAATTTTTCTGAAATGATAAAAGCAATTAAAGGTAGATATCTTTTCAACCTCTTGGGTGCGGTTATCATAGCGATATGGGTTGTTATGATGGGCCTGCTGGTTAAAAAGACAAACTTTCAGGGCCCACCAGAGGGAAATATTAATGAAAATAGCGCGGCGCTAGTAGATTCAATACAGAGGGAATGGAAGGAGATATTTCTTAACGGCAGGAAAGTGGGATATTCCGTTGATCTGATCCGACCAATTGAACAAGGCTATTATATTCAGGAAGAGATCTTTTTGAAGCTTAATCTCATGGGGATGGGGATGGGCTTATATGCTATTACCTACTCCAACGTTGATGATAGATTTATTTTAAAAAACTTTTATTTCAAGATGAACTCCGGGGTGGTCAGCTATAATATCTCAGGTAAGGTTGAAGGTGATCATCTATTGATCAAGACGGGAGAAGGAAGGCATCAGAAGACTGAAAGCATTAATCTGTCGAAGCCTCCGATGATCGGTGCCGGAATTGAACATCTGTTTAAGACCTTAAAGATAAATATCGGGGATACCTATAAACTGCCTTTTTTTGATCCGTCTACTATGGCACAAGAAGAGGTGGTTCTAAAGGTTATATCCAGGGAACCTCTAAAGATAAACAAGATAAGCTATGATGCCTTCCGCGTCGAGACCAAGATGTGGGGGAATACCATAACATTTTGGATCGAAGAGAATGGGACGGTTCTCAAGGAGGAAGGATTCATGGGTTTGGTCATGATAAAATCGAGCGCTGCCAATGCCCCGACTAATATCGAAGGTGAAGGAGGGGAAGATTTTTATGAAATGACGGCCGTTCCTGTGGATAGGGAGTTGCCTGATCCTGTCAGATTAGGTTACCTGAAAATAAAAGTGGGGGGTATTGATAACTCAGACATAAACAAGACGGCATGGGATGGCGGGCGTCAAAGTTATAATAACGACATTATGGAGATAAGGGGGGAAAAGAAGCCTTTGAAGTCTTCCTATTCAATCCCCTATGACAAGTCGGATGATGGATTGGCTCCCTTTTTAGGATCTGAATTCAATATAGAAAGTGACGCGGATGAGATTCGAGAGAAGGCTCGCGATATCGTGGGAAAGGAAAAAGACCCGGTTACGGCATCCGTGGAAATTAATGAACTGGGTTTATCATAATCTGGATAAAAGACCTGTTATAAGTGTCCCCAGCGCTTTGGATGTGCTCCGAACTAGGGTGGGGGACTGTAATGAGCATGCAACCCTCCTAACTGCCTTGCTCAGGGCATCTGGAATACCCGCCAGGTTGAGTATAGGCCTTGTCTATAGCCGGAAGAAATTTTTCTATCATGCATGGACTGAGGCCTATGTTGGTGAATGGATCTCAATGGATGCCACCCTTAATCAGATGCCCGCCGATGTGGGTCATATCCGGTTAATAAGCGGTAACCTTGATAAACAGGTAGAGATTATGGGATTAATAGGTAAATTAAAGTTCGAGGTGCTTGATTTTGAATATGATAGAGATAATAGGCCTGACAAAGATATTTAAAGGTCTCAAGGCCGTTGATGACATAAATCTAAAGATCCGGCAAGGGGTTATCTTCGGATTTCTGGGGCCGAACGGAGCGGGCAAGACCACCACTATTAAGATGATGGCGGGTGTGTTGCTGCCGACAAAAGGGAGAATCTTAATAGACGGTATGGATATCTCCCTGAAACCATCAGAGGTCAAGAGATCCATCGGTTTTATCCCTGATCGGCCGTTTCTTTACGAAAAGCTGAGCGGTATTGAGTTTCTTCGCTTCATTGCGGGCCTTTATAACTTGGATCATTCTTCTTCCCTTAACGCTCGCCTTATAGAACTCCTAGATCTGTTTGATTTGAGCCATTGGCAAGATGAGTTGATTGAGAGCTATTCTCACGGCATGAAACAGAGGCTGGTAATGTGCGCTGCCCTGTTGCATGACCCGAAGGTATTCATTGTGGATGAGCCAATGGTAGGCCTTGATCCAAGAGGAGCGAGATTAGTGAAAGACATATTCAGAGATTTGGCACTCGAAGGAAAGACTATCTTTATGTCCACCCATTCCCTTGATGTGGCGGAGGAGGTCTGCCAGGAGGTTGCCATAATACAGGCGGGCAGGATTATTGCGACTGGAACGCCGAGGGAACTTAAAGCGAATGCGGGGGTTGACGGGGATCTTGAAAATGTCTTTCTCAAACTGACAGAGGGGAAAAGGATTGCCCATGAAAAACCTCTATCTGCTCATTAGCCCCAGGATATTAGGTCTGAAAAACAGCGTATTTGGAACTTCTTCAGGTATAAGAAAGAAGGCCGTAATCATGTTTGTTGTCGGTCTTGTTTTCTGGGGACTGATGTTCATCCTTTCCAGTCGCATGCTGATCTATTTCCAGTCCGTTGAGGTGATCGGTGACCTGCTCGCACATCATCTTTTATCAATGCTATTTTTGACCTTTTTTTCACTCTTGGTTTTCAGTAATATTATAACCTCCCTCTCCAATTTATACCTTTCAGCTGATCTAGAACTCTGTCATTCCTCACCTTCCAATCTGGAAGAGGTTTTTCTCAGCAGGGCGATTTTTACCATGATCGACAGTTCCTGGATGGTCATGATATTCGGGCTGCCTGTCATGATGGCATATGCGTATGTATATCGACCGGGACCAGGATTCTATTTCGCTCTCCTTCATATGGGGCTCGCTGTTTCAATTATCTCCACCGGCATAGGCATTCTCTTTACAATGATAATGGTAAGCATTTTCCCCGCCCATAGGACAAGAGATATCATCATGCTGTTAATAATATTTATGGTCGTTGCACTTTATTTTATGTTTCGATTACTGAGACCTGAAAGGCTTGTGGATCCTGACGCATTTTTTAGTGTCATGCAGTACGTAACCGCTCTAAAGGCACCGGACCACCCCTACCTGCCGACCCATTGGATAACGGAGGTCTTGTGGGGATTTTTGAAAGGGTCGACCGGGAAGAACAATCTTTTTGAGATTGCGCTGTTATGGAGTTCCGCCGCTGCCACGATCGTGATCAATATATGGGTGGCGGAAGGCATATATTTAAAGGGATTTTCCAAATCGCAAGAAGCGAGGAGGAGGCGGGGGAGCAAAGGGATACTGGATCTGTTAATCAATTTTCTTAAAAAGCCGATGGGAAGTGATCTGGCATCTGTAATGGAAAAAGATATTCGACACTTCTTTCGTGATAATACTCAATGGTCGCAATTAATCCTCCTCGGAGCCCTTGTGGTTGTCTATATTTATAACTTCAGCGTGCTGCCCCTGGAAAGAAGTCCCATAAGATTGGAATTTCTTCAGAATGTGATCTCATTTCTAAATCTGGGCCTAGCCGGATTTGTTCTTTCCGCGGTTTCAGTCCGTTTTATTTTCCCCGCTATCAGTGCCGAGGGCAAATCCTTCTGGATAATCCAGGCCTCTCCGCTTTCCATGGAACGTCTCTTGTGGGGAAAATTTTTAATCTATATCCTTCCCATGCTCCTTCTGGGCGAGACACTGATTATTTTTACAAATTACCTCCTTGAGGTAACGGTATTCATGATGATTCTCTCTTCGGTAACCATGTTTTTAGAGGTCTTTGCGATTGTGGCCATGGGAATCGGTTTTGGAGCCATTTATCCTAATTTCAATTATGAAAATATAGCTCAGGTTGCTACCGGATTTGGAGGTTTGATGTATATGATATTCAGTGCCATATTCATGGCCATTATTATTATCCTTGAGGCGGGACCTGTCTATATCCTATTCATGGCAGATCTCAGGGGATCAAGAATAATGTTGTTTCAGTGGTTCCTGATCATAATTCCTTTTATTTTGGTACTGTTTATCATCGCATTTACTATATATATGACCATGAAGATGGGCCTGAAGGCCCTGAGCCGATATGAATAGGATATAAAGAAGGATTCAAGGGACCTAGGGATCAAGTGATCAAGTGAAATATACACTTTAATCCTTGAAACCTTGAACCCTAGACCACTTTTTTATAAAAAGGCATATTATGTTCAATCATGAATATGTGGGAAATGTCCATATCCATTCCATCCATTCAGATGGTGAAAAAAATTATGACTGAAATAGCTGAAAAGGCCGCTGAAGCGGGTCTTGATTTTATAATTTTCAATGACCACGATTACTTAAAGAGCAATTTAAACCTGGGTGATGAGGGTTTTAACAGAGGAGTTCTTGTACTTATTGGACTTGAGATAGGGAGACAAGACCATCATTATCTCGCATTTAACCTCAAGAATATGGTAACATCTGATAATTTAGGACCGCAGGGCGTGATTGATGAAGTAAACAAACAGGGAGGTTTTGGTTTTCTTGCCCATCCGTTTGAAAAAGGCATGCCTTTCTACGAAAGATCAGCTACTTATACATGGAAAGATCTGTCTGTTACCGGATTCACCGGTATATGCATATGGAATTTTGCCTCGAGATGGAAAGAGCGGGTCAAAACGATATTCCACGGTATTTTTTTTCTGGTCTTTAAAAATCAAACCCTTAAAGGGCCCAGTCATGAAACGATGACATTTTGGGATAGTCTTTGCAAACAGAGAAGGGTAGGGGCTATTGGAGGATCGGATGCCCATGGATCTGTTTTTAGGTGGGGGCCTATAGATATTATTCCTCTATCATACGATTTTATCCTGACAACAATCAATATACATATCCTTCTCAACAGGAAGATATTAAAAGATTTTAAAAATGCCAAAGGGGACATTTATGAGGCCATGAGAGAAGGCCGTCTATTCATAGCCAATGATAAGCTTTATCCCGCCAGGGGATTTAACTTTTATTTTATTTCCGATGACGGCTCGGACATCCTTATGGGAGAGGAGGATCATTTTCAGGAGGGTAACCTGGTGGTTGAGCTTCCAGGCAAGGGGGAGATAAGACTTATTAAGGACGGCGTTCATGTTGATAGCACGCGCGGCATGGAGGCAGTGTACCGCGTAACCGAACGAGGTGTTTACAGGGTCGAGGTCTATAGACGTCTTCATATTTTCGGCTGGCGGCCCTGGATCTTTACCAATCCTATATATCTAAGATAAGATATGTTATGGTCCCGTAGCTTGGCATATGAATTAGGGGAGAGAATAACCGCTTGACATAAATCCATAAGGTGATTTAAAAAACATCTCATATAATGTGCCTGGGTGGCGGAATTGGTAGACGCAAGGGACTTAAAATCCCTCGCCTCTTAGTGGGTGTGCGGGTTCAATTCCCGCCCCAGGCACCAGTAAATACAAGGTTTTTAGCCGATCAGCTAAAACCATTTTTAATATCCTTGAATAGAATGTAAGCGATATGTAAGCAGAATATAAAAGGTGGATATTAAGCACCCGCCCTTTTATAAATTTAGGGCTATTCTCTTGAACCCCTGCTTTAAGTTCCTTGAATAAAAATAGCATTAATTGTAATATATCTTAAGAACATAAATCTAATTACTGGAAAGAAAGGAGAATAGTTATGCGAAATCTCGGAATCATATTAATTTGTCTTTCTTCTTTAGGTTTTGTGTTAGCTGTAATAGATAGTCTTACACACTCAATTCCGTATGTTAGAGCGGCAGGATTCTCTAATGCATGCACTAATCTGGCACTAATCGCTATCGCATTGCATCTGTATTTCAAGAAAGTGTGAAAAGGCTATTTAGACCTTCTTAAAAAATACGAAAAAGCCAAAAAGTAATTCTGAAAGTCTAAGGGGGAATAATGATTATTGCCTTTACTATCTTAGCAATATCTTTTATTCTGGTTTCTTTTATTAATTTCATATTTGCAATTCCAAGTAAAGGACAATCTGCTTACCTTGGAGCATGGTATTTTTTAGTAATTGAAGTTGGTTTTATATTGTTAGCTTATCTAATAATGATAAATCCCTTCTGGTTGTTGTTCTGGTTCATCTAATCAAAAGGATAGATTTTTGAAGTTTTTTTATTCATTTTCAAACTGACCCACTACCCATTTTTTTATACATTTGATTAAGAAAGTTGTATCGATTAGAATGAGAATCTAAAAATGTCAATTATCCGTTAACCTTTAACCGAGGTTGCTATGGACTGAATCTAAGACCCCATTTTCTCAAATAGAGAGGTGGGGTTTTGTTATTTTTCTGGGCTTCCTATAATTTTTATAAGGATTTAAATATTATGATGCTAAGAATAATTTTATTTGCTGTCCTTTTGTTATTTAATTCAGACGTAATAGTTTTTGCCACTACAGCTTTTAGATGCGGTCCAAATCTCGTTAGTGTCGGAGATACTGATCAAGAGGTAATTAGGAAGTGTGGTGAACCCACCTCAAAGGAAGTTACTGGTGAAAAAACTACTGGATATTCTCAAAGCACAGGAAATTGGGAAAGTATAGATGTAACGAGAAGAAGTAATAAAAAAGCACCAACAACTCCTTATCTGGAGAAGTATAGTGAAGTTTCTCAAAAAATTGAAGTATGGGATTACAACTGCGGTGCAAATAGCTTTAGCATGACTCTCATATTCCTTGGCCATACGCTAAACAAAATAGAACAACAAGGCTATGGCTCTGGGGAATCATATTGTAATGGAGCGGATAAGAATCCGAATAATAAAAAATCAGAGATTGATATGCGAGAGCAGGAACTCAATAATGCGGCCCAAAGAGATCTTACAAAAGCCCAAACTAAAGTCCAGGAGGAGCAGGCGGCTGGTCTTAAATATGAGAGGACCGTGGGCAAGTCGGAGAAAAGGGTTGATGAAACAAGAGATCTGGTAGATGAAGAAAAAGCCATATATGAAAATAAACTACTGGAAAATGCCATAAGGGGTGTTTATATCGGGAATATAAAGGCAATTCAGGATTATTTTGATATGAACAGCATCCAGGGTATCAGTATTAAGCAATTTAAAAATAATCCCGATGGTAGCGTGTGGGTGGATTTTGGAAATGGAAATACAGTTACATTTGACAGCGCTGAAGATTTTATTAATAAAATTCTTACACCAACAAAATATTATAACTATCCAAAGTAGAAAAATAACCTTTAACCGAGGTGGCTATGGACTGAATCTAAGACCCCATTTTCTCAAATAGAAAGGTGGGATTTTTTTCTGACAGCTTTATGAAGTCATTGTTTGACTGATCTTGGGAAATATATAAATTAAAATATATAATGGATGATATATGGCGGCACCTATTGCAATAGTGTTCAATGCCATCTTGCTTATTATACTTTTAATTCTTGCCGTCATCTGTGTCAAAATGTGGGTACGAATTTTCTCACTAAAAAAACAACATAGACTCCATAGATTCAGCCTCGAAAAAATAACTGAAAAAGAAGAAGGCCCCAAACAGGATCTTGTGAAAATCGAATCCAGTATCGATCAACCTAAGAACCTTTAACAGAGGTTGCCATGAACTGATTCAAACCCCATTTCTAATAGAGGAATGGGGCTTTTGTGTCTAAGGAAATGAGTAGGATTGACTTTTATCTGGTTTTCATTATTACCGATTAGAGAACCGATTCGATCTTTGATGCTGAAAAGCGTTGAGCACAGATACCAGGGGCCGAAAGCCAGGGATCGGGTGTCATGATTTGATCTTTGATTGTTACTTTGATCGCTATTTAGCGGATCAGTATATGCAGGCAGCTATGGTTCATTCCATACGGTTAGGCGCCCTTTCTCATCAAAAGAGACATAACCGCGGAAAATGTTTGGATAATACCATAGGGTTCTGGTGCCATCAATTGTCTTTATTGGTTCCCCCAGAAGGGCACGTACCTCTTTCACGGTCATGCCGGTCTTCAGGCTGCGCCAATTCTTTTTGTTTTGCCAACCTTGCCCTTTTTCGGACCGAATTTCTTCGGGTTCCTTATATATCATGAGAAGGCTTTCCAAGTCTTTAATCCTATTCTCCAACTCAGAGATCTTTTGACGAAGCTTCAAGATTTCATCATCCTGTGCTGTGATAGGCTTTGGAAGGAACGTAAAAAGTGTCAAGGTACTTACCATGATAATCATTATTATTAATATAATTCTATTCATCAAATCTCTCCCTGTTAACATAAAAAGGCTTCATCCTTGAAAATGAAGATTGAGGATACAGAATAATACTTTAGGCACAAGGCTTAAAATTTTTTTATGGTGCGAGAGAGGGGACTTGAACCCCTACAGCAAATGCTACTGGATCCTAAATCCAGCGCGTCTACCAGTTCCGCCACTCTCGCACATTGAGCCTATTGTCATGATTTTGAAAAAAGTGTCAAGGGGTAATTGAAGACCCAAGTTTCAGTTCATATTCTTTAATAAAGGTCTTGATAAGACCTTCATCTGCAAAACTGTAGTAACTATTGTTCCCAATAATAACATGGTCAAGTACCTGAATCATAAGAAGCCGTGAAGACCATACCAGATCTCTGGTTAGTTTTCGATCCTCTTCGGAAGGGCTTGGATCTCCCGAAGGGTGATTATGAACAAATACAAGGGCTGATGCCCTGTTTTCAAGGGCAAGCGCTATGATCTCCCTTGGATATACCGCACTCCCGGTAAGACTCCCGAGGAATACATCCTGATCCAGAATCAATTCGTTTTTTCTGCTGAGAAATAGGACTTTAAATACTTCTCTTTTCAGGTCTCGCATGGAATGGAAAAGAAAGTCAAAGACGGCCTTTGAGGAACCGAAAAAGGCCTTGCCCTTCGCCCTGTCTCGAAGATATCTTCCGGCAACCTGATGAACCAGGTTAAGGTAAAGGGCATTTTTAGGACCGATTCCATTAATCTCTGTTAATTTATTCATAGGCGCGGAGAGGGTAGCGGAGAGTCCTCCGAACTTTTTAAGGGCCTGTCTGGCTGGGATTTTGACATCTTTCTGGGGGGTGCCGAGTGTGAGGAGAAATTCAATCACCTCCTCATCGGAAAATCTATCAAGGCCACCTTCAAGATATTTTCCCCGGAGGCGTTGACGATGACCTTTTCCTCTTTTTTCAATGTTTTCTTTTACCATGAAATAAATTTATCAATGAGATACATAAAAAATTATTAGATAAGAAAACTGAGATTGATCTGCATTACTCACAAGGGATCGAGGAAAGAAATGATATTTAAAGTCCATATCAGGGAGCAGGTTGATCCCTGCGATATAACTTTTCAAGATGTCATACGAAAAATAATATATCACTGAAGTAATTAACAGTCAACGTGTCGGGGTATTAAAATAATCCTTGGTTAAAAAGTCATATCTTTGTTATATTAGATCTTAATGAAATATAAAATAAAATATAAGAGCTGTGAGTGTGAATCTCTCTCCGGCTTATTCAATTATGATGTATCTCCGACGGCAAAACTTAACTAATAGGAGCTTCTATTTTTAAAAATTGACAAATACCGATTTTCATATATTAAAAACTGCTGTCAATTTACAGTATAAACAGTTAAGGAAATCCGACTTTTTCAGTAAAAGTGATGAAGAATATATCTTAGAGGCTTTTTGAATAAAAGGGGATTATGGGCAAGATCAGGATACTATCAGGGCAGGTGGCAAACCAGATAGCAGCCGGAGAAGTAATTGAAAGACCTGCCTCAGTTGTTAGAGAGTTACTTGATAATAGTATTGATGCCGGGGCGAATAGGATAGACATCAAAATAGAAGAGGGTGGAAAGCGTCTTATCAGGTTAAGAGATAATGGGGTTGGAATGGATAAAGACGATATGCTTTTGGCTCTGGAAAGGCATGCCACAAGCAAAATCACTACTGTTTCGGACCTGTTTTCAATAAAAACTCTGGGTTTTCGTGGAGAGGCCCTTCCGAGCATTTGCTCTGTTTCACGAGTTGAAATGACATCCCGACCAGCGAGACCAGTTAATGGGGTATCGAGTGAAGGCTTCGGGCGGTGAAATGGAATCTATTGATGAGACTGGGGCTCCTGTTGGTACCACGGTTGAGGTCCGAGACATTTACTTTAATACCCCTGCTAGACGAAAATTTTTAAAGGCTGAGAGAACAGAGACTGCTCAAATAATAGATACTCTGTCACGTATAGTACTGCCCTTCACCCATATACAAGTGAGGTCTGGATGATGCAGGAAAGACATTATTAAATCTGCCGTCCTCGGATAATGAGCTAAATAGACTTTCAGTCCTTTTTGGGCGAGATGTAGCTGTGTCACTGATGGATACACGCTGGGAAACTGAAGAGATTAAGATCAGGGCTTATATGGCATCTCCGGATTTCAGCAGAACAAGGGGAGATCGGATCTATATATATATAAATAATAGGAATATCAGGGACAAACTGGTTACCCGAGCTATAATGGAGGCTTACGGACAGCGGCTGATGAAAGGCCGCTATCCTCAAGTGGTTGTTTTTTTCGAGATCGATCCCTCTCTGGTAGATGTCAATGTCCATCCGGCAAAGCAGGAAGTTCGCTTTCACCAGAGCCGCTTGGTTTACCAGGCCCTTTCCTCCACCATTGAAAGAGCTTTAAGAGATCAGTTCAGGCCCCCTTCATATGCAGGGCGTCAGGGATCGGAGGGTTATGGAGGATAGGCACTTCAATCAGGTTCAAATGGCTGAACCAGCATGGGAATATCATGGGGGAGATAAAAGAGAGGTTCCCGATAAGGAGATAGAGATCAGACAGACCCCTCTCATAAAGGAGACCCCGCAAATCATCGGCCAGTTGAAAGATACTTATCTGCTTTTCCAGAGCGAGGATGGGCTTCTATTGGTTGATCAGCATGCCGCACATGAAAGGATTCTTTACGAAAAACTCAAAAAGAACTATCTTTCTTCAAGGGTAGAGAGTCAGACCTTTTTAATCCCAATAAGACTGGAGTTATCCTTGAAAGAGGGAAGGGTTCTGATAGAAAAGATTGATCAGATGGCTGCCCTTGGATTTGATCTGGAACACTTTGGGGGGAACACATTTTTACTAAGATCGGTCCCTTCAATCCTGGTCAATGTGGAATGGCAGGCTTTTCTGCTGGAACTCATTCCGGTGTTGGAGGAAGAGGAAATACTTGTAACTGAGAAGGCAATGGACAGACTTATGACCGTAATGGCTTGTCATGGTGCAATCAAGGCCGGGCACAAGGTCTCTCACAGAGAGATGGCCATGCTTTTAGAACAGTTGGAAGAGATGGATCTTCCAACAAATTGTCCCCACGGGAGGCCTATTTTTCGAAAGTTTAGCTATTATGAAATCGAAAAGATGTTTAAAAGAGTGGTCTGAATCCCGCCCCTGGCTGGAATCAGTCGTCGGCTCTTCGACGTAATATTCATGTACACCTATGTCGTTTCTTCCTTGCCATATTATAGTGAACGACTTAAATAACTATGCATCTTGACCATCGTGATTACCATATATGTCCGGCATGGGTCTTTTTCGTACCGCGCAATTGACGGGCCATGATATAAGAGACCCATGCCGGACATCCGTATGCCTGCTTTCAAAAACATGGCTACTTATTTATGACGTTCACTATAGTATTGTCTTAAATACAAAATGGAATAAATAACATTTAACGATATCACAATCATGAAAGAAAAAAGGCCAAAACTTGTTGTAATTGCGGGTCCGACGGCCTCCGGAAAGAGTTCACTTGCCGTTAATCTTGCCCTTCATTTCGGGGGAGAGATAATTAATTCAGATTCCATGCAGGTCTACCGGGGTATGGATGTGGGTACGGCAAAACTTTCAATTAAAGAGAGGAAGGGTGTTGTTCATCATATGATTGACGTGGTCGATCCTGATGAAGATTTTAATGCCTCTTTATACCGCAGTTTGGCAGAACCTATAGCAAAGGATATTGTTGAAAGAAAAAAGGCATGTTTCGTGGTTGGAGGGACAGGACTTTACATAAAGGTGTTACTGGGCGGTCTCCTAAAATGCCCACCTGTCAACACTGGACTCAGGAAAGAGTTAATTCGTGAATGTGAGGAGAGGGGCTCACCGTTTCTTCATGAAAGACTCAAGAGGCTTGACCCTGTATCCGCCCTAAATATTCATCCGAATGACATTACAAGGGTAATTCGCGCCATTGAGGTTATTCATCTCACTGATCAAGCCCTTTCATCCCTGATCCTGCAACATAATTTCAAAGACAGACCCTTCCAAGCCCTTAAGATATGCATGCATGTGGATAGGGATCATTTATATAAAAGGATAGACGATCGGAGTGTCTCAATGATTAAATCCGGTCTTTTTGAAGAGACTCAGAAACTATTGGGAAAAGGGTACTCTAGTGACCTAGGTTCCATGAATGCCCTAGGCTACAGGCATGCGATAAAATACCTTAAACATGAACGCAACCTTGAGGAGACTATCCTTCAGCTCCAAAGAGATACCAGAAGATACGCAAAGAGACAATTGACCTGGTTCAGGGCTGATCATGAAATGGTCTGGGCTAAACCAGAGGACATTGACTTCATTAAGAAGAAGATAGAGAAATTTATTTGACTGATAATATAAAAATATTGAATAGTTAGTCTTTACAGGATTTAATTACCCATTTTTCACTTAAATCATGGTGAGCGTTATGAGAATTTTCATAGTTAGGAAAAAAATCAAGCGTAGCTATTTCCTTTTTATTTGCGGATTGATCTTGCTTTCTGTTTTCGTCTTTCATATACCCGCTGTGGAGAGCTCGGAGAAGACAGATCAGATAGAGATCCTTGTCATTGGCAGCGGTAGCATAATAGATGGGAATATCGCTGCTGCCAGGGAGGATGCTATTTCCGATGCCTTTTTAAAAGGGGTGGAGCAATATCTGGCAAAATATTTGGGAAGTCAAAGGATGATAAATAACTTCCCGAGACTTATCAATGAGGTTATACCAGGGGCGAAAGATCAGATAGAGAATTTTAATATCCTGGCCGAAGAAAAGAGCAATAACCGCTATAAAATCCTTGTCCGCATGAAGGTCAATGAAAGCCTGATGGAAGAAAAATTAAATCAGAAGGGAATTATTTTTAAAGATATACCTCCCATCAAGTTTCTATTTCTGGTCTCTCAAAAGGATTCTCGGGATGAGAATATAAGCTATTGGTGGAATAAACCTGATAGTAATAATCCCTTGACATCAACGGAACTGATACTCTACAGGGTATTTCAGGAGTGCGGTTTCGACCCCGTAAACAGATTGTCAAGTGTTCCGGAAGAGAAATATTCTGATGACATTAGAAAGCTGGATCTGACCGATGAGGATGCAATGGAATGGGGCAGACTCTACTCTTCGGATGTGGTTATTGTGGGGAAAAGCGAGATCACCGAGAACGAAATGGTCTTTATCAGTGTTAAGAGCATTGATGTAAAGGAAAAAAGTGTTATCAATGAGGATTTCCAGACAGAGCAGATCAATCAATACGGTACTGAAAGAGAGCAAGTAATGGACGCGTTGGCGAGGGCTATAAATAGTATTGTCACCCGATTGAGTCCCGCCATAATTAGTTCTTTCGAAGCAATAGAAGAAGTCAACCTGATTGAAGTAGAGCTTAGGGGCCTAAGGAGCCTTGAGCAATTAATAAATTTCTCGGATTTTCTCAAGAAGGATATCGAGGGGGTTAAAGCGGTCATGGAGAAAAGGATAAAGGTGAATTCAATAAACCTTGCAGTTGAATTTTCAGGCGAAGAGGATACTTTTTTTGATAGGGTAAAAGGACATGAGAAATTTCCTTTTTTTGCTGATCTTAGTCAAAAAGAGGGAGGTGGATTTGTCATTGAGTTGCATTAATCGCCTACTTAATTCCACGTTATATGAGGTTCGGGTTTATAAGATCGGAAGCTATGGTCTAAAAGGTGAAAAACCGACCAAGACAGTTGGGGGGCCGAATCAAAGGCGAATCCTTCCAGGGGCCTTTTAAACAATACTTAGACTCTTCAATAATAATCGATGATAGTTGATAGGGAGATATAATGTTTTATGAGAGAGGTGCTTTTCATTGGGGCAGGTACAAACGGTGCAAAGAGGATAATGAATAATTTCCAACCCTATATTAATATTCGTGAAAAAACATGTATTGAGCATGTATTTGATGCAGCTTGCGGTTCCCAAATAATTAAGAGGATATATATATGGGGGAATAAAACTAGATTGGAGAAGATACTCCATCATAGAATAGAGGCACTTTCAAAAACTGACCTTGATATTGAAATAATAAATGAAAGAAAAACCCCTTTTGATAGCTTTTTCTTTGCCTACCTGGATTGTATTGCTGATCATTCTCTAAAACAGATTATCGGATCATGGGAAGATTTTGAGGATGTTGATTGGAACATCCTATTAGATTATGCGAGGAAAAAAGGTATTTTAAATAAACAGGTATATATAATTCTTAGCGATACTCCATTAATAACATCGCGAGAAATTGATTTTATGATCTCTCATACCGATAAAGATCTTGATATTATTTTTGGAAGGACTCTTCAAGATGCCTTTGAAAAGGTCCTGGACAGGACAAATGATAAATTTGTCCTTCATAGAGCCGTAAAAAATTTTTACAATTATATCATTAAGAAAAGGGAAATCGGTTTAATTGTAAATTCATTCTTCGCGGGAAAACCTCTAAGAATTGATAGAAGGTTTTGGGAGATATGGATCAAATTTTATGAAAACAGGACAATCATTAAAGGGAAAAAGTTTAATTTCAAGAAGATTAAGAATAATTATAATCTAATCAAAAAATTTTTATTTTCATATCCTGTTAAGGGCACTTGGAAAATCCCCTCCATTATGAAGTCGAACTGGTTCTTATTAAAGGCATATAGAAGTATTATAAAAAATTCAAAGTCGGAAAAGAGATATAGGGATCTCTCGACCCTGTTTTCAAAAATCGAATATGTAACTGGCTTGAAGATGGGCTATCAGATAAATGAATGTGTCGGTTCGGCCTTTGATATCGACACAAAATATGAGGCTTATTTTATTGATAAAAATTTTGACATCCTTGCGGAAAATATCAAGGAGATCAGCTGTCAGCAAAAAATGCCTTGATTGTGGATCAAGGCAAATATTATCGCTTGACATGAACCGGTTGAATTGGTACTCAATCAACATTTACAGGCACGTAGCTCAGGGGGGAGCACTACCCTGACACGGTAGGGGTCAAGGGTTCAAATCCCTTCGTGCCTACCACAATAAAAACAAAGACTTAGGTCGCTTTCGAGCGGCCTTTTCTTTTGGCATTTATTGATAATATATTACCAGCGAAGGCGGGGATTCCCGGGAGTCGTAAGGCAGGTATTTTGGCTATTGTCTGGCGCCGGAGCTCGGTTGTCACGTGCTGATAATGGCGGCGGATGGTTTCAGGACTCGAGCCCACTACTTCAGCCAGGGCCTTTACATCGGCGCCCTGCTCGAGGGCCTGGGTGATGAAGCCATGGCGGAGATCATATGGTCGCAGGCGCTGGTAATGCCGGCGCGTTCAAGGCGTTTTGCCAGGACTTTTTTATGCTTATAATAGGGTGGCCATGATAAGAGATAATGGGCCGGCTTCCTGTTTCGGCTTCAGATTTTCTCCAGGAGGGAGTATCGGTAAAAAGTCGGGATGGATCGGGACCATCCTTTTTTCGGGTCCTCCCTTCCGGGCTGACAGTATAAAATGGTCATATCTCCAAAGTTGACATCGGGCCAGGCGAGTCCCAGGAGCTCCACGGCTCCGGGACGAAGGCCCAGGTAATAGGACAGGATGATCGCCCTGGTAAGGTGCGGGGCGGCGTTATCCAAGATTTTATTGATCTCCCTTTCCGTGGGCGGGATTATGACCTCATCGTCATCCGGAGGTTTTTTATAGTTTCTGACGGGATTGTAGGGGATCATCCTCGGGTTCCTCGATGCGGCGAAATTGAGGATTGCCTGTATGTCCGAGATCTCGCGGTTGATGGTGGAATATTTGACCGGTTTGTTTCGACGTAGTTTGATATACCTGTCCAGGTCGTTGTCCTTGATCCGGATCGCGGGGATATTCTCAAAATAGGGCAGGATGTTGGCCTTCAGTCGATAGGTGAGCATTTTGTAGGCGTTTTCATTCGCAAGGGTTTTGTTCGAAAGATATTTATCCATCAGCTCGCCGAATGTCGGCCCTGGCGTGTCCTTCGGAGGCCTCCGCTTTATTAAGCCGAGTTCTTCATTCCTCTTATTCGCCGCCTCCTCCGCGTCGGGTCCCCTGCCGAAATACTCCCGCTTGATCTTGCTCTTTTTCCCGTCCGGGCCCTTAACCAGGTAATAACAGATCCACCGGCCGTCTTTGAGTTGGTTTACTGCCATCGATTATTGGTCTTCAACAACGAATCTGCCTTTTGATTTAGGTGTGTTTTCTGAATTTTTAGATTCCGATTGCTTATCTATAATAACATCAGAGGGGTCAATGGTCTCTTGAGAATTTGAAGATCCAGAAGTTTTTACGTTTGTCTGGTTATTTTCTTTTAATGTTTTAATAGGATATTCTTTGTCAAAAACCATTACCCATACTTTGCCTGTGTTTTTATCCATTTTATAAGCTACTCCTGAGGCTATTGTTACCATTAAATATCTATTATGATTGTAAAAAAGATAGACTAAAATTATTGCTAAAGCAACCAAAGCCAAAATAATCGTAATTGACCTTTTCATTTCACTACCCTCAAGAATGGTTTTTGTTTTTTTTCAGACTCTAAAACGCTCCTGGTTGCCTCAAGATATGTTTTAATTTCTCTGTTCAAATAATCATAATCGAGATTCTCGATATCCAGTAAAAGCTCATTCAGGTATTTTGCCAAACACAGGATTTTGAACTGTTTGATTATATCTTCATGCTTGGATACCAGCTTAAGGCCGTTCGTCGAGCCAAGGTTTGGTTTGGTATCATTAAGGATAGAGTCAGATGCATATAGTGGATCTTCCCATTTAATTGTTTTTTTACCAATATCATGCACCAACCATTGAATATTTACATCAAAATAAAGAGCAAGCGTCGTTACATGTGATTTGAAGGGTAAGTTCTGCCCGTAAAACCTATTAATTGTTGATTGGCTAATGCCAGTCGATTCCGCAATCGCTTTTTGAGTTTTTTTCTCAGACATTAACTGCTTAAGTTTATTAGCTAATACATCTTTTTCTATTAAAATTGTATTCATATGCAATTTTTTACTTGACAAATTATTCATTTGAATATTATTATACGTATAATCTATTACTATGGAGACTACAAAAATGAATGACCTTGAATCAAAATATTACCCTAAAAAATCAAAACGACCATTAGAAGCTATACGCTTCTTCTGTTTCGAATGCATGGGCTGGGATCGTAGGGAAAAAGATTCCGGCAAACCGTTCGACGATGTGAAGGCTTGCTCCGATCCAATGTGCCCTTTATTCGAATTCAGGTTTGGAAAAAATCCCTTTTATAAATCTACATCTAAGGGACATCCGGAAGCGCTACAAAAATATCGTGAAACCCGTGAAACTCCCTTATAAAATTTACGAGGATCGACGATCGCGCATTAATTAAGGGGATAATCTCCATGAAAACTTGCTTATTATGTGACCGTACCGAAAAATCAAATCTAAAAGACAACCTTGATTTCATCTGTTCAACCTGCATCCAGGGTCTCTTAGCCGCAGGGATTGAAGCAATAAAAGACCGATATATTAAGGCCGTTGAAACAGGCCAATGGCGCATAGCAAAGGCCCTGCATACATTTGTTCCTAAAAATATCCGTAAACAATATCCTCATAAGCAGAGTTGTTAAAAGATTAACAACTATGAAAAAAAATATCAACAAAATAGAAGCTCTAAAAGAATTAAAAACAGATGCTACGCCTTCGGCGATTCGCGCGGCCCTCAGGGAACTGAACGAATACACCGAGGCGGACATGGCCGATGTGTTGGGATGCACCAGGGCATATATCTCCCAGCATATCAAAGGACATAGACATAATAAGAAGATCCAGTCAGGCATTGCCGCGCTTTTCCAGGTGCCGGAAGAGGAGATATTCTGATATGCCCTCCGGACAACTCAAACTTGATTTTAACACCCGACCACTTACCAATGATCCGGGAAAAAAGAGCGAACGGATCACTTTCACCTGAAGTCCTTAATATAAAGAATTTTTATATCTATTCTGCCGGGAACCGGCAACACCATATCCGAAATATGCCACAAGTACATATTGGAAGGCATGCGAACAGATCTGGTAAATCTGTTTATGGCACAACCTCATCTTGATAAGAGTCTTAGAGATATACTCAAAAAATTTTAAACTTTCAGGTTTACCTTGGCAACATGTAACGTAAGGCTTTTATAAAAAATAATACCTAATTAAAACGATAAGTTACGGGGGTAAGATGAATCTAAGAAGAAGGCCCTGGTTATCCCGGTTTACGCCGATGTTCTCACAATTGACGGTGAGAGGCGCACGAAAAACTCCTGGCGGACCACGCAAGCCTGGCCGGGTGCATACAAGGAAGAAGGAGAGGGTACACTTCGAAGAGTGCTAAGTGCCAGGCTTGCATGGTCCATTCCAGGGCCAGGCTTTTAACATAATTAACCGGAGGTCATGGACATGAATGTTGATCAAGAAGTCATTGACACATACCTGCGGGATCTCAATCGCCAGTATGAAAAAATCGAAACAGCAAAGACAGAAATTTTTAAAATCATAGATGAATTGAAGGAGCTTGGCTATCAGCCCTCTGATCCTCAATTCTGGAAAAAACCTTATTTAATCGGCGGTCATAGGCCATGAGAAATGTATATCGAGTCCAAGCAAAGGTGTTTATGGCCCTGTTAAAAAATAACGAAATAGAAGCAGATCTATGGCTTCAAAATCTTATTCGCAAAAATCAAGATAAAGCGGCGCAATATATCGGAATAGGTCATTCCATAGCCAGGTTATCGGGTCAAATCTTAATCGATTTATGTAAAGACGCATCAAAATGAACTGGAAAGAACAACAAGAAATCCTATTGCTCAGGCAGGCGTTACATGTGGTCCGCCGGCAGGTGACAGAGCAGCTGGATGCCATAGATACGGAGATTAAGAAGTTATTGCCCAAGGAAATGCTCCGGGGAAGGAAACGATTCAGGACAAAAGAGGAGATTGAGGCATTATGGAGCCCGAGGTTTAAGGAAAATGGAAATGACAAAAACGGAGAAGTTGAAGGTCTCTAATTATCTGCGGGCGTTGTGTATGAAGATAATGGCGCGTACCTGGCCCGAGGATCAGCGAACGCATGTGAACGGACGCGTTCAGCATTTTTTGAGAACGGCTTACAAACTGGAGGCGGAGGCACAACACAATGAATGATAATGAAACAACTTTGGATTTAATACCTCACCTTTGATGATCATTTAAGCAATCTTTGTATGTACAAGGGGATTCTAAGGCCGGTGCATCCGGATGTTTGCAAATGGCATATCAGGAAGAATGATCCGGAGTGCCGGCGATTGCGATGCAACGTATTTTTGGAGGAGATAAAAAATGCCGGAGAAATATAAGAAAAAGTGTCAGCATTGTCTATGGGAATTCGAGAGCAGGAGCAATCGTAATTGTCCGGTTTGCGGGAGTGATAGCTGGATCTTTATCGATGAATTTGGAATGCAGAGAAAACCAGTTACGGAGGCTCTGGCGCGAAAGAGACAGGCAAGGTTAAATATGGAGCGGATAGATCAGATGAGCAAAAACGAGGGCTGGATGACCGATGAACGGGCCAGAGAGTTGATAAAGTGATTTTTATCCGGAGGTGAGGGCGCATGGGTAATGCCTGGATTGCATTTTTCTGCGGGTTATTTATCGGGGGTTCTTTCGGGACCATTATAATTGGGCTTTGTTGTGCAGCCAGGGAGGCGAATGCCGATCAAGCCGGAAAATATCGGACGATATCCCGTCAATTGGCCGGAGATACGAACCAGGATCAAAGAGAGAGCCGGCAACAGGTGCGAAGGAAGCCCTCGATATCCCGATTGCAGGGCAGAGAATTATAAACCGCATCCTGTATCAGGATCCCGGGTTGTTTGCACTGTAGCGCATCTTGACCATAACCCTGAGAATTGCGCCGATGATAATTTACGTTTCTGGTGTCAGCGGTGCCACAACACTTACGATGCGACACATCGTAAAAAGACAAGGGCAAATTGGAATCAGCAATTCAGGAAACAAGGGAAAGAGAGCATGATTATTTAATGACTATGGATGCCCTGGTTGCCGAAATCCAGAGCATGGGCGTGCGGGTGGACCTGCCGTGCAGGTTTATTGAGATACCTGATTATGTAAAACCGAAAGGAGGAAAGAATGAAATTAAGCGACAGAATACCAAAGACATTAGACGAGGCGATAGAAATTCTCACGGAAATA
>CAVZMS010000065.1:0-40152 GCA_963776085.1 uncultured delta proteobacterium
GATTAGAATTAAGATTGACAAAAAACAAAACGGAGAATATTAAACACGGATCAAACATGATGGTCTCAAAAAACTTTCATTACCGTACGCTTTTATCAAAGCCCCGGTTATAAAGTGAGTTCCGAGGCTCAATATCATTTTATAATCGTTTAAACAGATTCCCCGTGAACATAACGCTCCTAAATCCAGGCTTATCCGAACCGCATAATGATTTTGTTTCCATCGGATATAACATGGAACGGAGTGAATTTTTCAATTGAATCTCATAATCAGCTAGTTGTTTTCACCAAAGGGTCTTTAGGAGGATTTTTGTGCGCAAAGTCTTATTCCCCTTTATCTCCTGTCTATCATTTCTTTTAATCTTACCCCCTATCGCGCAGTCGGAAAACGAAAAGGTATTATACGAGAGGGATTCATTATATCACCATATACGTGTATCTGAGGTCAAAGGATACCGTTATCTTTCATTTAACAGAACCCGGGGCAGTCAAAGTGTGGTAAATGTCCATGACACCTTTGAACTAAAGTTTCCTTATACCAGGGCGAGTTTCGTTGTTCCCGCCTTTCTGGATCGGAAGCCCGAGAGGATTCTTTTTATTGGGCTGGGAGGCGGATCAATACCAAGGGTCATGGGAAAGTATTACCCTGATGCCCGAATCGATATAGTGGAGATTGATAAGGAAGTCATCAGGGTAGCAAAAGAGTTTTTCTTTTTCGAACCGACGCCAAAGATGAATATCACAGTAATGGATGGACGGCGATTTCTTCGCGGCTGCAGTGATTATTACGATATCATCTTTCTTGACGCTTACGATGACCTCTCTATCCCTTTTCACCTCACAACCAGGGAGTTCCTTGAAACAGTCAAACAGAAACTGGCCCCGGATGGATTGGTAGCATCCAACATATGGGGGCCCCGGAACGATGAGTTCTATCTATGCGAAGCCAAGACATATAAGCAAGTATTTTCCAATCTCTATTTGATTGACGCGATAGAGACCAATAACTATATCTTCATCGTATACACCGATAATAAAAAGATGACGAAAACTATATTAAAAGAACGTATAGCTCCGTTGCAGGATTTTTTTGGATTTAATTTTAAATTAATGACATACGCCAACACCTTCGAGGATTTATCCGATGTCCGGATAAATGCCAGAGCGCTTACCGACGATTACGCTCCTGTTGAGGTTTTACGTTCGAGGTCTTCTTTCTAAATGATCTCGCTCATTGTTTTTCTGTCCGGTGCTATCGTCATGTCTTTTGAAATCCTGGGGAGCCGCATTCTGGCCCCTCATTTCGGAAACGATCTCTTTGTTTGGGGGAGTCTTATCGGTGTTTTTCTGAGCGGATTAACGGTGGGGTATTGGGCCGGAGGCAGACTGGCCGATCATATAACAGACCTCCGCTGTTTCGCCCTGCTCTTGCTCGCGCCCGGATTGAATTTATGCTTATCGCCCCTATACTTTGACAAGATCAACTATTGGGTTTTTGATCTCAATTACGGTATGCGGTATGAACCATTTATAGCGTCAATACTGTTATTTTTTCTCCCTTCAGTCTTTATGGGTGCTATAATTCCATACGCTGTAAAATTACAGGTTAAAAATATTGATCTATTGGGCACTGGCGTCGGAAACCTCTATGCGCTTTCCTCTCTGGGCAGTATTATCGGAACATTATTGACTTCTTTTTATCTGATTACTATGTTTGGAGTCCGTAAGATTATTATTGGAGAAGGGATCATTTTAGTCCTCATGGCTATGATCGTATTGGGACATTGTTTTCACTTAAAAAACGGCATAAAAGAGATATAATTCATTAGTCAAAAAATTTATTATTGTAAATGTAATAATATTTTTATAATATCCAGTTATTAATTTCGGTATGTAAACTGGGGGAAGGGAAGAGGGCGGAAGAGAGCATTTGATTATTCGCTTTTCCATTAAGCACTTAATCTTTTAAAAAAAGGAGGAGTATCCATGAACAAAGGAGATTTGATCAACGAAGTGGCAAAGGTTGTCGGCACCAAAAAGGATGCGCAGGCAGCGGTGGACTGTATTTTTTCAACTATTACTAAGGCATTGAAAAAGAAGGACTCGGTTGCATTGGTAGGTTTTGGTACTTTCAAGGTCGGTAAAAGGAAGGCTAGAACCGGCCGGAATCCACAGACAGGAGAGGCTATCAAGATCAAGGCCAAGAGTGTCCCCAAATTTACAGCAGGGAAGGATTAAAGGACGCTGTTAATTAATATCCAAAGGTGAAGGAATATAGCTCCCGGAGAGACCGATTATCCGGGCTAGTTCTGAATATTTTCGATTACCATATCAAGTCTTCAAGCCCAATGATTGGGATAGCAGGGATGGTCTAAAAGGACATAAAACTTATTTCGAGGAAGGAAAGGAGGATAACTATGCGATATTTCAAGATAGTATTGATCTGTCTTTCTGCCCTGGGTTTTGTGTTGGCCGTGATCACGTCGTTAGCAGGAGGCCCGATTGCTTTTGGGGTTACAGCAGAGGGATTTTCGTTCGCATCTGCCGATCTGGCGCTGATCGCTATTGCGTTGTCTGTGTGCGGTAAATGTAAAGAAGAAAAAAAGAGCGAATAGTAATCCTGACGGATCGCGCAAGCCAGCCTGAGAATCTGCGGCGATTAAGATCAGAAATTCATTAGAATGAAAATGGCAGAGCTTTAAAGGCTCTGCCATTTTTCTTAGGGCAAACTTCCATCTGTCCTGGCCCATTTACTTTTTTTCTGTAATCTTTTCAATGAGCCACAGGTCCGATTTCCGGTTCCGGCTGAGGGTATATACCCTGCCGTCATCAGCTATCACCTTGAAGAAATCCTTATCAGGTTCCGCCCACCTGGATATGATATCCCGGACCTCAAGCCTCTGATCATCAATAGTAAAAGATGACGGCCTCTCATTCGCCTTGTAACCTGCGTACGCGGTCACTTTATGATAATGTCCGGTCACGATGAAAATTCTAATCCTTAAGACCAGCTTTTAATTCCCAACCCAAGCCCGATTTAAAGTTATCTTATATTATTTCTAGACGGTTATATAGAGTTTTCTTTTTAGAAGATCTTTACGAATAGATTGTTTCGAAACAGTCGTGTTTAATGATTTTTTAAAGTCAGGATAATAATGATAAACCTTCAAGCCAAGTTTAAGAAAGATCTAATAATCACAGAAACAACTGCTTTAATCAATGAGGATGGCATAAGATAGCCTGGAATGAGAACTAGGTGGGTTTTTATCTGTCTAATTTTTACTCATCATGTACTTAACCGCGCCCTCAAGGCCGTCGAGGGTCAGTTCAAACATGGGGAATATCTCGCGGATCATTGAGATCGTCCGGGTGTAAGGCCACTCATCCGCCATCTTGGGATTGAGCCACACGGAATGGGGAAAGGTCTCTGCTATGAACTGCAGCCTCCGGTAACTCGGCTTGGTCGTCCTTTCTTCCAGGTGGATTGAGCCGTCCGTTGCCATCAGCTCATAGGGCGCCATGCTCGCGTCGCCCACAATAATGACGCGGGTTTCAGGGTCCAGGCGTATCATCTCATCGACAGGAAAGGGCTTGTGCATCCTCGGCGGGTCTTCCCATAGATTATCATATATGGTGTTATGAAAGAAAAAGGTCTTGATATCCTTGAACTGGGCCCTCGCGTAAAAGAAGAGGGTCTGCAATATTCCTATATAAGGCTCCATTGACCATCCGCCGTTGTCCATGGCCAGGATGACCTTCAATCTGTCCCTGAGGCTCCGGTCATAAACAATCTCTATTTCGCCCGCATTTTTCATGGTCTGGTAGATGGTCTCATCGATATTGACCTGGTCTTTGGGCCCCACCGGGACCATGTTCCTCAGCCTCTTCAATGCCTCGCCTATCTGGGACTGTGTAAGAGGCCCTTCCTGTGAGTAGTCCCTGTACCTCCTGTCCATTGCGACCTTAACCGCGGACTTGTTCCTGGACACGCCTCCTACCCTCATGCCTCCTGGGTGATAACCCGAATGCCCGACCGGCGAGGTCCCTCCCGTGCCTATCCATTTGCCGCCCCCGTGATGCGCCTCTGTCTGCTCTTTTAATCTGTCATAGAAATACTTTATCAATTCCTCAGGGCTCATCTTGGAAAGTTCGGATTCGTCTACACCAAGGGCATCGGCAAGCTCTTTGGGGGATTTGAGCCATTCCTCCAGCATGGCCCTGGCAATATCGGTAAGTATCCTTTCGTCCGGCTCCTCAAGCTCGGCCCCCTCAAAGTGGTGGGCGAATACCTGGTCATACAGGTCGAAATATCTTTCGCTCTTTACCAGGATAGCACGGGCAGCGGTATAGAAATCATCCAAAGAGTTTATGATTCCCATACTGAGGGCCTTCTGAAGCCTGAGAAAAGAGGTCGGTGATACAGGGATTCCAACCTTTTTTAATGTGTAAAAGAAAGAATTGAACATGTGGGATGCTAGCTCCACTGTTAAGTGCTTTTATATTATTTCATGATAGTATGAACACCGGCTATTTTATAACCTGGTTTAAGGTTCAAGGTATACGGTATACGGTTTAAGGTATAATACAGAATAACTATGCCTTATACCTTATACCTTATACCTCAAACCTTATACCATAAACCTTTCTTTCATCTTCTATACCGGGAGGTTGTATTCAGGGCGGTTGCATAATCAGGACTCTTTTTGAAAAGCACGCCCAGATAAGGTATCTCTCCCTTTATGAGATCCTTCACCCTGAAGTCGGGATCGGCCTTGAGGGCCCTTATCCAGTTGATAAGCTCCCTGGTTGCCGGTTTTTTTTCAATGCCTTTATAGTCCCTGAGACGGTAAAATGTTGAAAGCGCGTTATCAAGAAGCTCTTTGCCGATATCAGGAAAATGGACTTTTACGATCTTATTCATCATATCGGGGTCGGGAAATGCGATATGGTGAAAATTACAGCGGCCTAAAAAAGGATCCGACAGGTCCTTTTTCGCGTTGGAGGTGATGACAATAACAGGCCTGTATTTCGCCCTTATGGTCTTGTCTATCTCTATGATATCGAATTCCATCTGATCCAGGACATCAAGCATATCATCCTGAAAATCAGTGTCGGCCTTGTCTATCTCATCTATGAGCAGGACCACCCTTTCGTCGGATACAAAGGCCTGCCCGATCTTTCCCATCTTGATATATTCCTCGATATTGCTCACATCCCTCTTGGAATCCCCAAAACGGCTGTCATTAAGACGGGTCAAGGTGTCATACTGGTAAAGGGCCTCCACGAGCTTCATGCTTGATTTCACGTTCAGGACAATAAGCCTCATCTGAAGGGCCTCTGATATGGCATGGGCCAGCATCGTCTTTCCGGTTCCGGGCTCCCCCTTGAGCAGGAGAGGCATCTCAAGTGCCATGGTGATATTGACGATCTTGGCAAGCTCTTCATCAAGGACATACCTGGTAGCGCCGGTAAATTTTGTTAAAGAATTATCATCAGTCATTCTAATACTCCTTGATTATAAATATGGTTTCTTTAAAGTGGTTGGCGATAATAAGCGGAATCTTCGTGGTTTAAGACACGGCGAAAAATCTAACCATTCATTTTTGATATGCAATATATACGGATAAACAAAATCTGTCAATTCATGCTTCAGCAGATTCTCCGAATATCAGCGCGATCGCTTCATCGTGAATCCGTTGCCAGAGTTCCTTGCCTCCAAAGCTCTCCACATAGACCTTCATCTTGGATTCTGTCCCTGACGGCCTGACCGCGAACCATGAACCGTCATGGAGCATTATCTTCACTCCCCCGATAGGCGCGTTATTCCCGGACGCCCTTATCATAACCTCCTTGATGGGAATGCCTGCTATGGCGGAGCCCTTAAAGGAATCGAGTGTTAGTGCCTTCAAAACCTTCTTTTGTCTGTCCGTGACAGGGCTGTCCGCCCTTTTATAGTATGGTTCACCGAATTGGGGAACAAGTTTCTCCCTGTAGATCTCGGCGGGTGTACTGCCGGTCTTCGCAAGTATCTCAGCGGCCAGCAGGGACATGCAGAAGCCGTCCTTGTCCGTGGTCCATGCAGTGCCGTCCATACGCAGAAATGATGCCCCTGCGCTCTCTTCTCCCCCAAAGGCCACACTCCCCGTCCAGAAGGCCCTGGACAAACCATTTGAACCCGACCGGCACCTCATACAGCCTTTTTCCGAGGCCGCTTACAACCCTGTCTATCATGCTGCTGCTCACAAGGGTCTTACCGATGAAGATATCTCTTTTCCATGAATCCCTGTTTTGAATAAGATACCAGATCGCAATGGAGAGATAGTGGTTGGGATTCATCAGGCCGTCAGGACAGACGATCCCATGCCTGTCAAAATCAGGGTCATTGCCCCATGCGATATCAAACCTGTCCGCCATCCGGATCAGATTGGCCATGGCATGTTGGGAGGAGCAGTCCATCCTTATCTGTCCGTCAGAGTCAACCGTCATAAAACCGAAGGTCGGATCCACGTCATTGTTAACCACCTCAATATCCAGGTTATATTGTTCAGCAATAGGCCCCCAGAAATGCACACCCGATCCTCCCATGGGGTCTGCCCCGATCCTTATAGCCTGACCCCGGATCACCGCCATATCGATTATCTGGGAAATGGATCGCACAAACGGTGAGATAAGATCCTCTTCATGGGTTGTATCGGCCTTCCGGGCCTTTTCATAGGATATCCTTCTTACGCCTTTATTGCCTTTAGCCATCAATTCATTAGCCCTGTCCTCGATCCACCTTGTAACGTCAACATCCGCCGGCCCCCCGTGAGGTGGATTATACTTGAATCCCCCGTCCTGAGGCGGGTTATGTGATGGGGTCATAACCACGCCGTCCGCTACCTTGCCGGTTTTTCCCCTGTTGTACTCCAGTATAAAAAAGGAGATGACCGGGGTGGGAGTGAATTCGTCTTTTTCATGGATAATCGTCTCGATCCCATTGGCCGCAAAGACCTCCAGGGCTGTTCTAAATGCAGGCGCCGACAATGCATGGGTGTCAAAGCCCAAAAAAAGGGGCCCTTCTATCTTCTTTAACTCCCTGTATTCGCAGATAGCCTGGGCTGTGGCCATGATATGTGCCTCATTGAATGTCCCTTTAAGAGAAGAACCCCTGTGACCTGAGGTCCCGAAGGATACAGGGCCCTGGGGCTCATTCGTATAATAGGAAGAAACAAGGCCCGGCACATCAATAAGCATCGATCTTGGGGCCGGCTTACCTGCCAGTTCATGAAGCGTCATTTTTTAAGCTCCTTTCAGTCCCTTTGGATACGCTATCATTGTCCCGTATCTGTCTCTCAGGACCCCGTGCAGTATCTTTCCAGTCGCGCTTCTAGGCATCTCATCATCCTTTATGGATATGATATCCTTCGGGACCTTGTAACCGGCGATCTTGCCCCCGCAATAGCTGAAGATATCCTCAGGTGTTATTGTCGATAATATCCTCCACTTCCGCGCAATTCCCTTTAGCAGGCCTATTTTTTACATGGCATTGGCAAGCCTGCAGGCCCTTTCATCCCATTGCCCGTGCTTCATCTCTTAATCCTTTTTCTGACAATATTATTTTTAATATCAAATAGATAGGAGTAAGTCAATTTTTATATACCCTAACTCCCGCCTGACAGTGGCAGGGTGTCAAGCGGAATTGCGCCGAGGCCAACCCGCCTGTGCTTTAATTTAAAGGGCTTCGGGTTTGTTCCTCACCATAATTTCGAGCTGAAGTCCGTGACGAAGGCGAATAAAAAAATCTAAAACTTATTTCTGATGATTCATTTTTTTATTGATTCCCAGCCCGGTTTATTTTATTAATAAACAATTATTTCAATTTTTTTGAGAAGGCGGTTATCGTTATCGCTCTTTCTCCCATGTAAAAATCCAAGAAAAGGAGTATTTATGTACTTTGATGGAGATCCAAACAGTTATAAAAAAGCCAGGCGCGATCAAGGAGTTTTGTGGCAAGGAGGGTGACGTCAGATATGCTGGCGTCCACCTGCTCATTGAGATCTGGACATCCAAATCTCTAACCGAGCCCAACCGCATACGGGACATCATTATAAAAGCGATAAAGGCATGCGGGGCGACAATGCTCGGCATTGACCTTCACGTTTTCTCGCCAAACGGTGGTGTTTCCGGTGTAGCGATCCTCCAAGAGTCACATCTTAGCATTCACACATGGCCTGAATATAAATACGCGGCCATAGATATTTTTGTTTGCGGCACATTAAATCCCCATCTTGCTGTTCCTGTTCTGGAAGAGGGCTTCCAGCCCGATAGGATAGAAGTGCATGAGATTAAGCGGGGAATCTTACGATGATACATGATACAGACTGGGTAAGTGAAAAATGGCAGAACGTGGAAACCCGTTATCGTGTCCGATCGGTGATTTATGACTATCAATCGAATTTTCAGCACATGCAGCTTGTGGATACCTATCAATATGGCAAGATGCTTCTTTTAGATGGAATTGTTCAGACGACGGAAAGGGATGAGTTTATTTATCATGAGATGATGGTGCATGTCCCTATGCTCTCCCATCACGACCCAAAAAAAATCCTGATTATCGGCGGCGGAGACGGAGGAATCCTGCGAGAAGTCCTCCGGTATAAATCAATTGAAAAGGCTACCATAGTAGAGATAGATCCTCTGGTAATTGAGTTTTGTAAAGAATATTTACCGGATATAAGTAAAGGGGCCTTTGATGACGATAGGACGGATCTAATAATCGCGGATGGGGCCGTATTCGTCAGTGAATCAAGGGAAAAATTTGACGTGATAATTATTGATTCCACCGATCCCGTCGGTCCGGCGAGGATACTGTTTTCCGAAAAATTTTATTTAGATATACAGGGTATTATGGCCCCTGAAAGTATTATGGTTCGGCAAACAGGATCGACAAATATGCAGCCTGGTGAGCAGAAGGAGGCGTTCGAGTTGCTTAAAGGGATATTCAGGTATACCGCGTTCTATGTTTACACGGTGCCTACATATATCGGTGGACTTTTCTCCGCTGTGTTTTGTTCCGACAGCATAGATCCATCGGATATAAGCTATGATGAATTGGGCCGGAAGTTCAACCGGACTTCCATTGAGACACTTTATTACAATCCAGGTATCCATGTAGGCGCTTTTCATGTGCCAGGATTTTTGAAGGAGGGTTTAAAATGACCTATACCGTTGCAAAAATAAAGAATATAGAATCAGTCCCGGTGCCGAAGACAATCTTTGGATGGGAGTTAATAATGGATCTATATAATTGCAACAGGGATACCATATCCAGCGAAGAAGAGATAAGACGTTTCGCTCGGGATCTGTGCGATGTTATAGATATGAAGCCCTATGGGGATCCTCAAACACCATACTTTGGAGAAAACCAGGAGCATACCAAGGGATATTCACTTTTGCAGTTTATTGAAACCAGCTCCATTATGGGCCACTTTTCCGAAAAAACAGGTTCTGCGTATATCAACATCTTTTCCTGCAAAGAATATGATGTTGAACTTGCGGAAAAATTTACAAAGGAATTTTTTGGAGCTGATGATGTCCATACCCGTTTTATCATCAGGGATTAGAATAATGAGGAATGTAACACTATAAATGGAATGAAAGCAATAGTCCCAATAACACTCGCCGTTCTTGCTGGGGCTTGTAATATACCGCTAATTTACGGTTTCAAGAAAGCCTATTCGCAGAACCCGTTTATTTTTGCCGGATCCTTTAATCTGTGTTCCGCCTTTTTATTCCTTTTGTTAGCTTACCTTTATGGCGGGATTCAACAACAATACTTCATAAAGAACTGGTCGCTCATTCTGTTTGCCGCTGTAGGAATTTTCATAATCAATATCCTGGCCTATTATATAATAAACCATCATGGCGCAAGCTATTGGATAATTGCCTCGTTGTCCAGTATGTTGATCCCCGCTATTGTAGTCGGATATTTTGTGTTCAAAGAGAGAGTTAATTTCTGGATAATACCTTCAATAATCTGCGCGATACTATCGATACTATTCTTTACCCTGAGCAAAAAATGATGGATCATTTCAGGGAGTCATCAGTGGAAATAATCAAAAGGATTAAGGAGATTGTCGGTAAGGGGAATATTTTTGAAGACAGGGTGGAATGTCTCTGCTACTCGCGTGACATGTCGGTGCATCAGGGCATCCCTGACGCCGTGATATTCCCAAGAACCACTGAACATGTTTCAGCTATTATGAAACTGGCCCACAGGGAGAGGGTGCCGGTAACGGCCAGGGGGTCAGGCACCAGCGTCACCGGGGCTGTCCTGCCCGTTAAGGGCGGGCTTTTGCTGGACCTTCACCTTATGGACAATATCCTCGAGATAAATAAAAAGGACTTTTACGCCAGGCTGGAACCCGGCGTGATCTGCATGCAGTTGAACCGGGTACTTGCTAAGGAGAATCTGATGTTCCCTCCTAACCCATCAAGTGAGGTCGTAGCCACTATCGGAGGGATGGTTTCCACGAACGCCAGCGGGCACCGGGCGGTCAAGTACGGGACCACCAGGGACTACATTAAGGGACTCAAGGTCGTCCTTGCCGACGGCACTGTCATTGAAACCGGATCAATAGCCCCCAAGACATCCCTGGGTTATGACCTGACCCATCTCTTTTCCGCAGCAGAGGGCACCCTGGGGATCATAACGGAGGTTATTATAAAGCTTGAACCTAAGCCGGAATACAGCGCGATGGCAATCGCTATTTTCGGAGATATAAACGCCGCGGTTGAGGCTGTTACCGAGGTCTCCACATCCGGGATAAAACTGGCCGGATGCGAGATCATGGACAGATACAGCCTGAAGGTGGTGGAAGAGGCCCTCGGAAGGGACACCAGCCAGATCGAGGCCCTCCTGATCATGGAGGCGGACGGGGCCAAAGAGGTTGTCGTCCGGGATATGAACCGGATACAAGATATCTGTAAGAGATATCAGGTCAAAGAGTTTGAATGGACCGATGATCCTAGCCGAAGGGAAGAGATGATGATGGCAAGGGGCCGTCTCGTCCCCACCCTTTCACGAATCAAGCCTGGAAACCGCCTGATAACCATTGCGGAGGACCTGGGTGTGCCGTCGACCATGATCCCTGAAACCATCAGAAGGGCCCAGGCTATCTCCGAAAAATACGGCATTATGATATCATCCTTCGGACACGTGGGTGACGGCAATGTGCACACCACATTCGTGGCGGATGTCAGGAGCCGTGAAGAGTGGGAACGATTAAGGGCCGCCGCTGAAGAACTGATTCAGACCGTTATGAAGATGAAGGGGACGCTGAGCGCTGAACACGGCACGGGCCTGTCGCGCGCGCCCCATATCGATCAGCAGATTGGTCCGGCCCTGGAGGTGATGAGAAAGATAAAGCGGGCGCTTGATCCTGAGAACATCCTGAACCCGGGCAAGATGAATCTGGAGGAGACGCGGGAAAAAACCGGATATTTTTGATTACTTCGCCTTCCAGCCTTTGATCGAACATCCTGAAGGAGTTAACTCCTACGGGGTGGAAATCGATAACGAGATCCTCTCATGTATCCACTGCGGTTATTGCCGCATGGGTTGTCCCACATTCAGTGTGACCCATCGGGAATCAAGAAATGCGAGAGGCAGAAACGCGCTCGCCTTTTATCTTATGAACGGATCCGAGGCTCCCTCCAAAGAAATGGCGGAGGCCTTTTACAGCTGCACTACCTGTCAGTCCTGCACCTATTTCTGTCCTGCCATGATAAAGGTCGACGATATCGTTGAAGGGGTTCGCAAAAAACTTTACAAGGCCGGATTCGCCTCAGCGCCGATGATAGGTTTGAAGAAAAACATCTTTACGACGGAGAATATCTATGGAAGTCCAAGGGAGGAGAGGATCGAGATTTATCCTCCGGCCCTTGAGGAAAAGGCCCAAAAGGGGCTGCTCAAACCCATGGCTGAAACCCTGCTCTTTATGGGATGCGTCCCAAGTTATTCGGACATGGAAATGGTTCCTAGTCTGATTAAACCGCTTGATCTTGCCGGAGTGGACTACACGGTCCTCGGCATTGAAGAAGGTTGCTGCGGGTTTCCTTTGTACCTCATGGGATCTGATGATTTCGAGCCACACGCCGAAAAGATCATAGGGAAAATAAAGGCTGTGGGGGCAAAAGAACTGGTTACACCCTGTGCCGGGTGCTATAAGACCTTTAAAAAGCTCTATCCCAGGGTCGGGGATCTTGGGTTGGAGGTATATCACTCCGTCCATTATCTTGACAGACTCATCAGGGAAGGCAGGATAAAACTCAAGGGCGGTCCGGGTAAAAAGGTGACTTACCATGACCCGTGTGACCTTGGAAGGTCATTTAAGATCTTCGAGGAACCAAGGAATATCCTGAAAAAGATACCTGGATTGGACCTTGTGGAGATGGAAAGGAACAGGCTGCTTGCCCGCTGCTGCGGGGGCGGCGGACTCGTAATGGCAAACGATTATAACATGGCAAGGGACATGGCGGTGCAAAGGGTGCGGGACGCCCTTGCCGTGGGGGCGGAGATAATAGTCACGGCATGCTCGGCCTGCAAGGATAACCTCAACAAGGGAATTAGGTTCATACCCAAAGAGGAAAGAGGCAGTATCAGGGTCATGGATATAACGGAGATAGTCGCGGAGGCAATTGTTTAATTTCTTCTCGCAATTATATGGGAGAAATTGATCGCCGAGTAGATTTATAAAGATGAAGATGTATAAGTTTGACGTTATTCGGTTACGCTGCTCGTTTCGTCTATAGTCTTCCGGTACTGGTTCGCCTGGCCGTTATACATTGCACGAATACCGATTCGAGTCGCGCAACCGCAACCGTGAAACGTAAAGCAACACTCGACCCCTTGAATCCTGGAACCTTTCAATCCTGTAATTAATCCTCACCCTCCAGCCGTAGGGGTCTTCCTTATCCCCGTACTGGATGGCCATGATCTCATTATAGAGCCTCTGGGAGATCTTCCCCATCTCTCCACCGGCCACCACGTGATCTTCTCCCTTATAGGTAATCTGCCCCACAGGAGATATTACGGCTGCCGTCCCGGTCCCAAATGCCTCTGAGAGTCTCCCGTCCTTTGCGGCATCTATTACCTCATCTATGGCAAGTGACCTCTCGGATATCTTCAGACCCCAGTCCTTTGCCAGATGAATAACTGAATCCCTTGTTATCCCGGGAAGGACACTGCCGGCCAAAGGAGCGGTGATAACCTCGTTTTCAATGACGAAAAAGATGTTCATTGTGCCGACTTCTTCAATATATCTGCGCTGGGCCGCGTCCAGCCATAGGACCTGCGTAAAGCCTTTCTCTTTTGCCTCTTCCGCGGCCAGGATACTGGCAGCATAATTTCCGGCGGTCTTAGCCTCACCTGTGCCCCCGATAGCGGCCCTGACGTATTTATCCTCCACGTATATCTTTACGGGATTCAATCCTTCCTTATAATATGCCCCGACAGGACACAGGATAATGAAGAACAGGTATTTATCTGGCCGGCCTGACGCCCAGGTGGGGCTCCGTAGCCAGCATGGCGGGCCTTATATAAAGGGATGTCCCCCGGCTTTTAGGTATCCAGTCTTTTTCCAATAAGATAAGGGTCTTCATCCCCTTCATGAAAACAGCGGGGTCCACGTTGGGCATGCAGACCCTTGAGGCGGATAGGTTGAATCTCTTGATATTCTCTTCCGGCCGAAAAAGGTAGATGCCGTTGTCTTTTCCATAATAGGCCTTGAGTCCTTCGAAAATCTCCTGACCATAGTGGATACCCATTGCCGCCGGATCGATGCTAAAATTGCCATAGGGCACTATCCTGGGATCGAGCCACCCCTTTCCCTTCTCATAGTCCATAAGGAACATATGATCAGTAAAGATATCGCCAAAATTAAGATTGGCCTCATCGCCCGGTTTCTCTTTTAACTTGTTACGTTTAGCCTTAATTATTTTTATATCCATCAATATCTCCTTCGCCATACCAAATGAAGCTCCTGTTATCCTGGCCCTTCGGGACAGAAGCCGGGGCATTTTTTATCACATAGCCATGATAAAGACAATAGACATTTTTTGGAAATATTTTTGATCTTACAATTAATGTATGCAATAATTACTTTATTCTGGATTCTGACTCCCTATAATATTTTTTATATTCACCGGCAGGGCGATTATAGCACAGGAAGGGGCCGGCCTAATAGCTCCAGGGGCCACGGTGAATAAGGTTCAATCCGGATTCACCTTCACCGAGGGACCGGCGGCCGACGCTGAGGGAAATGTCTATTTCACTGATATCCCGTTAGAGGAATGGATTTGAAAAGGAGCGGAAATTTTCATCTTATATATCTTATCGGGCTTATGTGTCTTGCAACCATTAATTGCGCGGCGGGATGTTCAAGATATCCCATAAAGGACGGAACGGCTTCATTAAGGTCATGGACATGTAATGAAGAGGCTGATCAGGCCTTGAAGATATTGGATTATAATACCGGCATCCTTCTTCATGAACGATTTATTGAGCGAGAGCCTTCCAATGCCCTTGCCTTTTACCATCTCGGATATGCATACGGCCAGATTAATGATCATGAAAAGGAGATTTCCTTTTATGAAAAGGCCATTGCCCTCGGATTTAACGGCAGTAATATCTTCTTCAATCTTGGAATGGCTTACGCTGAAGTTAACCGGATTGAAGACGCGATAAATACATTTAATAAAGGGCTGGATATAGACCGGAACAGCTTTGATAACCACCTCGGCCTGGCCATGGCCTATCAGAGTAAATCATCCTATATCCTTGCGGAAGAGGAGTTCCTGAAGGCGATAGAGATCAACCCAGAAAATCTGGAAGCGAGATTCTATCTTGTTATGCTTTACGCTGATATGGGTGAGAACAGGAAGGCAGATGCCCAGCTTCGAGAGATCCAGGTGATAGACCCGAATAATGAGATGGCGCTGGAACTTCTCAAGGAGATTGAAGGGAGATAATCAAGGAGTAAATATTGCTTCTACAAATGCCTCGGCATCAAACGGCCTAAGGTCGTCAATCTTTTCGCCTATGCCGATAAATCGTATAGGTATTCCAAGCTGGTGGGATATCCCCACCACGATCCCTCCCTTGGCCGTACCGTCCAATTTTGTCAGTATAATCCCCGTGACCCCCAGGGTTTTGTGGAACATCTCCGCCTGGGATATCGCGTTCTGGCCGGTCGTCGCGTCAAGAACCAGCCACACCTGGTGAGGTGCGCCGGGAATCCTGCGCCCTGTAACGCGATGGATCTTCCTGAGTTCGTCCATTAGGTTTACCTTGGTATGAAGACGGCCTGCCGTGTCTATCAGGACAAGATCAACCCCTCTTGCTATAGCGGCATTTATTGCGTCAAAAACTACTGCGGAGGGATCGGCCCCATGCCCCTGTCTCACAACCTCAGCGCCGACCCTTTCACCCCAGATGACAAGTTGCTCGACCGCCGCTGCCCTGAATGTGTCGGCCGCAACCAGCATCACCTTTTTACCCTGTTCCCTGTAAAGATTCGCCGCCTTGGCTATGGTGGTGGTCTTGCCGACCCCATTAACTCCTATCACCATGATTACCATGGGCTCTCCCGGACCGGGAACGCTGTATGGCGTCTCAGGGACATCAAGGAAACGTAACATATTCTGTTTAAGGGCGTCTTTCAGACTCTCGGGATTATCCAGTTCTTTCCTTGCCACCCCGGTCCGTACAAGATCGATAAGTTCCCGGCTGGCCATTACCCCCAGGTCGGACGTAAAAAGTATCTCCTCGATCTCTTCCATCAACTCCTCGTCTATCTCTCTCTTCCCCAATATCAGTCGGTCCAGTCTTTCCGTCAGACCCGCCCTTGTCTTTGAAAGACCATCTCTCAGCCTGTCTAAAAGACCTTTCTCTTTTTCCTTATTGTCTTTTTTCCCAAACATCTTTATTCTGTATCTCATTGTGTTTTCAAGTCGTCATTCCGTGCAAGTGAAGCGGGACACGGAATCCAGTCTCTTCGTAGGAATGACATGATAGTGCTATCTTGATCGCAAATTAAAACTAATAAAATCTTTAAAAGATTAATGCAAGATATATTGCGTTGCCGTAAAGGTTATTATGTATTATGTAGAAAATATAGGTGTCAGATCTTCATGGTCTTTTGCCTAAAGCCAAAAATTAACAAAGCCGGGAAAGTATCCAAAAATGATCTGGAGGGTTTAGAACGAGCTGTAATGATCCAACTTGACCTTTGAGACAGAATAAACGCTTTCACGCCGACGCCTTAAGGCACGGGTTAAGCGGATCGATAGTGGCGACTTCTGCTAATATTCATAACTGATACATATGATTTTCCATGTGATATTTATGGCAATAGTGATCAATATCATCTTGCTTATTATCATTTTCATCCTTGGCGTCATCTGTGTCAAAAGAGGGGCACAGATCTCCTCACTTAAAAACCAGATAGAATTTCTTGAATACAGCCTTAAAGAATTTACTGAAAAAAAGAAAAAGGATCCAAACAGGATCTAGAGGCGAATTTGAGTGAAGAACAAGAGAGGTAAATTATCATTTAATAAACTCACCATCATTCCATTGTCCTTCCAATCTGGTTCCATCCGGGGATCTATAGATGCCTTGCCCATTCATTTTACTCCCTATCCATTGGCCTTCATAAACACTTCCGTCAGGGAAGGTTAAAGTTCCTTTGCCATAATATTCGCTGTTTTTCCATTGCCCGACGTATTGTCTTCCGTCCGGAAATGTGTATTTCCCCTGACCATCATATCTATCATTTAGCCAATGTCCTTCATATTTTCTGCCGTCCGGCCAGGATATCACCCCTTCACCGTTTCTCATGCCGTTTTTCCATTGGCCTTCATATATACTGCCGTCAATGAAATTGCATATCCCATCACCGTTGATTATCCCGTTATCAAACTGTCCCACATACTTTTTTCCGTCAGGCCAGGTCAAGGTACCTTTACCGTGCCATTTTTCTTCTTTCCACTGGCCTATGTATCGTCTTCCGTCAGTGTAGGTCATAGTGCCCTGTCCGTCTATAATTCCATTATTAAATTCCCCTTTATATTTTGTTCCGTCGGCAAACTTAAGCTCTCCCTGCCCCTGAAATATGTTATTTATAAAGCTGCCGACATACTTTCTCCCGTCCGGAAATGTCAAACTCCCTTTACCATTAAACTTGTTGTCTTTCATCGAGCCATAATAGTATCTGCCATCCGGAAACGTATAAGCCCCCTCGCCGTCAATTTTACCGCTCGTCAAACTGTCCGATATATTTTTTTCCGTCACCCCACGTTAAAGTCCCTTCTCCGTGCCACTTTTCATCTTTCCACTGGCCTGTGTATTGTCTTCCGTCAGCGTAGCTCATCGTGCCCTGTCCGTCTATCTTGCCGCTGTTAAATTCTCCTTTATATATCGCCCCGTCGGCAAGCGTATATTCCCCCTCTCCATGGAACATGTCATTCTCAAATTGTCCGACATATTTTTTTCCATCGGAAAAAGTCAAGACCCCATTTCCATGACGAACGTTGTCTTTCCATTGCCCGATATATTTATTACCTCCCGGATAAGTCATGGAGCCTTGTCCATCCATTTTGTTATCCCTGAATTCCCCTTCATATTTTGCGCCATCAGAAAACATCAGGATTCCATGTCCGCTCATTTCATTATTTTCAAAGGATCCCTTATATTCTCTTCCATCCGAAAAGACTAATGTCCCCTGCCCCTTTATTATACCGTCATCAAAATACCCTTCACATACAGCGCCGTCAGGGTATGTCATGGAACCCTGACCGTGGATCTTATCATCCGTAAACTGACCGGTGTATTTTTTCCCATCCGGAAAGGTCATCATGCCTGATCCGTTTATCTTGTCATCCTCAAAATTCCCCACATATACTTTTCCATCAGCAAATTTTATAGAGCCCTGACCTCTCATGCTGATCATTACTCCATTCGCCCTTATATTCCGTGCCCCCAGGAAAAGTGCACGTCCCTTCGCCATTCCTTTGATCATCCTTCCATTGGCCGTCATATATCCTTCCGTCAGCGTATGTCATTTTACCCAACCCGTTTTTCATGCCGGCCTCGAACTGACCCTCATACCTTGTGCCATCCGGATTGATGATTGTTCCCTGTCCATGATACATTTTGTCTTTCCATTCTCCTTCATATCTAAGACCGTCTGGAAGAGAATAAATCCCATATCCTTCTTTACAATTACCTTTGACGCAATGTATATTTCTACACCCGATATTAGAAAAGAAAAGAAGTGCGAGCAAAACCGCAAAGATCTTACCCTTAAAAAATCCTCGTCCGATTGAGATATTATTTTTTACATCCGCCATATGACTTAATACCCGGATTCCCTTTAAAAAAGTAGAAGGAATGATTATTCTTTCCCATATCATCATAACAAATTTAAAAAATATCATAATCCAGTATCAATATGATTACAATCACAAATCTTCCACGAAACTTATCCGAGGGCCTTCATTATTTGAATCTTAAAAAACGTATTCCTACCCAATCTGTTATCCATCGAACATGACTTCTTATATTACTCTTTTTAGCGCCTAAAAAAATATGGTCTTAGGCCCAGCAGAGCAAAGAACAGATGACTTTCCTATATTGCCGGTCAATGTACCTATTTAAAAGATTATATATACTCTTTACCGGATCAGGTAAAGGTCAACCGGAGACTTGACACCTTTATTCCCCTGTCATTTCGAGGAGAAAACCGAGAATACTTTTTGTCTCAAATTGTTGTCTGATCACTGATTATTGACCCCCCCTGGCACACCGTCTTGTCAAGCCATTAATAAGAAGGCGGAAGCCTCGGCGAAGGCGGCTGACCACCGACCTCTATCTTTTTCCCTTGCTTTTTACCCTTAATAGTCTTAAACGAAAATCATCGTATCATTTCATTGAAATCTGTCAAGAGTGAAGATTTATCCAGTTAAACATTTTTTGTATTTGTTTAACTTGGATGCGACCCCTTTATTTTTCGCAGGAAGGAGATTCAGGTGCCCGGTGCGGATCAAAAGAGAATCCATGTAGGAAGGCGAGACTTTATAAAAACGATGACACTGGCAAGTATGGCGGCAACCCTGCCGGGAGCGGCCCTCGCGGACCAGAGTTCCGCGGGAGCAATCCGGCCGCGTCCCGCCGGAGGCAAAAAAACCCTTCTCTGCCTGAGCAACAATCCGCCGGCACATGAAAAGTACATCGAGTCGATGCGATCGATTCCGGGAACCGACCTCCAGGTGTCTTCGATAAAGGTCAATTATCAGAATCCGGAAGAAATCGTCCGGACCGTTCACGAGCGGGACATGGATATTCTCCTCCTGATTCTGCCTCGCATGACCTTCAGCTTCGGAAGCCTGTGCGACGCCATGGGAGACCTGGACATTCCCGTAATCGTCCTTACCACGAATCCCGAACTGATCCCCATCGACGCGAATCTTTCGGCGTCCCTGCGGGGAAACGGCGCCAATGTCACGTTCACCATATCGCAAGACCAGGCCCTGGAGCGAGTCAGAATCGCAGCGTCTCCAGGGATCCTCGAAGGCCGTCGGGCCGTCCTTTATGGAAGGCCGTTCGACTCCACCACCGTAACGGCCCACAACCTCAACGAAGACCTGGTCTACCGGCGCACCGGCGTAAGAATTCAGTTCCGGCCGCTTGAGGAACTGGCGGCCCTCTATAAGGAAGTGGATGCCAAGGACGCCGTAAGGGAAATGGAACGATGGAAGAGGGAGGCGACGGAAGTCATCGGGGTTTCGGATAAAACGATTGTCGATGCTTGCAGACTCTACGTCCTGCTGCGTTCCATCGTTGAGAAAGAGGAATTAAGCGCCGTTTCGATCGATTGCCTTGGCTTCACGCTCAGCCCGAACCCGATACTGCCCTATCCCTGCCTGGCGTTTGCGCGATTGCGGGACGAGGGCGTAACAGCCGCCTGCGAAGCGGACGTGTGCGGCATGCTGTCATCGATGTTCCTGGAGGAAATCAGCCGCAAGCCCTCCTTTATGTGCAACCTGATGTCGGTGGACCCCCTGGATTCAAAGATTATCGTGAGTCACTGCGTCGCCCCGTTGAAGCTGAACGGCCTGGACGCCGCACAGATGAGGTACAAGCTTCACGCCTACCACGAGTCCGGGAGGGGGGCCGTGCCGGAAGTCGAATTTCCTCCGCGCGGGCAAGTCCTTATCGGCGGATTCAGCAAGGACCTGAAAAGCTTCGCGTTGTGGCCGGGACGGATTGAAAGCCAGGTAATGGACACCGACCGGGCCCCGTCCCGAAGCGGTCTCATGAATAACGTCTGCGCGAACACGATGGACGTAAAAATCAAGGATGCCGACCGGTTCCTTCAAAACATCCCGGGGCTTCACCAGATTATGGTGCTCGGCAATTACACCAGGGCCGTCGAGGACGCTCTGATCGGAATGAACATGACGCTTGTCGGACCGACGGATTTTGCGCCGCTCCCGGCATAAAATTATCAACCATTAATTCAAAGGAGACGCACCCATGAGTTCTGACCGAAACACGGAAAAAGGTACGACACGGAGAGGATTTGTGAAGGAAATCACCGCGGGCGCCGCAGGAATTGCCCTGGCGGGTATATTTTCGGCGGCCTTCATGCCGTCGAAGGAGAGCCTGGCCGCGGCTGCGAATCCGGTCGATCCCACGGCGCCCGAGGGATCGAAATACCGCAAGTGCTTTCTCAACGAACTGACTCCCGAAGAGAGGGAAATCGGCTTCGGCGCCAGCAAGATGTTCGTGACGTTCGCCGACAACGACATCATTGACGGATGCAACTACTTTTCGGCCATGTGGATGGGGGAAATGGCCACCAAAACACTGGGGCACGGGCCCCACACGCACCCGGTTCCGGAAGTGCTGGTGGCGCTCGGTTCTGATCCGGAACATCCGGAGGACCTGGGAGCGGAATTCGAGCTTTTCATGGGAGACGAAATGGAAAAGCACATCATCAACAAATCGACGCTGATCTACATCCCGGAAAACACCGTGCACTGCCCCTTTACCATTAAAAAGGTGACCCGGCCGTTCCTGTTTATGCAGGTGCACTACGGCCCCAAGCTGGCCGAGACCGCCAGGAGAGACCTGGTACCGGAGGACATGCGGAACAAGTACATTTTTATAGATTCCGACGGATCCATAAAAAAGTAATCAATCCAGTCCCCACGGGGCCAAAGGTTAAAGGCTATTACCAGGACCTGACCCCGTTTTGCGTTTTGTTTCGAAATGAGTGAAGCTCCCCGCGCTTCCGCGCGGGGCATCAGTGGCAAAGCCAAGCGGAACTCCGCCGAAGCCACCCGACTTCGCCCATTGGGCTACGTCGCGGTCGCCTCACGCCATTCCTCCCCGTGCTCCCGCACGGGGCATCCTGGCGAAGGCGAGTGAAATGGATTCAGCCCTTGACATTGGATATAATCGATAGTGGTTGTCCAAAGTCAAGGGCTGATCCTGATTGTGAAGTCAGGATATTGTATTCGCTGGAACAATATCCGCCCGTGGAGTTTTCAAATGCGATATCCGGATCGCTGAACTTTAATATATCCCGTACTCCGGTCAGCGCCTCGGCTTTGCTCGTATCCATGCTCACAATTTTGGCGTTGGCATAGGGCGATGTAAGTATTTTGGCATATAGCATGCCGGGAAAATACAGATCCCTTGTGTAGACCGCCTGACCCGACAATTTGTCGTGAGCGTCCTGGCGGGATGCGCTGTAATCGAGGGCTGAAAAACCTTCAGGCGGCCTCCATGTCCAAGGCTTATAATCTTCAGACATATGTCCCCTTATTCGTATATGTAAAGCATACAGATGATTGATAAGAACGCGCTTTTTGATGAACAAAGCATAAAGAAATTGACCCTGTATGTCAAAAAAAAATTAGCCGCAGGACCCAGTCTTTCATACTTACTCCTGGGGAGCGACATCGCGGATACTGATGAACCACCGGCCATCGATTCGCACAAGCTCATTAACTTCGCGCCCGGCAGAGACAACGTCTCCCGATTCAAACACCCCCATCCAGTATGCATGGTAGCGTGCATGATCCTTGTCGATGAATTCAATATGCGGATTCGTCACCACGTGATACATTCGAGGCCTCTTTTTGTCGCCCGTATTTTCTGCATTTATTGTTTGCCTGGCATCCAGCATCATCTTCTTTAGCGCGTCACGTCCTTTTACGCGCTTGCGCCTCTGCCGAACTGTCCATCCGGCGCAAACAAGGCAGCGTATGCTTCAGCGTTGCCCGAGTCGAGCGCTTGAATGTAATCCCACATCAACTGTTCGATCTCCACCCGGTCTTGCGCACGCAGCTGGACTTTTTCCGAAGCGAATGATGCGGATACGACCATTGCCATAAATACAAATGTCAATAAAACCACAAATTGTCTAATAGTCATATAAATCTCCTTCCGTGTTCTGAGTTTCAAGGTATGTCCATAAAAAAACAACTGATGTATTGAATTGTTAATCAGCGTACCGCTTTAATCCGACTCACGCTTTAAATCCGAAATCTGTCAAATGCCAAGACGCGACCCCTTTGTTTTTTCACTTCGCTTGGTCTGACTCCAGTCCAAAATCGTTTGATGGCTTCCATGAAATGTAGTATTTCTCTGTCCGCGGAGCAAATGTGACTGCCTCAATGCCAGCGGCCTTGACTGCAGGTTCCAGGGGTTTTATTCTATCCAGCAGATTAAGCATTATTTCATCAGAATCCAATGATTCCTGATCTGTTACTACTGCAAGACTGATCCGCAAACCCTTCCTGTCCGCCTCGGTTTTCAGAGCCAGGATCTCCTCCTTAAGTGATTTGTCATCCGGAACAGGGTGTCCGTTCAGAATAAATCCGGTATTATTATTGTCCGGGATACGCATAATAACAAGAAGTTCGTATACAGCCCGGGAGAGGTCGATTTTTTCATGGAAACGGGAGAAATACCATTTAACCCATCCATCCGGATCACGGCCGATCGACTGCTGCCCGGTGAGTGATTCAAGTGATTGAAGGGCCGGCCTCACGACACGTTCCCTTTGACTGGTTGTCAAAGGTATAAGGGCACGGATCAGTTCCTGTTCGACCGGTTTCACAAGATCATGTCGGGATATTACGGCTTCTATCACCTGAGCCGCCTTTTGCTGGTTAAAAGGATCTTGTGTTTTTAACACCGGAATGAGTGGACGGAGGTCCATGGATGCTTCATCCGAATGCCCCCTTAATATAAACTCGATTATGAGGCAGCGGTTATTATTATCCCCTGCGGGATTGTTCCGGAGTTGATCCACCAGAACGTCGAGGACTGCCTGCCAGTCAGGGCGGTCGGGAATCTGCCTCATTGCCTCATACACGGTATTGATTCCAGCGCCTGGATCTGTAGATAAGGCGCGTTCCAGAAGCACGCTGGTTTCCGGAGTCAATTGTGCTGCAGGGGATTGAAAGGCTGCGAAAAATATACATAGGAAAGTAATAAGAGCCATTTCTCTTTTCCTGATAATCCCAAATCTTTTGCTCCGGCCTCGGACCAGGATAAGATCTTGATTATTCAATTTCAATGTCCCACTCCCTTTTTACCTTCAAAAAATGCATTATAGCCCTCATCTACCTCCCTTGGCCCGAACCCAAATCCAGTTTACACTTCAAATTAAGATTATAGCAAGTATGATTTTTTCTGTTTTTATTGACAAATTACCCGCCTTCGCAGAAAGCCACCAACTTCGGTTGGCGGGGCTCCACTGGTTACTCAAAAAAAAATAGAAGGACTACAAGCATCTGCGAACAGCAGGGTGTTAATCATAAATTTGAGTATTAAACCCAGATTTTGAAGTAGCCACCCACTGTGGTCTGAAAAACATTGCTGCAACACTTATTTCACAATTTTGATTCTCAACATATTTGTGATATGCTGCCTGGTTAAAATTGCCCCAACGTCGTCGTGTTCGCTAATGTTTTTCAGCTCACGATACCATGCCTATTGCAAAATCTGGGTTATAAAAAGAAATGACGAAAACTGTATCCATTACTTCCGAAGAAGCACAAAATAATCCGAAACAACTCCCAGATAGAATGATAATATTGCTGGTAGCATTAATAGCTGCTTTTCCGGCATTATCAACAGACCTGTATTTGCCTGCGTTACCATCAATGAGTGAACAGCTGAACTGTTCTGTCGCGTGGGTGACTTCATCATTGGTTGTGTTTTTTATTTTCGTAAGTACCAGTTCTATTGTTTGGGGACCGTTATCTGATAAATACGGGCGCAAACGAATTTTACTGATTGGTGTTCCGCTGTATATCATATCGAGTGTTTTCTGCGTGTTGAGTCAAAATGTTTTTCAGTTGATCACAGCCAGAATATTTCAGGCTATTGGTGCCGGTGCCTCCATGGCTGTAACTCTGGCAATTGTAAAAGATGTTTTCCCGGGTAAGAAAAGGGAAAGTACACTTGCTTTTGTTACAATGTTAAATGGCACGATACCTGTAATTGCACCTGTGATCGGGGCTCAAATCATCAAATTTACTTCCTGGAGGGGGACGTTTGGCGCGCTTGTTATTATTGGTATACTGGTCTGGATATTCGTTCTTTCTTTTAAAGAAACAAATACGGAATATTCTGATGTCAGTACCCTGAAAACCACTTTAAGACTACTTGTCGTCTTGAAAAATCCTCATTTCACCCGATTGTTAATAATCTTTTCAGTAATTTCGATACCAATTCTTGGTTATATCAGCGTTTCTTCTTTTATTTTTATTAAGAGATTTGGTGTTAGCGAGGAAGCTTTTGGCTTATATTTTGGCGCGATATCCATTTTTTTTATAGTTGGCGGGCCCATATATCTGTTTTTACGAAATTTCTTTAAACCGTTAACCATCATCACAGCATGCTATATAGGCTCCCTTATCAGCGGGATGTTGATGTTGACAATCGGTCAAATGAGTCCGCTGCTTTTCGCTATTTCAATTGCTTTTGGTTATCTATCTGTCAGCATTAGCCGACCACCTTCAAGCAGTTTACTACTGGAGCAGCAGGATAAGGATACAGGATCAGCATCTTCCCTGATTCAGGCCTCCTATGTGTTATCCGGCAGTTTGGGAATGCTGTTTGTTTCCTATGACTGGAGTAATCGTATTATGATACTGGGGATAATGAACCTTGTGTTGAGCTCGGGAGGGTTACTTCTCTGGATCAATTCAAAAGCAAGATGCCGCATACCAAAACATTTTATATGATAATGAAATTCCCCATCCTCTGGCCCGCATAATCCGCTCAGGCAAACTTGACACCCAATGACAAATCATTTAATTTCTAGCTGCAAAAAAGGGACTTCTTATCATAAATTTCAATTGAAGGCAGGAGGAGAACATAATGACGACACAGCCATTCACGGACCCTGATGCCGGCAAGAGCCCTGAACAACTTCTTACAGAGCGAACCAAGCGTCTGCAAGATGCCATGCAATTGAAACAACCCGATCGTGTTCCCATTCAACTGTCTATGAGCTATATGCTGGCGGATATGTACGGTGTTTCGCATCAGGAACAACACGAAAACGCTGACAAGGAAATAGAGATGCTTGAAAAGGCCGCACTCTACTTCCAGCCGGACAGTATCATGGGCGTTTACAACAATCCAGGGCCAAGCCTGGCGCTGGGAGATCGAATGACAAAGTTTCCCGGCCACGGCCTGAGTTCCAACGGATCTTTTCAGTTTGTGGAAGGCGAATACATGAAGAGTGAAGACTATGACGACTTCATCGAAGATCCCGCAGACTGGAGTATCCGTAAATACTGGCCCCGCATCTTTTCCGAGCTGGAGGGGCTGGCATTGCTCCCTCCCTTGGGGGTTGCGTCTTTCGGCACCTACAGTCTGTCCAACCTCGAGGTGTTTAAGGCGCCGCTGGTGGTCAAAGCCCTGCAGGCCCTCGCCCGGGCCATCGAAGCCCAGGCTGAGGCACAGGCACGAATTGTCTACACCACACAGCACTTGGCAGCCCTGGGCTTTGCGCCCCCGATTTTTTCGGGCGTCGCTCTCGAAGCGCCGTTCGATCTCATGTCCGACACCCTACGTGGTATGCGTGGCATCATGCTGGATATATACCGCCAGCCTGAGAAGCTTCTGATTGCACAGGAAAAGGTGGTTCGGTTTCAACTCGAATATGCAGTCAACTGGTGCCGCTCTTCCGGCATGAATGTAGCATTCATCCCTTTACACCGGGGTTCTGACGGATTCATGTCCCTGCCTCAGTTTGAGAAATTTTATTGGCCCCAACTTAAGACCATGTTGGAACAACTCGTGAAGGCGGGCATCATGCCATTTGTCTTTTACGAGGGTGTCTGGGACGAACGCCTCCAATACCTGGCAAAGTTGCCCAAAGGCAAGACCGTGGGCTGGTTTCAGGCTAGCGACATCTTCAAGACCAAGGAAATTGTTGGTGACACCATGTGCATTGTCGGCGGCATGCCCAATTCGCTGCTCAAGGGCGGAACCACAGAAGAAGTTCGCCAATTAACAATCCGGCTGTGCAAAGAAGTGGGCAAAGACGGCGGATTCATCATTACCACCGGTGTAGGCGAGATGGAGGGCTGCCAACCGGAATTGGTCAAGGTCTGGGTCGAAACGACCAAGGAATTCGGTGTGTATAAGTAAGGTAAGACAATTTTATCTATCCTATTGGCGGCTTTTTGTTGGGGGGCGGCGGGTTCTTCATTCCGAGTCTGAAGTACTCCTCCGTTTCCTTTCTCTTCCATCCCACCCGCTGGTTCATAGGAAAGACCATTGTAATTGCACCCTCTACCGGGCAGTGTTCTACACAGCATCCACAGAACCAGCATTCATCAGGATACATGACATATGGAGGTTTGCCCTTTTCATGATTGGGAATTAAAAGATCGGAACGGCACACATCAACACATGAATTACAGCCAATGCAGAGTTCAGGATTTATCTCAACACACTCATTAGGCATGATTGGATTAGTTGTTAAATAAGCCTGGTCTTCCATTTTATCTTAACCTCCTTATCCGTTAATCCAGATTGCTGTGAGTCTGGTAATTGTCTTCATACATATCGGAATATGGTGGTAACAGCCAGTATTTGAACGGCACTTCACCTGTCTTTATTTCTCCATCCTCAAGTTTTATAGTTAAATACTTGTTCCATTCAGGTGGGTCCACATCAGGGTAGTCTATCCTGTTCATACCAAGTCTTGGGCTGCTTGCCTTTCTGTTCAGGCAGGCATGAATAATAGCCTCGCTTAAGTTAACACTGGCCATGAACTCAATACTTCTTCCCAGCTCATGAGGATTCCTGGCGTATGCCTTTGAGAGTTCACTTTCCTTAATACTATTAATCCAGTATAATCCCAGTTGAAGAGTCTCCTCATTTTTGACTTCACCGCAGTAGTCCTGCATGATCCTGGCAAGACCCGCCTTCAGCTCTTTCCAACCAATACCCTTTTTTCGTCTTACTGGCGCGTATACCCTCTCTTTTTCATTTTCAATCTGGTTTCTGTCAATTATACCTTCCTTTGCCTTCAGAGCGTACACAGCAGCATTCCTGCCGGCGTACCGTCCGGTACATGCCGATCCCGAATGGTCGCTTCCCCATGCAAGTGTTGAACCGGCTGCATAAAGGCCTTCAAGGCTGGTTTTGAGGTTCCAGTCAAATAAAGGGCCTCCTCCGCTTAAAGCCCTGTACTGGCGTGGGCCATATCCTTTCCACCATGAACCCCATGTATAAAGGTCAGGCGGCTGCAGAGTGGCCTGGAGCATATCCCTGTCAGGATCGAATCCTGCGTTCTGGAATGTGTGAAATACGGGTACTAGTGTTTTTCCCTCATTTCCTATCATTAAGCCCCATATCGCCTTTCTTTCATGCTCGGGCATTGAAGGAAGATCAGCATACAAGGGCAGTTTGAACTCTCCCCTTGCAATTCTTTCGGGAAGATCAGGTGTAATTTTCGGGCCGTCATAAATAAAAGTCCTCTGTCCGGGAGCAGCGTGATACCTTTCTTCAACCGTCTTAAGTACCTTGCCGTTCCTGTCCACCCAGGGTATTTCCTTGCCTTCGGCGTCAACAAGAGTGCATGCAAACCATGTATTGTGGGAATTACCTGTTGAGTAGGGAATACATCCGAATCCTCCGGTCTGCAGATGGATGCTGCTGGATTCCATCATAGTAAGTTCCACGCCTGCCCTCCACATCATATCAAGGCCTTCGCAGGTATTGTTGGGTTCATTCATATTTCCGGAACCCTTTAATTCAGTATCAAGTATCCATATGTCATGAGGCCGGGCTACGGACATTACAATGGCCTTTGCCTTGAAGATATAAAATTCACCTGTGCGCCTGTGTACTCCGGTCGCGCCTATCACCCTGCCTCCCTGTTTTCCCTCCTCGGTTAAAAGACTAGTCATTGTTATACGGTCAAATATTTGAACACCAAGCCGCTTCATTTCATTGTACAAAGCCGGTTTTACCTTTGCGGCCTGAACACGTATTGTATATTTACTGTCATAGTCATAGGCAAAAAGCAGCTTTGTTTTTTCATCCCTGAAAGGGGCGCCTACAAACTCATCATCAACATCCCTTACCTTTACTCCCATTTGTTCAATATCCAGGAGCGCATCGTAACTCTCTTTTGCGGTGATATAGGCTGAAATACCATTTCCGAACTCCAGGTATCCATAGTCTCCGAAACCTGACACATACTCCATGATCTCGTCAGGAGTGATATTTGAAGCAGGATTTGTACAGGCAAGATGCCAGTGGTCAACACCCGCTCCGCCAAGACCACTCCTTATTACAGGTCCCTTGTCGACAACTGCCACTCGAGCGCCCTTTTTCACTGCGCTGATGGCGGCATGGGATCCGGCAATACCGCCCCCTATAAAAAGCACATCTGTTTCTATTTCATTTTCTTTTCCGTAATAAACAGGATACGGCCACTTCTTCAGGTCAGCGTACATGGGATCTGTCATTCTTTTCCTCCGTTTAATTGCATCGGGATTGGACCAGGACAAACTCTTGATTAATAAATTTTAATGTCCCAAAAGAAGGTGCCTTCATTGCCAGCCTTAGTGTTAGGTCTACGCGTTTAACATTTTCGATATTCCTCCAACTTTGTCAATTGTGTAGGCCTGACACTGTTGTTTTCCTCCCAATTAGTTGGTAGAAATTTGTCTTAAGAAATTCCTCCCCCTCTTAGGGGGAGGTTGGAGGGGGTCTTAGAATGGTTATATGAGACCCCACCTTAATCCTCCCCTAAGAGGAGAGGAGGTAAATCCTTGACTCCTGGAATCCTTGTCGAAGACCTCGCTGTCATTTCAGACCTCTCGCTGTCTTTCAGACCTCGCCGTCATTTGGCGGGGCTTTTAGCGGGATCCCTGATCATCTATTTCATCATCGCCTGTTTAATACGTTCCGGTGTCATCGGGAGTTCGTATAAACGAACGCCCAGGGCATCGCACACAGCGTTGGCCAAAACAGCACCTACTGTCGTGCAAGCCGGTTCACCGCAACCCTGGGGCGCCATATCGTTATTATCAATCAGTATAATATCAATCTGCGGGGCCCCTGAGAATCGTGTAATTTCATAGGAATCGAAGTTTTCCGTGAGTACGGAGCCTCCCTTAAACTGCACTTCCTCACTCAGCGCCGCGCTGATTGCCATGGTGATCCCGCCCTCGATTTGCAGTCTGGCACCCTGGGGATTGATGATCTCACCCATATCCTGGGCACAGACAATTCTTTCCACCCGCACGTCTCCATTTTCTTTGTCCACTTTTACCTGGGCCATAGTGGCCACGTATGTGCCGAGATAATCCGTGCAGGCTATCCCGACACCCTTCCCGCTTGGTCCTTTCGTAAATGAATGACCGAATTTATCCGCGGCCGCTTTTAGCACGCGCTGCATTCGTTTATCAGCCAGGTTTTTCAGACGAAAGGATAACGGATCGATCCCGGCCGCCTGGGCCATGATATCGGTCTGGGATTCCATGGCGTAAACATTGGTATTGCTCCCCGGCCCGCGCCATGCTCCCGTATTAAACGGATGGATGCTTTCCTGCCCGAACCCGCCTCCCCTTGCCAAAACCCGCTGGTGGGGAATGTCATAAATAGGCTCTGAACTTCTTGTCCCGGCAAAAAGGATTTCAAAATTCCAGTAATTAATTTTACCCTCTTTATCCAGACCCGATTCAGCCTTTACGACTGCCGCCGGTCTGAACGCGTCATAGAAGAACTCTTCTTTTCTTGTCCACGCGACCTGTACGGGTCTTCCTGTCAATTTAGCCAGCCGGGCGGCCTCAACAGTTTCCAGATTCGAGGTTTTCCCGCCGAATCCGCCGCCCACATGAACCGGAAGAACTCGAACCTTTTCAGGCGGAAAACCAAGCGCCTGAGCAACGGAACTCCGGACCATGAAAGGCGCCTGGGTGGATGACCAGACTTTCACCCCGTCTTTTTCAATCGCGGCTACAGCGGTGTGCGTTTCAATGGCCGCATGGGCCACATAATGGTTCAGAAATCTGGATTCAATTGATATTGCCGCCTGTTTCCGGCCGTTATCGATATCTCCCTTTTGAGTAACCATTTGCCCCTGAGGCGCGTTTTTTTCCAGATATTCAAATATGTTCCTGTTATCCAGATCTTTTTCCGGTATTTCATACTCGGCTTTTATCTGATCAAGGGCCTTTTCAGCCTCTTCCGGAATTTCATGAAGCGCCGCTGTAAGGTCTTTTTCCTCAATGATAATGGCTCCTTTAATCTTTTTTGCCGCGGACACATCAGCCTTTGTCAACCGCGCGTTATGGCTGGGCGGCCGCAATATTCTGGCATAAAGCATTCCGGGTAGAGATATATCCCCTGCGAATTTAGCCTTGCCAATGACCTTCTCCAGGGAATCAGTTCTAAGCGTGGCCTTGCCTGAAATCCTGTGCTTTGAATAATGCTTTATAGCCACTTCATCTTCTTTAAGATGCCGTTCAATGCGTTTCCCTTTCGCGAGCTGTCCGTAAGAAATCTTCGTCCCGGGATTTTCCCTGTCCCTGATGATCCCATTTTCAGAGAAAAGTCTGTCCGGGTTCACATTGAGACTTTCTGCGGCCAGTTGAATGAGCACCGCCCGCGCTTCCGCCGCCGCTTTTCTTAAGGGAGGCCCGAAAAATTTCGTGCTCCTTGAACCGACAGTGGCGAAGTCATAGGGGCACAGCGAAGTATCGCCCATTACCATGTCAACTGATGTTAATTCCACATCCAGCTCTTCGGCCAGCATCTGGGCCAGTGACGTGATAACTCCCTGTCCCATCTCTATTTTAGCGGAAAAACATGTCACCCGCCCGTCTTCCCCGATTCTGAGATAGGCGTTAAAATCCGTGGGATAATCGCTGCCAAAGCCGCTTGGCTGCGCGAAAACATCAATATCTCCGACTGTAAAAAACACCAGAATACCGCTGCCTGTTATTTTAATGAAATCACGGCGGTTCAATAAAAAACCGGCTCCTCGCTTCCTGAACATTATTGTCATCTTTCATTTGATCTGCCCTCCCCTCATTTCTTCAGCCGCGGTCTGAATCGCCTGTATTATCCGCTTATAGGACCCGCAGCGGCAGAGATTATCATCCATGGCGTATATTATTTCGGATTCGGTAGGCATTGAATTTTCCCGCAGGAGGCTGTAGGCCGTGAGAACCATTCCCGGCGTACAGAATCCGCACTGCGTTGCGTCGTGTTTTATAAACGCCTTTTGCAAAGGATGAAGGTCTTTGCCCCCTGCCAGGCCTTCAATGGTTACGACCTCCTTACCCGTAACTTCTTCCATGGTTGTATGGCATGACCTTACGGCTTTATTGTCTATCAGGACGGTACATGCCCCGCAGTGTCCTTCTCCACAGCCATACTTTGTGCCGGTTAATCCAAATTCTTTGCGTAATACGCTAAGGAGGGATCTCTCGCCTTCTACACTGATATTTGCCTTTTTCCCATTAAGACTGAATTGAATGTCCTCTTCCATATTACACTCCTTCCTGCATTGTTGAACTCTTCCTATTTTTTCAAAGTTCTGTAGCACCACCCCGAATCATCCTAACGTACGTCCCCTATATCAATTGCTCTATGTCCTCTGCGCGCTGCGCTTGACTTCTTGACCCTGCTGTGACTTCTTAGTGGTGTCCTGCTTATTGTACATGTTTTGATGGTACCATCTGTATGACCAGTACCGGTAGTGCCATGCGTATGGCCAGTATTGATAGTCCCATGTGTATGGCCAGTACCATCGATACCAGGGATCTACCCAATATGGATCCCAAAAATCCCAATCGCGTGGACCATATCTGAGGCGCGGTTCTTCTTTCCATAAATGAATCTCTTTGATCATAAGATAAGGATATGGATAATCAATCTCCCCCAACTTTATTGATTCTACGCCATTCACAACACCGGCTACGGTAACCTTTCTGCCGGCCCGGTAGATCTCGCTGTCCAGAAACCTCTTATCCATGGCTAGAAAACGGCCCTGAGAAACATCGGTGTTTATGGGTTCTCCGTAACTATCAAGTTCTGTCTGGTAGATCTCTAAGAGGGTGCCGTCTTTCTTGTTCTCTGTTTTGACAATGACCCCTCCTAAAAGGACCGTTTTCCCCAGATATTTCCCGGGATCCTTACTCAATTCTTCAAAACTGATGCCCTGATCCACTTCTTTCAGGGTTTCTTTTGAGATTACATGGGCACAACCGACCAAAGCTGATGCTAAGAACAGGCTGATTGCTATCCTGCCCAATACACCAAGGTACTTCCTTTTTTTTAATTGAAGATTTTTATTCATTTTCATCACCTCCAAATATTTGATTCGCATTGAAGGCATCGATTTAAAGAGATCGAAAGTTCTAATTTTTCCGATTATAAATTTCATCTATATTTTAATCATTTTAGTATCAAATTGCAATTCATCCCAGGAAGGTAATAAGGTGACTACACAGGCTTAATTAGTTAACAGTAAAAGGGATCAGGTCTGCTCTTGATTCAACTTTATTGTTTGAGAAGTGTAAAAAGAGGTCAAGTCTCTGTATGATTTATGAATAAGGATTCTGGTAATTTTGTGGGCAAAGTTAGATAAAAGGGGTCTACAGATCAAACGGAGCCCTGACTCCTTTACTTTATTGTCAAAATTAAAGATTTGACCCCCTTCATACACCGGCCGACCCCGGTTCAAAAGAAAGAGGCCTCTTATGGGATGACCTCTTTCACCCTTCCCACTATGCCGCTTTCAAGTCGCACCTTAATCCCGTGGGGATGAGTCGATGAGTTTGTGAGGATATCCTTCACTGTCCCTTCCGTCAGTTTCCCTGATCGCTGATCCTGTTTCTGCATGACCTTTACACGCGATCCCTGTTTGATGGTTGCCCTGTTTTTTCCGTTCATTTAACCCCTATGCCACACAGAATGGGGATGATCTTTTAAAATATAATCCTGGATTCCGGTATGGACTGAATAACAATTATTGATCTTTCCTGTCAACGAGGTTACCCGCCTTCGCAGAAAGCCGCCAACTTCAGTTGGCGGATGAATGAGGAAAGGGTATCCGCCGAAGCTGTGTTAGTAATGCGGCGAATAGCCGCGTTTATTGCTAACATGATTAGCGTAGGCGGATGTGCTTCGGCGGGTTTCGCCGAAGCTGGAGCATTGGTGCCGCCGACTTCAGTCGGCGGGGCTCCACTAATTTTAAAAGAGTGTCGCGTTTTGCACATATGTAATGGTTAGTTACTTACTTATTTAAGGACGTCCCCATTTTCCATTTGCAGGTCCAGTTCTCTGCGTTTTTCAGGTCTCCGGTCCCTTTATATTCTGCGTATTGTGGATAGGGACACAGAGGACGTGTAAGGCCATCTCTTCCGAATCCCATTATCTGGTCGGGAGCCACACCCTTTTCAACCCATTTCTCCAGCGTGCCAATGGAGTCGAACCTATTGACACCGGGACCGCCACCACAATGCCCCATCCCTGGTCCAAGAAAGAGACGTATCCAGTCGCTCTGATCCTTACCCATCGTATCGAGGACGTTCTCGTAATACCAGATGGTCGTTTCAGGAGTAATGCCGGTATCGTACCATCCGTGTGTCAGCAGCAGTTTTCCGCCACTGGCTTTAAATTTGCTAAGATCGGGATTCACGGCATCGACATAACCTACGGCTTTGTCAATCAGCGGCATATCCCTGTCAAGATCGAATTTCCGCCAGTCGAGGTCCGGATCGTTGAAAGCGATTCGGACAATATCAAACAGGACGCCGGGCCCCTGGTTTGTGCTGCGTTGGGGCGGTATTGGATTGCCGAGAGCCTGACCCGAAAAGATCAGTTCACCTTTCGAGTTCTTCACACCGCCGTAAAATGTTTCGACGGTTTTTAATTGCTCAGCCGTGAGACATGTGTTGTCATCCTTATCCCCGGCGCAAAGCAGTTTCGAGAAATCCACCTTGCATTGACGAGGATTATTCAGGAATCCTTCCTTGAGCGTGTCGCAAGTGTTCATGACCATCTGATTTACAAGGGAAGCCTTTTCCTCCGTGAGACTCCGTTCCGGATGACGGTATAGATCGACGCTTTGAGCGACTCCCGCAGTCCACATGTGGATGTGCCGGTTGGCGCAGGAACCGGCAATAATGCCGTCGTAATCATCCGGGTATCGTTGCGCTTCCATCAGGGCCTGGCGGCCGCCAGTGGAGCATCCTTTAAAATAGGAATATTCCGCCTTCCGATTGTAAAAGGCCTTGATGATCTCTTTGGCTTTGACGGTCATTTCATGGGTTGAGCGATAGGCAAAGTCGATCATTTTTTCAGGATGGCCGATGGCCCAATCCCCGCCCTCCTCCTGGTGGCCCGTGTCGCTACCAGCGGTGGCATATCCGAGCCTCAGGGCTTCCGGCATATCAAACATCCTGCCCTGAATAGAGCCCGCAAAAAAACCGTTCCCAATGCCCATGAATTTTCCATTCCAATTTTCAGTGGGCAGCCAGAGTTCCATTTTAATCAGGGAATCGGAAGTAGGCCGGAGATCCAGCTGAACTCTGCAATGAGCCGGAATATTCGTCTGAGACGCTCCGCCCGGGAAGTCTCCGCCAAATCCTACAACTTTTGGAGCTGGGCCTTCGGGAACAACAGATGCGCTAGTGATGGTGATATCGGCAAGCTTAAGATTTGTAAGATTTTCGCACGTCGACGCTGCTATAGCTGTGCCCAATAGCGAAAAAACAATATTGTATAATATAACGGTGCCCAATAGTGAAAAGGAAATACGTTTTAACATAGTGATCCCCCCGTAAAAAGTAAAACATCCTTATATTCGCCTCGCATTATCACACAAGTTAAGCCCGGATCTTTACTGAAATAAAATTACGCGTCTCGCGCAACGCACTGAACTTCTGATAAACCCGCTGGATCCTGCTGATTTTGAGAGTAGAATATAGGGATTTAGACTTGTGTGTCAAGAAAGTTACGGTGCATAATATCGTATTGCATATTATATGAATATTTCCCCTAATTAATTGTGTAATTTTTGAGATTTATTGCAGTGTAATTGAGATATCCGTTGAATTAGGTGTTGATTTGATCTGGTAGTCGTAACTTTCCAGTATCTCAAAAGCGAAGACTACGATAAGAATATGCTCTCCATTGCATGTTTATTTGTGAAATCTAAACTTTGCCAATATTATAGACTTGATAATGTAGTAGAAAATAAATAAGCATGGCAATTTCATTCACTTCTGGCAGGAAGTCTAAACTTTTTGCACCTCAAAAGCGACCATAATAAACCCGGCTCGTCGAGTTCCCGTCACAACATCCTGCGGCTAAATTTTGTTTGACATACAAGGGGAGATTCTTTATACTCCGTTCATCTAAAAGCGCGTTCTTATCAAATGCAGAATCATTTCCTGCCGCAGAAAAACCGTATGGGCAACAATAATTAAGGAAAGGGGACCGTTATGAGCCTGGTGCACATTCTCGTTACAAAGGTGACGGGGTATGATCTGTTCACGCTGTATTTCGACGATAGAGAGGAGAAAGACACGGCTCGGGAGTCCGCCTTCTCCGCTTTTGAAAAAGAGTTCATACAACCGGCCTTTCAGGTCCAGGTCTCTCCCGAATACCGCTACAGTATGAGCTATTACGGCTATTTCAATTTTCCCGGTATCAGGGCCGATGAGGTTTATGAACTTTATCAAAACCGGTGTGAGTCAAAGCCGAATCTGAAAAGAAGGTATAACATCTATTTTGACAAAGAGCATGTTCATCTTGAAGAGATGATTAAGAAATTCGACCGCCCCTTGGAATCTCATCTAAAAAACGGGACAGAATTCAAGACCTATTGCCACCGTATCGAATACTTCGAGCGCTCTATCCAGATCCTCAGGGATATGCAGACCGCGATTTATGAAACGAATACGGAAATAGCGTCAAGGGAACTGGAACTTCACAAAAGATATCTCCAGTCTTTATCCGGAACCGGGAGCAATGAAAAATAAAGATTGTGCATTCCTGCCTTCTATTGCAGGCTCAAGATTCAGGGGCGGGATACATCCTCCTGACAGTAAAGAGCTCACCAGAGACAAGCCGATAAGCCGTATAAAGAACCCTTCGCGTTTTACCGTTTCCTTGGTCCAGCATCTGGGCGCGCCCGGCGGAGGCTTTATTCTGTTCGGCGGCGCTCATGTTGATCAGGGGAATCCGGATAACCTGCGTGCCATGATGGAGGCGGCAAAGGAATACGACAAGTATAAATAACATGTTTTGAATGTTTTAGCGTCATTTTCTGCATTCATCGTCCTCGCTCGGATGCCCCGCAGGGCCGCCCCCTCGCCTATCGTGAGCTACTCTGCGTAAGAAAAATACAGAACGTGTAATGAATTGAAGAATCGTCTGAAGTTGACCCGTTGACTTATCCGAAATGTTCGGGGGAGATGAATGTAATCAGCGTTATAGAGGATGAGGAGGTCACCCGCCTGCCTGCCCATACATAGTATGAGTCGTTTACCAACCTCCCACAATTGAGAGAGTGATCGTGCTTAATAACAGGGTATCAAAGGCGATGGCGGGCAGGTAAAGAAGATACTCAAACATTTAAATCTTTGGGATGTAAATGCCAGGCCGCCGCCCAAAGCCGCGGGGCCGCCAAAGAAAATAGAATACGGCATAGACTATTCAACCTCCCAAATCCCAGCTTCCGATAAGTGGCTATATGTAGACCCAGCATAAGAGGAGACTTACCGCTATAAATATCTAGAACGAAATTCTCTTAATATTGTATATCTATGAATCAGCATAGTCGTAATAATACTTGAATCCTGCCCCATTAAATACTTCATTTAGTAGTCTAAACAAAATTCAATGCCTCTAAAGTTTAGAACTACGATAAATATCCTATACTTTTAGCCTATTGCCTCCCACAACGGCATCATGCGGTTTGTGGTTTGACATACAAGGGCAAATTTTCATATGCTCCGTTCATCTAAAAGCGCGTTCTTATCAAACAAATATCTACCGGTGTCCCTTCGCCATGCCGTCAAAGTACAATGGATGGCGGATGTATTTTTTACACAAATGCGGCCATTTTGCAATCACGCGCGGCAGAACAAAGAGTATGATAAAGAATAAATATCGATGGAGGCTTCTATGCACATAGCACCGGGAGTGGAAATGCTCGAATTGAAGGCCGAGCTAATGGACGGGCCCAACACGTTCTATCCGACATTGTTGTGGGACCAACAGGATGTTGTGCTGGTGGATGCTGGTTTGCCTGGAATGGCTTCACTGATCCGCGGCGCAATAGAGCAAGCCCGCGTTCCGTTCGAAAAAATCACTCGGATCATTATCACCCATCACGATCTCGACCACATCGGCAGCCTGGGAGATCTGCAGCTGGAATTGCCGCATCCTGTTCAAGTGCTGTCTCATGCCAGGGAGGTGCCTTATATCCAGGGCGAACTCATTCCCATCAAGATGACGCCGGCGATGCGCAAGCAGATGGAAGAACAGATGAAGAGCGTTTCGGAGGAGCGGCGTCAGGCAATGCAATCCATGATGGATGCTATGAAGAATCAAAAGCTGAAGGTTGACCGCACGATCAGCGACAGCGAAGTGTTGCCTTATTGCGGCGGCATTCAGATCATTCATACACCAGGCCACACGCCAGGCCATGTCTGCCTCTTTCATATAACAAGTAAGACAATGATTGCCGGGGATGCGTTATTCGTGGAAAACGGAAAGCTTGTGCCATCGCCTTCGTTTATCAATGCCGATACGCGGATGGCGATCGAATCGCTGAGAAAGCTGGCTGGCTGCGATATCACCAGCATCATTGCTTACCATGGAGGCCTGTATCGCGATTACCCCAACCAGCGTCTTGTACAAATACTGCATGAAAGCGGAGCCAGTGCTGTAAGGCGGCAGTAGAAAAATTGAAGGCCATGATCAAGTAATAAATATTTTATCTGTAGTCAGGTATTATTCTTCACTTGTTGCAAGAATTACAGAGGCAATTGAAGACGGAGGAGGAAAGATGACCAAGGCACTCGCAGGACAAGTGGCACTCGTAACCGGGGGCGCTCGCGGATTCGGCAAGGCAATCGCCTTGAGATTTGCCGCCGAAGGAGCAGCAGTAACGGTAACTTCACGCACTCAGGCTGAGTTGGATCAGACTGTAGCGGAAATTGAAGCCGCCGGAGCCCGCGGATTGGCCGTCCGCGGAGATGTAACATCCCCTATTGATGTCGCACATGTTGTGCGTGCAACAACAGAACGTTTCGGCCCGATCTCACTTCTGGTAAATGATGCCGGTATTCCGGGTCCTTTCGCTCCAACATGGGCTGCAGATCCCAACGAATGGTGGTTCGCACAGGAAGTCCACCTTCGCGCTCTGTTTATGTATATGAGAGAAGTGCTGCCGTCAATGATTGAACGACGTGCCGGCCGCATCATCACCGTTTCTGCCATAGGCTCGCATCGTATTGATTTTGCCATGTCGGCATACTGCGTAGGAAAAACCAGCCAGAATCGACTCATCCAATTAACAGCCTTCGAAGTTAAGGAATTCGGCGTCAGCGCCTTCGCGATCGATCCGGGATTCGTAATAACAGAACTTGCGGAGATCACTATGCGTGATCCCGGCGCGCAGCGCTGGAAAGCCGATATGATCCAGGCGTTGAAGGCGCGAAAAGCTGATCCTAATTCCCTTCTCGATTTAGACAGATGCGCTCAGAGATGTATGGATCTTGCTTCAGGCCGTTATGATGAGTTATCCGGCGGCTATTTCGAATTAAATGACGATTTGGATGAAATGCTGCGCCGAGCTCGGGCAGCTAAGCCACAATGAAGATAAATTCATTCATCATCCATAGGAGATCGAAATGACAATCGAAGAGGAAATTGCTGCATTGAAGAAACAGATTGCTGAGCTTTCACTGAGGAATGGAGTTCTCGAGGACATTCAGGCCATCCGAACTCTCCATTTCAAGTATGGCTACTATATGGATAAATGGTTGTTCCCGGAAATTGTGGATCTATTTGCTGAAGAAGGCAGCGAAGTGCATTTCCTCAATGGTATCTTCAAGGGAAAAGCGGGAGTGAAACGTATGTTCGGAGGCGGATTCGATATTAAAGGCCCGACATACGGTATTTTAACCGACCACCTGCTGTTGCAGGATATAGTAGATGTCGCGCCTGATCGCATGACAGCCAAAGGCCGCTTCCGTTGCTTCCTCATGGGCGGAGTACACGAAAGCAAACCGAATACTACTCCCATACCAAGCCAGTTCTGGGAAGGCGGAGTTTATGAAAATACCTACGTCAAAGAAAATGGTGTTTGGAAAATTAAAATTCTTAACTACAACCTTTCCTGGCAGACAGAGTATGAGAAGGGCTGGGCGCATTCTGATGTCAAGCTGCTGATGGTATCGCCGTTCACCAAGACTTTTCCGGACGACCCACGAGGCCCGGACGAATTAAAATCGGAGCCGTTTCGCTTCTGGCCCGACTCGTACCTAGTGCCGTTCCATTACCGGCATCCCGTGACTGGCAAGTGATAAA